>CALRLN020000029.1:0-22025 GCA_943368675.1 Chitinophaga pinensis | reverse complement strand
GGTTTATTTTTCGCTATTCAGTTCCCCTTGCTGAATGTCTTTGATATAGACGCTTTTGTTTATATAATGGGCATTGTGCTGGCAGTGATTTCTATTTATGTACTGGTTATCGCATGTGCATTGTTTCCAAGCAAGCAGGCATCGGAGATTTATCCTGCGGTGGCATTGCATGAAGAGTAATTTACCAGAGGGCATGGGGCATAGGGATAGCTAATAAGCATGGATTGATAAGAACATATAACTTATTGATAGTTTTGTAGTATTTGTTCTTCAGGCCTTATCACCCCTTATTTATACTCCACGTAAACTTTTAGCTATATTTGTAAAAGCAAAAACCTAAAATATCTTCCCCTTATGCATCCGTCAAAACGAAAGTTTCGGTTTGAAGATTTAGAAATATGGAAATCTGCCATTGAGGTAGGTGACCATCTCTTCAATATCTCTGATGTTTTAGAGGGAAGGAAACTTTTTCGTTTTGCAGAACAATTAAGGGGCTGTGGTATGAGTATCTCAAATAATATCGCTGAAGGTGCTGGCTCTTTTTCTGACAAAGAATTTATTCTGTTCTTAAATTATGCCCGACGTTCATGCTTTGAAAGTGCCAATATCCTTATCATTTTATTGAGAAGGGATTTAATAGATGAGACATTGAAAAATCAATTGTTTGAAGAATTAGAAATTTTAAGTAGAAAAATAACGAATTTTCAAAAAAAGTTACGTGTGTAAATGGGCATGGAGCAGAGGGTTAAGGGCAATAGGTGATTTACATAAAACATGCAGTTATGGGTACAAAGGAAATAAAATTATACCTTTTGCCATAACTCCCGCTTCACTTATACTCTTTGCTCCCTGCCCTTACCCCTATGCCCTTACCCTTATGCTCTTAATTATAGACGATGACATAGCCGTGCGTACCTCCTTATCCCTCTTGATGAAAAAAGAGGGATTTGACTTCGTTGCTGTGGGTTCACAACAGGACGCTCTGGCGTTTTTGCAATTGGAGGTACCGGACTTAGTAATTTTAGACATGAATTTCTCGAATGATACTTCAGGCGACGATGGCCTGAGTCTATTAGAAAAAATCAAGAAAATCAATAATAGTATTCCGGTTATTTTAATCACTGGTTGGGCAACTATTGACCTGGCCGTGAAAGGGATGAAATTAGGCGCAAGCGACTTTATCAATAAACCCTGGCAAAATACTCATCTGATGCAATCAATCAGAACTATCTTGGATTTATCAGAAAAGAAAACGCTGACCCTGACACGCAAAAAACTGGATGCTCAATACAATTTCAGCCAGCTAATAGGTGAGGATGCCGAGTTTTTAAAGATACTGGAAACCATAGGAAGGGTTGCCTCAACAGATGCCTCAGTGCTTATTATGGGTGAAAGCGGCACAGGTAAAGAGCTGATTGCCGAAGCCATCCACCAGAACAGCCAGCGTAACCGCAAACCATTCGTCAAAGTCAATCTTGGTGGTATTTCTACCAGTCTGTTTGAGTCCGAAATGTTCGGACATGTGCGTGGGGCGTTCACAGATGCCCGATTTGACCGCGTCGGACGTTTTGAAATGGCAAATAAAGGCACTATTTTCCTCGATGAAATCGGCGATCTGGATTTAAGCAGCCAGGTAAAATTATTGCGGGTATTACAAGACCGTACCTACGAGGTATTAGGCAGTAGCCGTACCAAAACCCTGGATGTGCGGGTGGTATGTGCCACCAATAAGAACCTTGAAGAAAGTGTACAGAAAAATAGTTTCAGAGAAGATTTATTGTATCGCATCAACCTGATTACCATCAACCTGCCCCCATTGCGCAAACGCCCGAATGATATTCCATTACTTGTCAATTTCTTCGTACAGAATTTAAGAGAAATCTATGGCCGTCCGAATCTGCGTGTAACGCAGGAAGCCATGAAATGGCTTAAGCAATTACCATTGCCAGGAAATATCCGCCAGTTAAAAAACCTGGTCGAGCGAACCATTTTAGTCAGCAATCATGATACTTTAGAGGTGGCAGATTTTCAGGCGCAATGGCAACCTACTGCCCGAAAACCAAGTGCAGCATCATTGCCTGAGGTTGGTACCATGACATTAGAAGAAATGGAAGTGCAGATGATACGCAGGGCATTAGAGTTTCATAAGGGTAAGGTAATGACTGTAGCCAAAGCACTGGGCTTGACACGCAGTGCTTTATATCGTAGATTGGAGAAATATAATATCCCGCATGATGAAGATCCGGACTAAGTTTTTGCTTTTCATGGTGGTCATTCACTCCGTAATGGTTGGCCTATCTTTCTATATTTTCAAAGATAATGAGGTTGTATTTATCGTTTCAGAGGTTTTTGTACTCATCTCCATCTTTATTGCCTGGCAATTATATAATGATTTAATAGCACCGATTCGTCTGCTTATGACTGGCATTGATGCCATGCGTGATAAGGATTTCAATGTGAAGTTTCTGAAAATAGGCAAGATTGAAATGGATATGCTGATTGATGTTTACAACGGTATGGTTGACCAACTCCGAAACGAAAGAACCAAACAGGAACAACAACACTATTTTCTGGAAAAATTAGTCCAGACCTCCCCTACCGGTATCCTAATTTTAGATTTTGATGATAATATTGCCAATATTAACCCAAAAGTTTGCGATATACTGGGTTTAGAAGCCTCCGATTTAATCGGCAAATCAATTTTTGAATTTGACAAAGTACTTTTGCAGGCTATCAGCACCCTGAAAACCGGGGAGTCCAGGACTATTTCTTTAAACGGAATCCAGACCTATAAATGTCAGAAATCACATTTTATCTACAGGGGTTTCCCGAGATACTTTGTGATGATTGAAGAATTAACGGCTGAGATTCTCAATGCCGAAAAGAAAGCTTACGGCAAAGTTATACGTATGATGGCCCACGAGGTAAACAATTCAATCGGCTCTGTTAATTCTATTCTTGATACTACTATTCAACTGCAGGAGAATGATTCGGATATTAAACACGCACTCGAAATAGCAATTCAGCGGAACGACCATCTGAACTATTTTATGCGGAATTTTGCCGATATGGTCCGCCTACCTGAACCCAGACCTGAAAAAGTAGATTTGAATGAATTACTAAGAAATGCTATAAGATTAATGGAGTTCAAAGCCTCCCGATCAGGTATTACACTTGATGCGAAACTCACTGAAATGCCATTTCTGATTTCAGCAGACTTACATCAAATGGAGCAGGTAATTATCAACATTATCAAAAATGCTGTAGAATCAATAGAAATCAGGAATAAGAAAAATCCGCATTTAGAAAATCAGGGCTTAATCACTTTCAGAACTGCTTTTAAACCCAAACAATTATTAATAGAGGATAATGGCATCGGGATTTCGCCTGAAGCAGAACAACAGATCTTTTCTCCTTTCTTCACCACTAAAGACAACGGACAAGGAATTGGATTGACTCTTATCCGTGAAATTTTGGTCAATCATGGTTTTCAGTATTCTCTTAAAACAAGTGAGGATAAACTGACCACTTTTCAGATTCGGTTTTGATTGTCTTAGCATCCTCAACTATGGATAATTTGGCTTGTTTTAATTTGGCTAAAGCAAATAGGATAATTGTTTTTCATTTTATCTCCAATTCCATTGCGGCATTTAAAAATGGGGGGACACCGCGCTATTGATTCAATTGCCTCCTGCTTTAGCTGGAGGTTCATTAAGTTAAATCATAAAATTGGCTTTAGCCGAAAATGCATATTTAATCAAGGTTTTTTATTTTATCTCCAATTCCATTGCGGCATTTAAAAATGGGGGGACGCCGCGCTATTGATTCAATTGCCTCCTGCTTTAGCTGGAGGTATAATAAACTATCTCATCCATTGGCTTTAGCCGAAAATACATATTTGATTAAGGTTTTTCATTTTATCTCCAATTCCATTCCAGTATTTGAAAAGGGCAGGACACCGCACCGGACAATTAGTTTAATTGCCTCCTGCTTTAGCTGGAGGTATAATAAACTATCTCATCCAACTGGCTTTAGCCGAAAATACATATTTGATCAAGGTTTTCATTTATTCAATTATGGTCTCTAATTAAAAAAATAATTCACCCCAATCCCAAACTGAAAGGTTTTTACATCAGGGCGGTCTTCAATACCATCTCTATCCACCAGAAAAGAGCTGAACTTACCCAGGTTTGCCCCCACTTTACCCATAATAGCCAGTTTGGGTGTTACAAAATAGTTTAAACCTCCACCTAATGAAAGTGCCCCGCCTTTCATATGATATTCAAACGTTTGCCCGTTCAGTTCTACCGGAGAAATCAATAAGGATTGATAATTATAGCCTAACTCAACAAATGGTCTCACCGCCTGTAATGTTCCTCCAAAATTGAATCTTGCTCCTACTCCGATAACTGAGAGTCCATAATCATCCCATTCATTTTTAAATTTGAATGTGTGCCAGTCATAAGAAGCAAATAATTCCAGATGCTGGTTAAGTCCATAACCGATATTAATGCCACCACCTAAGCCTGTTGGCTCGGTTTCGTCAAGGCGATTGAAATATGAAGATGTCCAGTGTTTATACCCCGCACTAACACCAATGCGGAAGCCCTCCGTATTCGACCTTAAAGTAATGGCGTCCTGTGCAAAGGAAGAGAAACTTAAAAGGTTGAAAATAAACAAATAGCTTATGTATTTCTTTTGGCACATAGTTTTCATAAAGTTTATGATTTTAAAGTTTAAAGCGTAATAGTTAAGATAGCATTGGCTGTTTTGGGGTCAGGTAATATGCGTGTACCCCTTGTAAAAACGACTGGTTCTATAGAACTTCCTGATTTACCTAGAGCAGGACTTCTCAGGGGTATCCACTCACCGCTAACAGCTTGCACACGTTCAGGTTTAAATTCGAGAAAAGACTTGCCATCATCGCTTGAACGGGCACTCGTTATCCTTGCAATACCACGGGCACCTGAGGCAATCACGGTTATGCCATCTACTTTTATTTCGCCTAATACCCGCAGGGCAACACTTTTACCTTTGATACCGGGGTCATTAGAAGAAATTGTTTCATCGAGCACCACAGCGACAGAAAGGCCACGGATAGAGACGTTTTGCGTGTTTCTGTTTTTTGGCTCTACTTTTACAATCTCCGGCTCTTTTACTGACTCTGTAACAGGCTGCCTTACAATAGGTTCTGTGGGTTTAGGAGTGTCTTTTTCTTCTTCTTTTTTACCAATAGGTTGTTTTACTTTATCCTTTTCTTTGCTCTTCTCTTTGTCTTCTACAGGTAAGGTGTCTTTAGGCTTGACTTCTTTCTTTTCTGTTGGATTAATAACTTTATCCGGTGGTTCCTGAAAGCTGAGATTACTACTATTGACCTTTTGAGAATCTGCTTTAGTAGTAGTTTGAGGTATCACTACTTGTGTAGTGGGTATATAGTTCTGGTTTTGGGCTGTATCATCCTTCTTTTTGGGTGACATAAACAGGACTCCCCCGGCAATAATCAGAATTGCTCCTATAATAGATCCTCCTAAAATCATTCCCTCGGCAGACAGCATTCTTGATTTAACACTCTGAACCATAGTAGGTTTCAAAGCTGACTCCTGACGGCCAGCCAATCGCGTTGGGCCAGTGTCTGACTTTCTGACCATAACCGTTGGAGCCAGATTTAGTTCTGCCTTTTTGGGCTGTAAAGCCTGTGGTACTACCCTGCCCGGACTAACAATCGTGCTTAACAGTTGTCTTAAATCAGCAGCGCTTTCATACCTTTTTTCGGGTTTCTTCTGCAAAAGTGTATCTAAAATTTCTTCAACTTTCTTTGGCAGGTTACCAATCCGTGAGCGCAAAGGGATAGGTTTTTTAGTAAGAATCTGGGTTATCAGTGTTGAGTCGGTAGAGGCTTCAAAGGGCATTTTGCCTGATAGCAATTCATACATCAATACTCCGATGGCATATAAATCAGACTGCACGCTTGCTTCGCTGCCGTCTAATAATTCAGGCGCCATATATTCAAGTGTACCTACAATCCTGTCTGCCCTTGTAATCCTTTGCGAGCCAACCATCCTGGCAATGCCAAAGTCCATCAGTTTCACTATCCCTTCACGGGTCAGCATCAGATTGGCGGGTTTTATGTCTCTGTGCAGAATCCCCTTTTCATGTGCATGGTGCAAGCCGTCTAAAGCCTGAATCATGATTTTCAGCACCGACTCAAATGGTAGCCCTCCGTTTTGCTTCAATAACTTTTCCAGGTTTGTGCCGTCTACATACTCCATCACCATGAAGTTGTCGTTGCGGTCTCTAAGAAAATTATATAAAACGGCCACATTCGAATGATTCAATTTAGCTGATAAAATAGCCTCATTGCGGAAGCGCTCAAAAAAAGTTGTATCCCTGACCAGATGCGGATGCAGAATTTTAACAGCCACCGAACGCTGTAGCAACGTATCAGTAGCCCTGTAGACAGTGCCCATTCCACCCTCTCCCAGTAGTTCTTCTACATTATAGTTTTGTATCTTCTGGCCAATCATGGTATATCAATGGTTTCGGTAGGTTTTGTTGGCTGAAATTCTTCGGTACTCACACGTTCTACAAGCAACACCGTTATGTTGTCGTGCCCACCTCTTTGTTTGGCGGCGTCTACCATTTGTTGCGCTGCTTCGTTTAACAAAGGAATTGTTAAAAAATCAGCGATTTCGGAAGGACTGAAATAGTCATAAAGTCCATCACTACACAGCATAATTCTATCATTATTTTCAAAAAGAGTCGAGACAGCCTGTACATCTATTTCTACTTTGTTATGCGTGCCCATGGCACGTGTCAGCATATTCC
This sequence comes from Chitinophaga pinensis, assembly GCA_943368675.1. Classification (GTDB taxonomy): domain Bacteria; phylum Bacteroidota; class Bacteroidia; order Cytophagales; family Spirosomataceae; genus Emticicia. The sequence goes on along the minus strand of CALRLN020000029.1, from coordinate 15,200 downwards.
TATCAGGGTGTTTTTCGGCCTCTTCTGTTGAAATCACCCCCTGCTGTATCAACTCCTGCACGTAAGTATGGTCAGTCGATAGCTGAATCAATTGGCCGTCTTTGAACAGGTACAGCCGACTGTCGCCCACATGTGCCATATACAGCCTGTTCTGGCAAATGGCAACAGCCGTGCATGTTGTACCCATTCCTTTTTGCATCACATTTTTATTCGCGTTTTGCCAGATAGCCCTGTTTGCTTTAGAAAAAGCTACAAACAGGCTCGATTCTGGCGTATCTTCCTGCTGATAATACGCTTTGGCAATTGTTTCAACAGCCATCTGTGAGGCAATTTCTCCGGCGGCATGTCCACCCATGCCATCGGCAACAATAGCCAGAAAGCCTTTCTGTATTCTGACCAGGATTTTTGAGGGACGTACAAACCTGGCCGCATCTTCATTATTGGTGCGTACTCTCCCTACGTCTGTCACCACCACTGCCCGCAAATCTTCCTCAATTACCGGGTGTTCTTCCGTAGGTTTCGGATCATTACCCGATAACCATTTTTTCCAAAACATCTTTGTAGATGATTAAATGATTGATGTTAATTTGTTTTATTGAACGCAACTGTCTTGGATTCACCGACTAAAGTCGGTGGCTAAGAAAACAAAGGATTACTTTTATTTACAAATGCGGACTTAAGTCCGCAGAATAAGATGATATTTCCTTTGTTATCTTAGACGGCGACTTCAGTCGCTGATACTCGTCGGATTTATTCACTGACTTTCGAGTTAGATGCATGTTTCCCTATCTAAAACGTATTCCTCACCCAGTCACTCACCCGATTAAACAAATTATTCGGGTCAGTCTCCCCTCTCAATTCGCTTAATAAGGCCTCCGCAGTAATGCGTTTCTTCGGATTTCTTTGCAATAGTTTTTCTATGATTCTCTTGCTTTTTTTTGAAATATGAGGATTAATCAGATTAGGCGCCATATACTCCCCTCGTTCTATTTTGATACGGGTTTCTGTTTCAGTCTTGCCATCAAAAGGTAATTGTCCGGTAAGCATTTCGTAAAGAATCACACCCAATGCCCAGCAGTCAGACTGTATATTGCCTTTACCCTGAAACTGTTCCGGTGCCATGTAGAATGAGGTTCCAACGATATATCCCTCTTGTGTCAGTTTGGGAGTATAAGCTGCCTTGGCAATTCCAAAGTCCAATAATTTTACTACACTCTCTTTCGTAACTTTGATATTAGCAGGTTTTAAATCTCTATGAAATATATTGTTTGTATGCAGGTGTAATACAGCAGCAACCATTTGTTCCAGAACCTTCCAGATAAAGTTTTCGGGCAATGCGCCCTGCCTTTTTATCAGCCTTTCGAGGGTTAATCCTTCCACATATTCCATCACAATACAAGGAATGCCATTTTCGATGGAGTACTCATATAGTGAGGCAATATTCGGATGTTTAACCGATGACTGGACATAGGCTTCATTCCGGAAACGCTCTACCTGATCAATTCGGTTTAATACTTTAACAGCAGCAGTTTGACGGGTGTGTTGATGCTGTGCCTGATATACTTCTCCCATACCCCCTGAGCCCAACCATTGTGTGAGTATATATCCTCTGATATTCTTATTTAAGAATGGTTCCTGCATTTTGACATTGAGTTAATTGTGAATGGTGAATTAGTGAATCAATCATCCTAAAATAAAATTATTCGCTAATTCACCATTCACTCATTCGGCATTATAAAACCTTCTGATTCCCCATCAATTCCATACCATATTTGATAGGAACTGCAAAGGATATTTGTGTACCGCGGGCATCGCTCTTGCCTGCATAGTAGATTCCAATTACACGGCCTTTATCATCAAACATAGGGCCTCCGCTATTGCCGCCACCTGTGGCATTAATGGTAAGCTGATAAGAATCGCCAAAGGTGCTGTATAAATTAGTTTTCTCTGCCGAGCTTTTTATCAGACGCCCGATATTACCAGGTGTAACCGTTGGCGAAGGCACACTATTAAAGTCCATATTAGGTTTGAATGGGTCGCTGGATTTACGCACTACATATTGTTCAGGTGCTACACCCGGATAACCCATTACTGTTACGGCCTGCCCGGCTTTAATGTCGTCGTAGTTATCAAAGAGTTCCACACTTGGTAATTGTCCGGGAATAGATACTTTAATCATGGCGGCATCGTGGTTATCTGATACGGCTTCTACCGTAGCATTGCGGCGCAAAACATTATTGGCAAATGTTACTTTCAGATAAGTATTCCGACCTTCCACTCTTGCATTTAAAGTTCTTCCACCCAGCATAGAAGCTTCAGACGGCACCCAGCCGTACACATCTCCTGCTGAAATCATCTGATTGGTTGGTTTGCCCTGCTGATCTATTAAAACACCGGGGAATGCATACTCCGGAAAAGAGAAACCTGTATTCCATGAGGCGGCTACGTGACGGTTAGTTAGAATAAAACCTGATTCTGATACTACGAAACCAGAGCCCGAAGCACCGGTCATGCCGATGGGTACACCCATTTGTACGTTTCTCTTGGTATTCAGATAAGGCTCTATCCTTCCCTGAGCATTTTGCATGTAGGCTGCTACATAGCGCTCGCTGCCATCCTGCATTTTCATTGGAATATACACATGCCAGATTTCATCACTCGTACTTGGGTCAAACAACTGCCAGCCAAATTCTATTTTTACTACCTTATCCTGATTAGCCGCAACAATCTCTTCAGGCGACAAAGACTGTCCTTTTTGCTGTTTTTCAGCTACTACACTTCTTAATGAGTCTAACTGTTTATTGGCTTTTCCCATTTGCTGAGTCATTTCATCATTGGTATCCTGCCCGTTTTTCCAGATAACAAAGCCCACTGCTCCGAATAAAACTAAAGCTGCGGCTAAACCTGTCCATAGCATACGTTGCGACTTCTTTCGCTCATGGGTAATTACCCGCTCAAAAGTCTGCTTGCCTATCCCGGTCTTACCTGAGTTGGCAGTATTGCCTGTGCTGGCTACCTCGGCAGGGATAAAGTCAGTAGTTGGCTTGCTTATGTCAACCATACGTGTCTGGGGCATAAATTCCTGTGGCCGGGGGTCAAGGTCGAATATGAAGATGGGACCATTATTTCCTAACTGGATTTCATCTCCGGGAAAAAGCTTTGTTGAGCCTTTTACTTTTATTTTATTGACCATAATACCATTACGGCTATTATTATCAATCAGTGTAAATGTGAGCGGGTCGGTCGTATCTCGTATAATTTTACCGTGTTCACGGCTTACTACTGTATCTAAATCAGGATCAAACTTCACATCACTTGTGCTTGCGCGACCCAATGTCAATTCCTTATGCTTCTGAAAATCAAATTCTTCAATCTGGTTGGCCTTTGCCCCCGCAATGTGGCGAATGACAAAATTTTGTACTGAGGTGTTCATGGTATGGTTTGCTATTAAATAATGTTATTTGATATGTTTTCATTTAAAATTTTTGCGCGAGGCGCTTACCCCTCTCCCTTGGGAGAAGGGTTCTAAATAGGGTTTTAAAGCCTCCCTCTCCTTTTTCAGGAGAGGGCCGGGGTGAGGTGTTTTACCCCAACACAGTTGCTGCCAGGCGACCGATATTAAGTGTTCGTGCATTTGAATCAATGATTTCCCGGTAAAGTCCGCCATCCTTATACAGAGATTCATGAGTACCATGCCCAACTATTTCTCCTTCACTTAGCACATAAATATGGTCTGCATCCATAATCTGGCTGATGTTATGAGAGATAATCAGCACGGTCCGGTTATTTTTTACAGCATCAATGCTTTCTTTTATCTGCTCTGTTGTGATAGCATCCAGGCTAGCCGTTGGTTCATCCAGAAATATGATGGGTGGATTTTTCAGAAATAATCGCGCAATGGCAATGCGCTGCTGCTGACCTCCCGATAATTCGCGGGCCTGGGTTTCATAACCACCCGGCATGCGTAAAATCTGTTCGTGCAAACTGGCCTTCTTAGCCGCTTCTACAATCTCCTGGTGAGTAGCTTTTAAATCACCATAGCGTATATTGTCTTCAATAGTGCCCGAAAAAATATGGTTTTTCTGCATCACCAGGCCAGTGTTTTCGCGCACAAAATCGGTATCGTAATCTGCCAGCGGTTTACCGTCGAGTAATATGTTTCCTTGCGTTGGGTCATAAAACCCTGCCAGTAAATTCATGGCTGAACTCTTCCCGGCACCTGATAAACCGACCAAAGCCGTGGTTTTGCCCTGTTTCAGTTCAAAACTTACATTTTTCAAAGCCTGCTTACCATTCGGATACACAAAATCTACATGCTGAAAACTAAAATTCCCCTGTAAATTATTGGTACTTATACCTCCTTTCTTTGACAGATATTGATCGTTTTCAATCATATCAAAAAAGCCTTCCGAATAAGTCAGAGCCTCTGTATACTCATCATAGATCCGGTGCAGGTGGCGTACCGGTGCAGATACATTGTTGAATAGCATAATGTGCAATAAGATTGCACCGACGGTCATCTGGTGATTCAGAACAAAGTATATTGTTAATGTAAATACCATCACTACACCTAACTGCTCGGCTATACTTTTCAGACCATCGAAAAGGTAATTGGTCCGATGATGCTTGATTTCATTCTCCGTCAGATTCAGGTTAATCTTCTGCTGGCGACCCGCTTCGTAATTCTCTCTTACAAAAGATTTTACTACAAAAATCGACTCCAGAAGCCCGAATAAAGAATTGGCCTTTTCTTCTCTGACCTGTTGAATATTGCGACGGATACTCTTCTGGCGAAGTGTCTGTTCACGACTTATATAGATATAAAAAGGAAGAATAATAGTAGCAACCAGACCTACCCAGACATTCTTTTTATAAATCAGCATAAGAGCAAAAGCAGCATTGGCCAGCATTGGGAGAATATCTACAAACATATTCTTTACCATCTTTGTCAGGCTTTCAATACCCTTGTCAATTCGCTTTTCCAGTTTTCCGGTCTGGTTTTGAGATAAGGCAAAAAAAGATAAATGATAAGAGGTGATACGCTGAATGGTATAATCATATAAATCGCCTGCCATGCGGAAACGAATGCGGTCGCTCAGAAACTTCTGTCCCAGGGTTACTAACAGACTTAAAATCTCTTTCCCTAATAAAATGGCTACCAAAGAGCCTACTATTACCAATATACGTTGCCTATCAACAGGCTTGTCAATCATACCCTGTACGATATTTACCGAGTATTCCATCACCAGCGGTGTTACCTGCGAAAGTAGTGCGCCAGTAGTTGTCAGCAAGAGTGCTAATATCAGACTACCCCGGTAATTCCGGATGAAAGGATAAAGCTTCTTAAATATATGAAGGGTGTTCATTAGATTTTTAAAATTTCATGGGTCCATTACCATTTTATTAGCCCTGCTTATCCAACATTCAGCGACTGAAGTCGCCGTCTAAAAAAACAATGGAATAATTTTAGTGGTGATGCGGACTTAAGTCCGCATAAGTAAGATGTTATTTCCTTTGTTTTCTTAGCCCCCGAATTCTATTCGGGGAAACGGCTAAAATCCCCTCCTACGCCATTGGTCTGATAAACTCTTTGGTATTCATCTGTGCATCGTTTTCGTAATCATAGAACAGTTCGGTCATAGACGCAACAATATGTGGATCATCCGTCAAAAACGCTGTCAGTTTAGATGCCCTGCCGCTGGTACTCGACCCACTGCCTAAAATACATACACATAAGCCCTTATAAATACCCGGTTTGTTTTCTAAAGGGGCAGAAATAAACAACTGGATAGGCAGTGTTTTATTGATTTTGGTTACACGTATCCCCAATTCCTGCATTTCTTTAATGGCCTGTACCTGCTGGTCATACAATTGACGTACCAGAAAAGCCTGTGGATTATCAACCTCAGCGGCACTACCCGGCACCAGAAAACGGTTATGATGAGGCGTACCTTCCAGACTATTCAATACGGCGTTGCTTCCGCTTCTATAGGTCTCCACAATTACGTGTTCATTAAATACTTTGCCCAGATATTTCAGAAAAGCATGGGTAGCGCCTTCGCTCTGGTCGTTGAGGGTTACGTATTCTACCTTCGCATCGCTACCCATGTTTTGCAGATATATTGATACTTCTTTCAGTTTGTTCTCAACATCAGAGCAATCTCTTTGTAATGCTTCGGCTTTGCGTGCATAATCAAACTGGGTGGCGTTTTTCAGTTCATGGGGCTTCAATCCGGCATGTTTGGCCACATATTCCATTCTGTAAGGGGCAATACCTTCTATACGGGCCGTATTCGACAATACCAGTAAATTATTCCCCTGATTTTTCGACGATTCTATCACTTTCGAGATACCATCCAGCAGTTCTGTTGTGCCATCCATTAATTGTACTTTTTCATTTACCTTTCCGCTTACATCGACCATCAGCGTGTTCAATGATTGGGTAGCCTGTACCAGAAGGCTTGTCTGAGTCTTGATACGCTCCATATCCTGCTGGTTGGTGCGCTCTTTCTGGCGGTTGATTTTTTCAGTTGAAACTGCTACATACAAACCAATAAAAATACCGACAATACCCCCCAGCAAACCTGCAATATCAAGCTCTCTGATATATCTGTCAATTCCAGGGCTGAAATACACCTTTGTGTCATTCCATTTACCATCAACTACCGAATAGTCAGACAAGTAGTGCATCGAATCACTAAACACATAATGCCATTTGAAAGCCATCGAAATCAACAGGGCAATGAGGGGTATTAGAAATAACAGTGTGAAAATCATGGGATGCTTTTGAATAATTTCATATAGCACGGTCCAAAATCCGTCGTCTTCGGTAGTTTCGGTCTGGGAGGTAATCGGGGGTTTCATGGGTTTGCTATTTGTAGGTAAATCGCTATGCTTTTTGAACGATACAAAATTAGAGTGAATACCAACGCCTGTAAATCTGCAAAACCCTACATTTTAGGGGTAGAGAAACCTACATTTTTGATATATAGGGAAACCTATAGAAGAGGAGAAATGGATTGGTTTGACCCTTGAACTCTGATTGGATGATTTTATCATTGATTAATCATAGTTCAGACAATCCCAAAAAACAAAAAGAGCCCTACAAATCGTAAAGCCCTTTTGCAGCAACATCTAATGAAAGAACCTGATGGCTCTTTTTAATCAAATCATAAAAAAATAATCCTGATTATCAGGATTATTTTTTAACCTTAAAACATATGAAATAAAACTACTGAAAGATTTTAGCTTACCAGCCCGGGTTCTGCCCTAACTTAGGGTTCGTAATCAGATCGCCTGCCGGAATCGGATATAAATAATTCTTATCCGTAAATTTCCTCGGGATATTATTCAGCCATGTCAATTCTCCTGAATCTCCATTGGATAGTAACTGAGGGTTAGTCTTACCGCCTACAGTCGGTGCCACCTCTACATAAGTAACTCCCGCAACCCTGTTGGCAGGTAATGTTTTATAAAACGCTACATCCAGAATCCCGTCTTCATTCAAATCCATAGGTGTGTTCAATTCCGGCACATACATGCCGTTCCACTCCATTTGCATCAGTTCTCCTCTTCTCCATCTTACAATATCGTCGAAGCGGAAACCTTCCAGACATAGTTCAATACCTCTTTCACGACGTACTTCCAGAAGTGTTGCATCAGAAATATTCGGAAAATATTTTTCTTGTAGATATGGGTCAGCTATGGTAGGTTTGGCACTTAGTCCACCAGTAATACCGGCCCTCTTTCTCAAAGCTCCTATGGTAGCAGCCCACTCAGCATCCGTAAGTGTACCTAATTCGGCTTTAGCTTCGGCATAGTTCAATAATACCTCGGCATAGCGAAAAATCGTTACCGAATTGATGTTCAGATCGCGGGTGTCATAATATACATCGTCTAAAGCCCATTTAATTGGCATATAACCCGTAAAGGTATAAGAAAACACCGGAGGCGCAGGTACAAGATTACCGGCACTGATTCTTTTATAATCGCCTGAGCGAATGGTTTGCTGCAATCTTTTATCACGACCCTTCACCTCATCTTTAAACAGCATGGTTTTATAGGCCGGATTGTTTGTATAAGGCGTGCCATCGATATTCAGGTATGTATTAATGAATGTACGGATAAAGTTCGCTTTATCACCATAAGTACCGCTGGTCCAGTACCAGTTACCATCATTCAGGTTATTGAGTGCTAAATCGCAAACGGCAGACAGCATTACTTCGGTAGCTACAGGCGCAGGATTGATAAATACCTGGCGGTAAGACTTGTCTGTTCCGGCACCATCATATAATTTATACCCGCCTTCATCCATCACTTTTTTAGCGGCTACCGCTGCCTGATTCAGCAGATTTGCTGAAGAACCCGTAAGACCTAAAGCAGTATGGTATTTTCTGTAAGTTCCTTCATATAATGCCACCCTTGCTTTAAATGCATAAGCTACATATCGGGTAACAAGGCTTCGCGTACCCTCACTTGGAGAAGTGATATTCAAAGAGGCATAATCAAGGTCAGCCAATACAGAATCCATTACCATCACACGCGAGTCGCGACCTTTATAGAGCAAATCTGTATCAGTTACATTTAAAGGTTTACCAATCCAGGGTACATCGCCGAATCTTTTTACCTTATCAAAATAAAACCATGCTCTGAAAAACTTAGCAATACCAATATAGTTTTTTCTTATGGCAACAGGTACTTTAGGGTCGGTACAGTTTTCAATAAAATAATTGATATTACGTAAATCACCCCAGCTCCAGCCTGTGCTTACCTGAGCACTATAGTTGCCCTCTGTTATAAACGGAGGTGTGTCTTTCCGGGCCAGATAATCTGACATCGCATCGGCTCTATGCAGGTTTTTGCCATTAAACATGGTGTAAAACGAGTTGGTATATAGAATCAAGCCACTTTCGTTCGAAAAAATAGGGCCTTTTGAAGTAGTTGCCTGAGGCAATTCTTCTAAGTCGCAACTGCTGATGAGAACCGCAAAAAATAAGAAATAAATATATTTAAGTTTCATACTTGTATCAAAATTAGAATGTAATAGATAAACCAACCGTTACACTTTTCATCAATGGATAATTGTAACCATCCCCTGAGTTTCCTCCCGGATTAAATACCTGGTCAGAAGCTACAGCATTTTCTACATCTATATCTCTGGTAATTTTATGCAATGGAGAAAGTGTAAAGATATTTTCGGCCGAAACAAATACTCTTGCTGCTGACGAACCAATTTTCGACATCACCGCTCTTGGCAAATTATATCCTACCTGAATATTTTTCAATCTCGCATACGCTACATTTTGTAAATATTTGGTCTGAGGTGCTACCAGTGTACCGTTCGCATTACTTGCCACACGTGATACATATCTTGGGAAATAGGCATCTACATTATCCTCTTTCCAGATATTTCCTATCTGACTCTTAGGAATACCACCATAAGGGCGGTTATATTGTCCCCAGAAAAGGCTGGCTTCTGAACTCGGATACCAGTCTTGTTTACCTACACCCTGAACAAATGCCGAGAAGAAGAAATTATTCCAGTCTGCTCCCAGCATAACTCCATAGGTATATCTTGGAGTAGTGTTTCCGATAATTGACCTGTCGCCGGGGTTTGATACACGGCTGGTACCCGGTGTAATTTGCCCGTCACCATTTACGTCTTTAAATTTAATGTCACCCGGAAACCATAAACCACTTGATGCCGATCTGAATAAACTCTGGCTGGCGCTGTTTTTTACGTCCTCTGCCGATTTAAAAAATCCTTCGGTAGTATAGCCCCATATCTCGCCAACGGTTTGTCCTTCATAATAATCGCTCAATTGTTTTTCTGGGTTATTATATTTGGTAATTACTGCGGTATAATCGGCCAATGTTAATCTGATGTCGTAGTTAAATGGTTTGCCGCCTGCTGAAAATTTATCTCTATAAGAAAGCATCATTTCCCAACCTGTAGTTTTCAAATCGGCATAGTTTCCTTTAGGTGCAGTTGCCCCAAAAACAGCAGGAAGTGTAAGACCCACAGTAAACATATCAGTTGTAGTTCTTATATAGGCGTCACCTACAAAATTCAGGCGATTACCTAACATTGACAGATCTAAACCGATATTCTTGGTAGTTGCTGTTTCCCAGGTAAGGCCTTCAGGTAAAACTGTGGGGTTTCTGGTTTGCTGAGGTTTTTGTCCGTTCAGAATCATTGAGGACTGAGATATACCGAATTGCTCAAAATATGCATAAGAACCGATATTACCATTACCCAAAGAACCATAAGAAGCCCGGATTTTCAAGTCAGAAACGATGTGTTCCGGTATTTTCCAGAATGATTCTTTCGAAAGCCTCCAGCCAACTGAGAAAGACGGGAAGAAAGCATAACGCTGATTAGCCGGAAATTTAGAAGAGCCATCATAACGACCATTCAATTCAAACAGATATCTGTCTTTGAACGAGTAGTTTAATCTCGAAAAGCCACCCATAATCTTCCATCTCTCCCAACCACCCTGCGTAGTGATAGCTTGCCCTAAAGCCAGGTTAATATCATTTGCGTCTTCAAATATCAAGCCATTGCGTTGTGTTGCCAGACGCTTATAATTCGATTGCTCATAATTATAACCCACCATAAATTTCAGATAGTGATCTTCTTTAAAAGTATTTTCATACTCTGTATAGAAGTTGGTAGTCATATAGGTGGTTTCTCTATAAACATTGCTCAGATAGTTAGTAGTTGTACCAACATAAGCTATTACACCTGGCTTGATACTATATGGTACCGGAACGGCTTTGGCTACATCGTTATTATCTGTGTTCTGAATCGTAAAATCTCCTTTGATTCTGAATTTATCCTTGAAAAAATTAGTACTGAACCCGGCAGTATTTCTGAATACTTTCTTGTTGTTATCAATACCGTTTTTTCCATAGTAAAAATCACCAACGGTATAGGCGGCAGAAGCGGTGAGTGTGCCGTCAGGATTTAGTAGCGGTGATAATGGGTGTCCTTCATCTGCTATATTCCGCCATATACCTCCGCCTTCACCTACGTTTGATGGGTTATGGTATTTCATGTCAGAGTATTGCGACATATTGGTGATTTTCAACCATGGATACAATTGAATAGAGCCTTTACCGGTAAAGTTAAAAACGCTGTAATCGTCAGAATTATAACGGAACAAACCATCTTGTCCGAAATAGCGGCCTGTTAACAAATAGCTGGCTTTGTCGCTGCTTCCAGAAATGCTCAGGTTATGCTCTTTTGAATTTGTCATTTTTTTATACAACAAATCATAATAGGCGGTATTCCCAAAATACACATATTCGCCTGTAGCAGGGTCTATCTCTACCTCATTTGTGATGCCTGCGTCTTTTCTGCGTTTGATTTCGGTGAGATACGCCTGCGAGAATTTCAGCGTTTTATTGGCATTTTGTGGAAAAGTACCTCCGAAATTAACAAAAGACTCTGCAAACATAGAAGCCCATGTATAACCGTCAGTAACCAGGTCAGGTTTAGCAATGGCACTTTTAAATGAATAATTGGTTGAATAGGTAATGCTGGTTTTTCCGGCAGATGGGTTTTTGGTAGTAATCAATACCACGCCAAATACACCCCTTGCACCGTAGATAGAAGCAGAAGCCGCATCTTTTAAAAGCGTAATAGTGGCAATATCACTCGGGTTCAATAAACTTGGGTCGCCTTCTACGTTATCAATCAATACCAGGGCACTACCACCCTGCCCGATAGAAGTTGTACCTCTGATATTAAAACTAGGCGCCTGGTTGGGTTTTCCATCTCCCATTTTTACGTTAAGGTTAGGCATTACACCCTGCAAACCCTGATTTACATTCGTTACCGGGCGGTTATCAAATACTTCGCTGGTAATCTGGTCAACTGCACCGGTAAGGTTGGCTTTCTTTTGTACGCCATATCCTACCACAATTACTTCAGATAAGACCTTTGTATCGGTTTTTAACACAATATTTAAGGAGGTCTGATTTCCCACTACTACTTCCTGTGTGCTATAACCTACAAAAGAAAAAACCAATACTGAATTTCCGTTGGGCACATCAATTTTAAATTTCCCTTCACCATCTGTGCTTGTACCTTTGGTGGTTCCTTTTAAGGCAATACTCACTCCTGGTATAGGAGAACCGGATTCTTCTTTTACTGTTCCGGTAATTGTCTGGTCAACCGGCATCACTGCCACTTTTTCATCATCTGCCGACAAAGGACTTGTTTCAAGTCTGAGCGAGGTCTTATCTGTAGCAACAGGGCTTAGAATAATCTGGCCACCTATAATTTTATAAGAGATTTGCTGAGGTTTTAAAAGCACATCCAGCACTTCTGACAGCTTTTTTTCATTGATTACCAATGAAATCCTGCGGTCAACCTGAATCGCTTTAGAATTATACACAAACTTGGCTTCAGTTTGTTGCTCAATCTGGTTAAGCACCGTCCGAAGTTTCACGTCTTCTACCTTTAACGATACAGACTTATTGAGCATCTCCTGGGCATTGCTATCAAAGGCGAAGGCTCCTCCCATAAAGAGAATTGCTATCGTAAGCTGTAAAAGTGAGATTTTCATAATAGCCAGTAGGGTTTGACTAAATTGTTGAGGTTTTTTCATACTTTTGAACTGTTTTGTTTGATTTTGGAAAGATTTGGCAAAACACACCTTCTGGCAGAATCGGCCCGCAACCGATTCAGAAGGGCTTTCAGAAAAGCTGACAATGCTCGCAACATTGTTGGCTTTTTGTTTTTTGGCAAAATTAGAGTTTGCTTGGCTAATCAGGTCATCATATTGGTTTATGTTAAGATTAAGTTTTACTATATAATAGGTTAGTTTATTAACAACTATTGGCACCCTTTGCCGCTCAGCAAAATAGTGGTACCTTTCACTTCATAAGTAGTTCCTATGGCGGCACAGATAATATCCAATTTGGTATAGAGAGGCTGATGTGTAATATCGGCAGTAAGGAAACACTTATTAATAGCTTCGTTTTCGACTAATATATCAAGGCCGTAGGCTTCACGAAGTTTGTTAAGCACATCCGACACCGGAGTATCATCAAATTCAAAAAAGACTTTGGTATCCTGTATCTTAGCAGTCTGAATAATCGGATTTTTCACAATGTTTGTAACAAAAAGGTTACTCTCTGCAAAAAATGTCACTTTATGATTAGGTGTCAGCACTACACCATTTATCTCATTTCCTTTATTGGTCGTTTTGTTATTTTTTTCATAAACAGATACCCTGCCCGATACCACCTCTACTTCAATTTTCTTTACCCCGTCAATACTCTTCACATAAAAACTCGTACCCAATACCTTAGTGGTTACATTGCCTGTATATACAAAAAATGGCTTGGCAGTATTCTTCTGTACTTCAAAAAAACCTTCCCCTTCCAAGTAGACTTCCCGGTTATTGGCACCGAATTTCTCAGGGTAGTGGAGTCTACTATGAGGCTGTAGAGTAACAATGCTCCCATCCTCCAGTTCAATTCTCATGGCTTTATCAGATGAATTAGCCGTTTCAATCATCCCTTCCCGGATAGGGTGCGTATAAATCTTAACTGATGTATCTGTATTCTTTTTAAAGTAAAAGGCAAGCACTACACCCAAAACTAATAGTACAGAAGCCGCTATGCTTACATACTTATTCCTGTTATGAAAAATTGAAAATGTTCTCTGCACTTCCGTCTCCTGAATCTCTTCCCCTTTAGTGTGTTTCCTTATTTTTTGCCATAGTTTCTCTTCCAGCTCGGCAGCATTCCATTCAGCACCGGGCATTTCATCTAATAAGTCATACCATTGCTCCACCACCCTTTGCTCGGCAGCAGAACATTGTCTGTTCAGGTATTTATTTAAGAGTAGTGCAAAAGATTGGCGGTTCATGATTTCAGGTGGTTTTGTGTATAAGTCAAATAAGTCAGTCTTAACCGCAAATAATTTTATTATTTCTTTGAAAATTTATATAAAACAGGTGATTTTTATAAAAATTCTTTATAAAGTACAATTAACTTCGCAGTTTCACCCCCAATTGACCCTCAATAAGTCCTGGCGGAACCTCAACCATACAAATCCATTGTTTTTAATAGATTCAGAAGAATATAAAAGTCTTGTGCAGCAGGGTTTTAATTTACCTTTCAGTGGCAAAAAATTGACATGTGATATTACCGAAAGGTATCTTAACCTAATCGTGGAACAGAAGATTTAAAAAATCGTTAAACACAAAACAGCCCATTCAAGTATCATAAATTCCTTAAGATTGACCCTCAAAGTTCTTAATCCCTGGGTAATATGGTACTCTACAGTTCTTTCCGGAAGAGACAATTGTTCTGAAATCTCTTTCACCGATTTGTATTCCAGTCTGTTCAGCGTAAATATCTGGCGTGTTTTTTCGGGTAATTTTTCGATACTCTTTTCTATGGCTACTGAAAGTTCATTAAAAGCAATTGACTCATCTACTGTTTCGGCTGGCTCATTTTTGTTCGCAGCATACTCAATAAATCTGTCCTGCAATATTTGCCGCCTGATATGGTTAATAATAAGATATTTGAGCGAAGTACTGAGGTAGGCTTCCAGATTATCTATTACAATTTTATCACGTTTTTCCCAGAGGCTGATAAACAAATCCTGTAATAATTCTTCTGCAATCTCTTTTGATTGAATTTTGAATTGGGCTGTCCGGAGTAATTTATTAAAATAGCGTCTATAAATTTCCTCAAATGCCCCCCCATCTCCTACCAACAGAAGTTTTATCAGAAGTTCATCGCTCAGTAATTTATATTCCATAGGTTAGAATTTAACTACAAATGTAGGTTAATTCGAGAAACAACAAAAACAGGATTAGTTTTAAGACAATCTCTACAGGAAACCCTGTATTTAACTGTATAGGGAAACCTACATTTTATTCTGCACACTTGGAAACTTAGGCGTTCTGATTGTAACTTTTCAGATAATTAAAAAATGCGCACTATGCTAAGGGTTTTAGTTTTAATATTTTTCTTCTTCACTTCTTCTTTATTATCAGCACAGACTGGTAAATCCGGCAACAAGACCCTTGATTCACTTAAAATCGCTTTTGAAAATCTGAAAGTACAAAAACCCTCTATAAAAAGGGATTCATTAATTATTATGGTTCTCAGAGATATGACTTATGAACTACCAACAGGAAATGTCGCAGAATATAATAAGCTGAAAACCTACTTTC
>CALRLN020000028.1:0-22032 GCA_943368675.1 Chitinophaga pinensis | reverse complement strand
AGAGGGTTAAAAGTATACTTTAAAGCTGGATTCACACTTTTATGAGAGCCATCGGGTGACTGATGGCTCATTTCGTTTTAATCAATGGTAGCAGCCTGATGTTTGTACTCGCTGGGAGAAACTTTATACTTCTTCTTAAACATACGGTTGAAATAAGAAAGACTATTAAAGCCGCTTTCAAAGTATACATCTTTAATGCGGAACTCAGGATTTTTTAGCAGACTCGAAGCTAACTTAATTCTTTCTTCAATAATAAATTCGATGGGTGAAATCCCTAACTCTTCTTTAAACACCCTGTAAAAATTAGATTCGCTCATACAGGCAATTTTACATAATTGCTCAACCTGTATCTGTTCACGGATATTTTCCTTAATATAATTAACTACGTGGGCTATACGGTTGTTAGAAGCAAGCTTCTGAGAATTTTTCGAGTAAAAGGTTTTGGTTTCAGTCTGCACAATTCTGATGATTAACTCCTGAATCATTAAATCGGCAAATATATCTTTTGAAGCGTGTTGCTCGGTAAAGATGAAAATTAATCTTTGCAGAATATGATGAATAGCCACATCGTTCGTAAAATGAAAATTAGTGTTAGTAAACTTCCATTCCTGATTATCTATTTTGGGGCGCAGTTCATTTAAATTATGGATAACTTTGTCGAGCCTTTCCTGCTCAAATGCCATTGCCAGACACTTGGTAGGATTCTTCATCGTGGCTTCCGGGAAATCAATGCACATCACTTCGTCAGAAGGTAATATTACCGACTCGCCCGGTAAAAACTCAAAATCCATGTGCTGGTTGAGATGCATAATTTTCTTACCCGTCAGCATGCTTGCCAATACAGGGTCAGAAAATTTAAGATAGACGTCAGCTGCTTGCTGATGTGTCTCAAATATGCTTAGCTCGGTATGGTCCAGTGTAAAAGTTGACCTATTCTCTACCAGCGTTTCTATCCTCCGGTTCTTCAAAAATGATTCTGTTAATTCCATAACCTGTTATTGGTTAAAATATCACTATTCAAATATATAATATTAATAATTATAAAAAAATACCCTTTTGCACAATTAGAGGATAGTTCATCTTTTTGGGAGAAAAGGTAAAAGAAATATGAATTTGGCAAGATAGTTTTGCACAGGATTTATCTCTTACACTATTAAACGACCAAAACTATGTCAGCATTGCTTGAAAAAGAGAGAGTGCATTTAACTGCTCCGAAATTTAAAAATCAGTACGAAAATTTTATTGGCGGCAAATGGGTACCACCCGTGAGAGGACAGTATTTTGACAATGTGTCGCCGGTTGATGGGAAAGTTTTTACTTCAATCGCGAGGTCAACGGAAGAGGATATTGAAAAAGCACTGGATGCTGCCTGGGCCGCCGCACCTTATTGGAATAATACGTCAGCAACCGAGCGAAGCAATATCTTATTGAAGATTGCCGATGTAATGGAAAAAAACCTTGAGATATTAGCAAAAGTTGAAACCTGGGATAACGGCAAGCCCGTGAGAGAAACAATGGCAGCAGATTTACCGCTAGCCATTGACCACTTCAGATACTTCGCAGGGGTTATCAGAGCCGAAGAAGGTTCAGTAAGCGAATTGGATGCTAATACAGTTTCGATGAATATACTGGAGCCATTAGGTGTAGTAGGGCAGATTATTCCCTGGAATTTTCCATTGCTCATGGCAGCGTGGAAAGTAGCTCCTGCCCTGGCCGCAGGTAACTGTGTGGTATTAAAACCCGCAGAGCAAACCCCGGTGGGTATACTCGTATTGATGGAGTTCATTCAGGATATTTTACCTGCAGGCGTATTGAATGTAGTAAATGGCTTTGGTATTGAAGCAGGTAAACCTTTGGCATCGAGCCCACGAATCAATAAAATTGCCTTTACAGGTGAAACTACCACCGGGCAGTTAATTATGCAATATGCATCTAAAAACATTATACCGGTAACTTTGGAGTTAGGAGGTAAGTCACCGAATATCTTCTTCAAAAGCATTATGGATGCTGACGATGAGTTTTTCGATAAATGCCTGGAAGGTGCAGTGATGTTTGCCTTGAATCAGGGAGAAGTATGTACCTGCCCATCAAGAATACTGGTAGAAGAAAGCATTTTTGATGCATTTATTGAACGGGTAATTGAACGTACCAAGGCTGTTAAATTGGGCCACCCGCTTGACCCTTCCACTATGATGGGTGCGCAGGCATCGAACGACCAATATGAGAAAATTCTTAATTATATTGAAATAGGCAAAGAAGAAGGCGCAGAAGTATTAACTGGTGGCGGATCTGCCTACAATGAGGGACTTGAAGGCGGTTATTATATACAGCCTACTATATTTAAGGGTAATAACAAAATGCGCATTTTTCAGGAAGAAATCTTTGGGCCGGTGGTGTGTGTAACCACTTTCAAAGACGAAGCCGAGGCATTAGCTATTGCTAACGATACACTTTATGGTCTGGGAGCAGGGGTCTGGACACGAGACACACACCAGGCTTATAAAGTAGCAAGAGCAATAAAAGCGGGTAGGGTATGGGTAAACTGTTATCATGCATATCCGGCTCATGCACCATTTGGCGGCTACAAGAAATCTGGTATTGGTCGGGAAACGCATAAAATGATGTTAGGACATTACAGACAAACCAAGAATATGCTGATTTCTTATGATAAGAATAAATTAGGTTTCTTTTGATAAATTATGAGTGAGAGGGGCGTTTATAGTCCCTCTCCTTTTATAAATAACTATCTGAAGCAAATGCAAAGAGTAGACATAAGCCCTGAAGCAACGCAATTGGTTGAGAGACTTAAGAAAGACTATGGCAACCTGATGTTTCACCAGAGTGGTGGTTGCTGCGACGGCTCGGCTCCCATGTGTTTTCAGAAAGGAGAGATGTATATTGATGATAATGATGTGCTACTGGGTTATGTAGCCGGATGTCCTTTCTATATGTCGAAAGACCAGTTTGAGTACTGGAAACATACCCATCTGACTTTGGATGTAGTAAAAGGCAGAGGAGCAAGTTTTTCTTTAGAAATCCCTTTGGGTGTTCGATTTATTATCAAATCCCGTTTGCTTAAGCCGGAAGAATCTCCGGTATGACGATTGAGCGAATGAGTGATTAGTTTGTTTGATTTCTTAAAATCTTTATTGTAACGAGTAGCTGACCTACATGCCTGGTTGTATGCTCTGCGGAGTGGGTCAATAGTCCGATAACTGTTGAGGGTAATTTTGCCCGACCTACTTCGCGGGCATCTGTTAATATCTTTTCGTCGGTTTGTGCCAACTCCGAAATTGATTGCCCAATCTGCCTATCAAATGCTTCAAGCAAATCTTTCAGGCTAATAGCCTCATTGAATTTCCCCTCAACTGCCAAAGCACTTAATTGAGCAGCAGTTAATGATTCACTTCTGGCATACGTAAACAATCTATCCAACACACCTGTAAGATGTTGTAAATGAAAGGCCGGAGAAGCTACATTGAACGGGCGTTCCCATAATAGGTTTTCCGGAAAGTCGGTCATCATAGCATGCACTTCTTCCTGTGCCTGTAATAATGCATGAGCAATAGGTTGTAATAAAGCAGGGATATTCGGGAGCGGTCCCCGGAGCCATACCTCTAATTTGGGTGCATCAGCCATCTGTCAGCTTTTTTCTTTCTTACTTTTCTTACCGGGCTTTACCTCAAAGTCAAAGCTTAGTCCTAAAACATGAATAGTATCAGGGTGTTTCTTATTGACTTCCGGTTGCCAGCTATAATACAAAGATACACTTTTGTTTTTCTTGTATTCATAAGAAATGCCTGCGTTGTTTTGCCAGAAAGCTATTTCAGAGAGTTTCCCCTGCTCTAAAGGAAGAAATGGTTCAGCATAAACGTAAGTTTCCAGGCGTTTAGTAATCTGATATTTTATGCCAGTTCGCAGGCGTACGTAGCTATCTGAATTTCCTCTGTTTTCGTCGTCACCCACAAAATTCCTCTTTTGAGTCTGAACCATCGGACGGGCAAAGAAAGTAAAATCATGTGTTTTAAACTGGGCGTTGGCGCCAATCAGAAAACGATGATAGTTATTGCCATTTATCAATGCCAGACGATAATTACCGAGTATTTTAAAGTACTTATTGATTTTCTTTTCTCCGGCTATAAAAAAATAAGAACCTTTGTAATGTGAGGAGTTTTCATTGATACGGATACGATATTGCCCGCTCAATTCCCAACCTTTTTTCAGATTCAGTTTCAATGCTGCATCATACCAGGTCTGAAAGTCTTCTGTTGATTTGCCTTGTGCAAATACACCTATCGAAAATAGCTGAAGACAGATAAAAATGAGTCCTTTTTTAGTCATCGCTGTCACCGCCACCATAAGCAGCACTTTTGGTTTCGTTTTCGTTAGAATAATAGAAGGCATGAATACGAGCCACATCTCTGAGAAAATCAACGTTCAATATCTCAACTCTATGAATAGGCAGGCCGATTCGTCTTATAAGGTCTTCTATCATTTCCTCTCTTCGTTCAGGTACAACCAGTTCTACTTTTTCATACCGAACCTCCCTGAAGTTCTCATGTTTAATATTGAGGCCATGCTCTAAACCGAAGGTAAGGCCAACCAGTAAAATATCAGCCATGATTAATTCATAATGGGTTGTGCTGAGGGGAGTCAGCGCATTAATAATACCAAGAGCCACACATATAAAAAAGTAGCCCATTTCGCGAACAGGTACAGTAACTGTACGATAGCGGATGATAGAAAAAATGGCAAAAAGACCAAAAGCAAAACCCATTTTCAGTTTGGTTGTGCTAAGCAGAAAGCAGATAAGGAAATTAACAACATTGAATAAGAAAAAAGTAAAGACAAAATCTTTGTTTTTATAGCGATTGTAATAAATACCCCGCACCAGAATAAGAATAACTACCATATTAAGCAGAAACCTTATCCCAAATTCTATTGCCATACTATCGCCTAAAAATTGATTAATGCTTTGTGACGAGCCTTCGAGTTCTTCCATAAATTGATGGTGAATTAGTGAATGACGGATTAGTGAATATTTTAATGATGAATAAAGAATGGTGAATTATTGAATGGTATAATCTTAAGCGAGTAGTTATGTCTATGATAATTATATTAAATATGTGTCTTGCACAAGCAATAATAAATTATTCAATCTATTCACTAATTCACCAATCGCTATTCACAATTAATCCTTCACTCAATATCTTATTCAGCTTTAATAGCACAGGCTTAAATGAATTGCGTTTGACGTTTTCAAGGGTGGCTATTCCTACTGAGTATTTACTGAAATTAGATTGGGCGATATGCCTTTTTTTGAAACTTTGTACAATAGGGCTAAAGATAGAACCTTTATCCTGCTTGATTTCTGCTACAATAAGTCCATGATTAGCCTTCTGTAAGTCGCCTTTCTGAAATACCAGATTCAGATCTAAGGTCAGGCGTTCGGTAAAATCTTTTCTTACTAAGGTAATGCGATCAAAATAAATCCAGAGTTGGTCATGCAGGCGTTCCGGTTCGTGTAAAAAACGACTAAAAAGCTGATAATCGGCATTTTGCAGCTCTTTGTTCAGGCATAGGCGCTCTTCTCTGTATTTAACTGTACGGCTATTGCTGATTTTCTTTTTTACCTCAAAAAACACCAGGCCCGTATCAGAATAACGGCGGTATCGGACCTTCAAACGGTTAGGCTTACCGTTATGATGCTGATAGTATAATTCATAATCGTCGGTATCGAAGTACAAAGATTCATAGCTATGCGAACGCTTCCCGTTGATTTCCAGAATATAATAATAGGGTTTGATTTCGGCTAATATTTCAGGCAATTCGCTTTTATGAAAGATGTATTTACTATCTACCCGATTGAGCAGTTTAACCGCTTCAATTTCGATCAGAGAGATACTTTCAAATGTTTGCAGGTCAATCATATTGGGTGTAATAGCTTGAAATAGTCTGTCAATGTACGCAATTTTCTATTATTTTAAAAATGAAGCTACTGCCTGGTTCCGGGTACTCACATGTGTTTTCAGGGCTGCCAGTTCACTTACAAAAGATGAAGTGCTTGACAGATTAGAATAGGGCTTTTGTTCTACCTCAGTACCGTTTACGTAAGGCGCTATCAGGTTATGATATTTATCAAAAAGCGCACCCATTTTTGCTGCCGTAAACACATTGTTAGTAAACTCGGCCACGTATTGCTTATATTTTGCATAATAAACGGCATCATCGGCTACATATCGTATCAGCGGCCATGATTTGGCGACCTCTGTCATAGCCAGTGAAACTGCATTTCTTCCGGTGGTCTTCATAGATTCATTGTGGTCCCACGGAATCCAGATAAGTTTTCTCGTAGGAGAATTATACAGGTAATGATTGTGAGCCATAGCTCCGTAAGCATCCCAGTTCACAATTGTATTGTTAACGGCCAGGTATTTAAGGTAATGGTCAACATTAAAAACCTTTTCCAGGTTGGTTCTCCAGGTAGATGCATCTGATGTGCGATTAGTTGCATTGAGTGCTGCGACAAACGCCTGAACATCGCTGTAATCTGGTTTATCCTCATTATTCTTTTTCTCAAATGCACTCTGTTGGAATGTCTGAAAGGTTGATTCGGGCTTGTAGATATTACCTTTGGCTTCAGGATCTTCCGCAAACTGGTTTTGAATCATGGTATCATCAACTACCTCAACCATCGTGTAAATGCCACAATATTTTTTACCTTCCCCGAAATTTATATAAACCTTATAAAAAGCAGTTCGGGCAGCGGGCACGCCTGCTTCACGAAAAATGTCTGAGGCTACTTTCTCTCGCATTAGTGAATTGTCATTATAACCCGGCGACATGGATAATTCCTGAAAGCCATAGAAACGCTGATTCTTGATGGCAGGGAACTGGTCTTCAAACTCGTCCATTTTCAACCGAAACGGAAGTTTATAAACACCAGAACGCCAGATGGAATTTAAACTGGAATTGCCTTTGAGCCGGAAACCCACGTTTGTCCATGTTTTTTCATTGAACTTCATGGTAACGGCAAAATAATCGGGTTCATCAGTGCCAAATGAAATAGCGCCTCCTCCTCCGCCCATTCCGCCGCCACCTGTACCAAAATCATTACCATATTTGACCTTCATGTCAGTTCTGATACTATCCCATTGTGTTTTACGGATGGTGATTTCCAGGGTATTAACAGCATTCTGAGGAAAAACGATAGTATAGTCTGGTGCCACATCATTACTATGAGACTCCGTAGCCCAGTCAGGATTTGTGCCTGTATCAGGGCTCACTTCTTCTGCTTTGGGTTTGCAAGCGGAAACCCAAAACAGAAAAATGACCGTAGGCAATACGAATCGCAGTTTATTCATCTTGGTGTTAAAAAGGGTGTTTGTCTGAATAGACGCAAAAATGATAAAACCGGTTGCTTAGAAAAATTCTGATAGGGTTTTGAGAATGTTGCTTAACTTGCAATTCACAAGTAACCTGTACTTATACCTTAATAGAAAGCCGCATTATACTATTCTTTTGTAAATTAAACAATCGTAAGCAATGGAGCATCTACCTTTTTATATTTCATTAGTGATGGGCCTTAGCACATTTCTATGTGTGTATTTCTTAGCCAGAGCCTCTTCACAATATACCTCCCGTATACTGGTTATAGCAACTATCTGGCTTGTTTTACAAGCAATGATAAGCCTGAGTGGTTTTTATACAGATACGCAGGCTATGCCGCCGAGATTTCTGCTGGCTGTTGTACCTCCGCTGTTAACAATCGTAGGCCTGTTTGCTACCAAAAGCGGACAACGCTTTATCAATAGTTTAAACCTAAAGACTTTAACGCTGCTACATTTAGTAAGAATACCTGTTGAACTGGTTTTATTCTGGTTGTTTCTGAATAAGACGGTACCAGAAATCATGACTTTTGAGGGACAAAATTTTGATATTGTTTCAGGTATTACGGCACCTGTTGTATACTATTTTTTTATTAAAAAACGTATTGGTACAGGCATTATGCTTATGTGGAATTTTCTTTGTCTGGTGCTTCTGGTGAATATCGTTTCTACAGCCATCCTGTCGGCCCCTTTTCCATTTCAGCAATTCGGATTTGAACAGCCCAATATAGCAGTGCTACACTTCCCGTTTATCTGGCTGCCTTGTTGTATTGTGCCAATAGTATTGTTTTCTCACATTGTGGCAATTAAACGGTTGATGGAGGAGTAGTAAGAGAATTAAGTGAGGTGTAAATTAGCTATAAGTTTTTACGGACTCTCAAAACAAAAAATGCTCCTACAACAGAGCATTTAATCTAGTGTTCCCGAAGGGATTCGAACCCCCATCATCAGAACCGGAATCTGACATTCTATCCATTGAACTACAGGAACTTTATATTTAATAACCTTTTTGCTTTTTTGTGAACTCTTCGGGATTCGAACCCCCATCATCAGCACCGGAATCAGACAGGGCGGCTAACCGATTCTATCCATTGAACTACGGGAACTTTATATTTAATAACCTTTTTGCTTTTTTGTGACCTCTTTGGGATTCGAACCCCCATCATCAGAACCGGAATCTGACAGGGCGGCTAACCGATTCTATCCATTGAACTATGGGAACAGATATAGTTATTTACTTTTCACTCGTTGTTTTGTGACCTCGCCGGGAATCGAACCCCCATCTTCAGAATCGGAATCTGACAGGGCGGCTCACCGATTCTATCCATTGAACTACGAAGACAATCACAAATTTTTAATTCAGAATGCAAAATTACAAAAATCTTTCTTTAATTACTAGTCAGGGCTTCAAATGATAGCAACGGCGGCAGCGGGCCTCATAACTATCAGATTCGCCTAGTAAAACTTGCTGCCCGTCTGATACTTTGCGGTAAGAATAATGTGCAATATCTCCGCATACTACACAAATGGCGTGTACTTTGGTCACATATTCAGCAATAGCCATCAGATTAGGCATAGGGCCGAAAGGTACTCCTCTTGAATCCATATCCAAGCCCGCCACAATTACTCTTTTGCCTTGCTCTGCCAGTTTATTGACAATTTCTACTATGCCCCCATCAAAAAACTGAGCTTCATCAACACCCACCACATCGCAATCGCTGCACATGAGCAGAATCTCCTCTGAGGTATTTACAGGAGTGGAACGAATAGCAGTCTGGTTATGCGAAACTATGTCAGCATCATGATAACGGACATCAATAGCAGGCTTGAATATCTCCACTTTTTGCTGGGCAATTTTCGCCCGGTTAAGCCTGCGTATCAATTCTTCTGTTTTGCCAGAAAACATTGAGCCGCAAATAACCTCTACCCAACCCGTTTTATGTCCTTGCCCTCTACCTCTTTTTGGTTCAATAAACATTATTTTCCTATTTTTTTCGTTCTAAGTAAAACTGGCAAAAAAGTTGTAGTAATTTTACTGTCAGTTAGCAGAAATGATTCTTCCACATGACTCGCTAACACTAGCTTCATTTAAAGACCATTAGCTAATTAATTACAAAACAAACAAATTTAAGAATGTCGAACAAATTGAATTTGTCCGCCGTCGAACGGTACAGTAAGGCTTACGCAGCCCGGGTGTGTGATGAATTTTTTGCCCAGAACAATACAATATCTGGCAAGCAAATCCTTTCGTTATGTAATGTGCAGCAGGTAAACCTGTTGACTATCAGGGCTTTGTTTGAGAAATGGCAGGGAGATGCGCAGCGTTTACGTAGCCCTTATTTTGATTTTACAGCTCCCGAAGTTCAGCAAGCCCTGAAAAACTTTATGAATATAGTTTCACAGTTTATTTCTGTGAAACGTGAGCATTTTGAGTCTCTGTTGGTCGATTCGATAGGAGAAACCCTGGTATTGATTCTTGAACCTCAGACCTTTTACAAAGAATTAATGCGCGATCTGCCTAATTTCAGATTTACGCAGGAAAACGTAGCTCCCTTGTCTAAGTATATTCAGATTAATAAGCAGGTTCTACCGGGTCTGGTTGAAAAACTGAACGGTAAGGAATTCGTATTTGCCAATCAGGCGATGACCTGGATTGAAGAAATGCCTATTACTGCCGAAAATCCGGAAAAATACCTGTCGCTTTTCGCACAGAAAGTGCCTATTCCTGATGAACTCGTACCTGCCAGAGCTGTTCCTGTTTCAGAGGTAATCCATAGTACACCTTCTTCGGCTTCTTTCTTTGACCTTGAACTAGGCAAGCCTTTAGTAGAAAATAAACCGTATACTCCCCCTCCGGTGGTGAGTCCGGAGCCTAAAGTGCAGGAGTATAATGCCTATGTTGAACCGCCTAAATACGTAGAGCCTCCTAAACCTGAGCCTGTAAAAGAGGTAGTAGTGGAAAGACCGGTAGCTATTTTTGAACAAAAACTCGGGTCGGTAACATCGAGAGTAAATGAATCGGTTTACGAGAAGGCACCTGCAAGAGAGCAGGAAGATATGCGATTGAATGAAAAACTGGCAGGTGAACAAAAAAGTCTGAATGATTATACGAAAGCCGGTAGAACTATTCTGGACCATCACCAGAATAATCGTATTGAGGGCATCAATAGCGCAATATCATTGAATCAGCGATTCTTATTTACCAATAACCTTTTTGGCGGAAATATACAGGCATTTTCAAATGCACTTGATGAAATTGAATTATGTAAGGACTTCAGCGAGGCAAAAGAACTGATTCTGAAAAAATATGTTCCCCGCTATTTATGGGATATTTCAGGTGCGGAGGCAGAAGAATTTATAGAGATTGTCAAGCGTAGATTTAATTAACAGGCTATTATTTGCCTTTTTCTGCATAACCCCTTATTTTGCTTTAAAATTCAAACGCTGCCTTGGCTAAGAAAAAAGCAAAATACGGGGTTTTGTTTTATCAGAAAAAAAACCTGATCATACTTTATTTATTTGTCCTTTTTTCTGCCTGCAAAGTTCGTGCGGCTGGTGAGCCATTTCCGATAGGGGCCAGAAGCTGGGGCATAGGCAATGCGACTATCGCCATTGCCGACAAACAATCAGTTTCTAATAACCCTGCCGGGCTGGGCTTTCTGACTGATAATTTTATCTCTACTTCTTATCATAACCGATATACCTTAGCCGGACTTGGTACTTTTTCTTTAGGAGCTAATTATCGCAACAAATTTGCCAACATAGGTTTTGATGTTGAGAGATTTGGCGATAAACTTTATCACGAAGATAGACTGGGATTAGCCTTTGCGAAAAGCACAAACAGGGTTTCTTTGGGTATTAAAGTATCTTATCTGCAAGCTGCTATTGAAGGCTATGCCGTGAAGCGCACATTGGTAACGCAATTTGGTGTAATGGCAAAGCTAAATTCTACTTTGCAATTAGGCTTTTGTGCTTATAATCTTACGTCTGCCAGGCTTTTTGTTTCACAACGCATACCTACCATATTGCGTTTAGGATTATCGTATCAGCCAACCAAACAACTATTATTAGTTGGAGAAGTCGAAAAAGATATTGCTTCACCGGCTTTATTTAAGACAGGTTTAGAGTATCAGATAGTCAAAAATTTCTATCTTCGTACTGGTATTACTTCAAAGTTGAGCAACGCCCATTTTGGCATTGGATTTCAGGCAAAACAATTCATTTTTGATTATGCCGCCAGTAGTCACTCGGTATTGGGTTTTTCGCATCATCTTACACTAGCCTGGCAATTAGGCAAAACACAACAGAAATCATCATGATGAAAATTACTTTTTTCAGTACAAAGCCTTATGACAAAGAGTTTTTCGAAAGATACAATCAGGCGCATCAGATAAATTTTTATGAAGAGTCCTTAAGCGAGCAGTCAGTTCGTTTGGCAGAGGGTACAGATGTGGTTTGTGCATTTGTGAACGACAAACTCAATGCGCAGATAATTGGCTCGCTGCAAAAATATGGGGTTCGGCTGATAGCCCTCCGATGTGCGGGCTTCAATAATGTAGATTTGGCTGCTACTAAAAAAGCCAATATCAAAGTAGTAAGAGTACCGGCCTATTCGCCTTATGCAGTTGCTGAACATGCCCTGGCTTTGATTATGACACTAAATCGCAAGACTCACAAAGCCTATAATCGTGTGAGAGAGGGTAATTTTTCGTTAGACGGCTTAACAGGCTTCGATCTTTATCATAAAACCGTGGGTATTGTAGGTACAGGCAAAATAGGGGGTGTGTTCGCTAAAATTATGTTGGGTTTAGGTTGCAAGGTACTGGCGTATGATAAGTTTCCGGACGAAACCCTGAGTAAAACCGGCGTGACTTATGTGAGTTTTGAAGAACTGCTGGTGCAGTCTGATATACTATCATTGCATTGCCCTCTGACAGAAACCACCCGGCACCTGATTAATGCACAGACATTGGCGCAAATGAAAAAAGGGGTAATGCTCATCAATACCAGCAGAGGAGCATTAATTGATACCCAGGCCGTGGTAGATGCTTTGAAAAATAAAATAGTTGGTTATCTGGGGCTTGATGTATACGAACAGGAAGAAAATATTTTCTTTAATAATCTGTCAGTAGAGATTTTACAAGATGATATTCTGGCTCGTCTGATGACTTTTCCGAATGTACTGATTACTTCTCATCAGGGCTTCCTGACAGAAGAAGCACTCACAAAGATTGCTATTACTACGCTTCAGAACATTAGCGATTTTGAGCATAATGTGCTGTTGATAAATGAAGTAAAGTAATTGGGAACTTTTAAGATATACTTATTGATTTTGAAAATAAACTCAATATTATAGACATGATTCAAGCACAGACGATACAGTTTTTAGAAGATTTAAAAGCTAATAACAACAAGCCCTGGTTTGATGCCAATCGTAAAACTTATGAAACCGCCAAACAGAATTTTGGTGATACAGTAGCCGAATTTATTAAAGGTATAGGCAAATTTGATAAGGCTATTGAAGAAACAAACCTGCAGGTAAAGGATTGTATTTTCCGGATTAATCGTGATGTGCGATTTTCGAAAGATAAGTCGCCTTATAAAACTAATTTTGGTGCCTGGTTTAATGCCGGAGGTAAAAAAGCACATGGGGCAGGCTATTATTTCCATATTGATGCCAGCGAATGTTTTTATGCAGGTGGGGTATGGATGCCCGAAAATGAGGATCTGAAGAAAATACGTGATGAAATTGACTACAATTATGAAGAAATAAAGGCAATTATTGATGCCGGAAGTTTCAGAAAATATTTTCCTGCCGGGCTTGACAGAGAAGTCGCCACTACACGCCCACCCAAAGGATATGACGAGAGTAATCCTGCTATTGAACTCCTGAAACTCAAGAGTTTTACAGTCTCTAACACTTTTCCGGTATCTGAAGTACTCAAAAAAGATTTCTCAGATAAGGTACTGGCAGGTTTCGAGGCAATGTACCCATATCTGGTATTTCTGAATAGAGCAATAAAAGGGTGAAATATTGTCTGAACTTTGATTTACCTGATTATTATGATTTCGCTGACTTTATTATTGATATTCTTATAATAAGATAGTCAATTACTACTGTTCCTTGTAAAATCATATTAATCACATAAATCAAAGTTCAGACAAAAATATCGATTGAACTTTTTCATTCATATATATGTATATACATTAAATGTAAATGTATAAAATGAAAACAATATATTATAAGGCATCAGAAAGAGGGCACGCTAATCATGGTTGGTTAGATGCCTGGCATTCTTTCAGTTTTTCGGGGTATAATGACCCACAAAAAGTCCATTTTGGTGCATTGAGGGTGTTAAATGATGATATGATTATTGGCGGAAGAGGTTTTGGTATGCACCCACACGATAACATGGAAATTGTTACTATTCCACTCTCCGGAGATTTGGAACATGAAGACAGTATGGGTAATGTAGGAGCAATCGGCAGAGGAGAAGTACAGGTTATGTCGGCTGGCACAGGAATTTATCATTCTGAAAGAAACAAGAATATTGATAAAGCCCTTAAACTATTACAAATCTGGGTATTTCCGAAGGTAAGAGATATTGCACCCCGTTATGATCAACGGAGTTTTCCGGTCGAAGGTAGACAAAATCAATTTCAAACCTTGGTTTCTCCATTGGGTTCTGATGATAGCAGCATGGGAATAAATCAGGATGCATGGTTTTCTTTGACTAATCTTGAAACAGGCAAAGAACTGAGTTATGTATCTAAACTCACAACTAATGGTGTATATGCTTTTGTAATAGAGGGAGAAGCCGAAATAAACAGACAAACACTAGGCCGCAGAGATGCCCTGGGTATCAGCGAAACTAATGAAATAATAATAAAAGCAAATAAAGACTCGGAGATTCTTCTTATAGATGTCCCTATGTCATTCTAAAAATCTTAAACCAGAGAAAAATGAAAATTGAAATCATTTCAGGAAGCCCAAGACAAGAAAGTGTTACCATAAGAGTAGCAAGATACCTTCAGAAACATTTAAGTGAAATAACAGATGCCGAAGTAGGTATTATTGACCTGAGAGTATACGAACTGCCCTTTGTGCAAAGAGTGTGGACTTCTGCTGATGCTGTCCCGGCACAATGGAAAGAACTGGGTGAGCGTATGTTTTCGGCAGATGCATTTATTCTGGTAACACCCGAATACAATGGTAGTTATTCTCCTGCAATTAAAAACTTACTTGACCATTTCCCGAAACAATTGCACAAGCCTTTCGGTATCGTAACGGCCTCTCCTGGAGCAATGGGTGGTATGAGAGCAAGCCAGCAAATGATTAGTTTAGTTGCTGCCTTATTTGGTATAGCGTCACCTCATATGCTGATTGTTCCGGCAGTAGACAAGAAATTCGATGCGGAAGCAAATTTAACAGACCCAACCTTCTTTAAGGCGATTGAATTATTTACCAATGAGTATATCTGGTTAGTAAATAAAATAGTGGTTAAGAAAGAAGAAGAGGTATTACAACCACATGCCTAGTGCTAAAGGAAGCACCTAAGACTACAACAATGAAAGCCCGTAATATTCAGCATATCAGTTTTGCCAATGAGGTTCAGATGGGACCGATGAGGGTAAAACAACCCCTGCCAACAACCAATATCAGGCAGTTAAGCCCTTTTATTTTATTGCATCACGCAGGGCCGACCTATCACAGTGCGGATACCGATAAACCTCGATTAAGCCCGCACCCTCATAGAGGATTTGAGCCGGTAACTTTTTTGTTTCAGGGTAAAATACATCATAAAGATTCACTAGGTAATGAAGGCTTCCTGAATGCCGGAGACGTGCAATGGATGACCTCCGGCAAGGGTATTATTCATTCAGAAGGGCCGTCGGCAGAGTTTATGCATGAGGGTGGCAATTTTGAGTTGGTGCAACTATGGGTCAACCTGCCACGTGCACATAAAATGACCGAGCCCAAATATCAACATCTCACTAAAGAAACAATGCCTGTTCTGAAAGAAGAGGGACTGGAATTGCAGTTAGTGGCAGGAGCGTACAAAAATCAGAAAGGTGCAGCTTCTACCTTTTCACCTATATTGGCTATGATGGTGAATTTTGAAGCAGGAGCGAAGACTTTGTTTGAAATACAGAATTCTTACAATGCCTTAATATATGTGCTTGATGGGGAGATAAAAACAAACGAAACCACCATAGAAAAATTGAATATGGTCACTTTTGACCATGAAGGGGAGGGGATAGATTTTGAAGCACTTAGCAAGGGTAAATTATTATTTCTGGCAGGTGAACCTATTCAGGAGCCACTTTCTACCTATGGGCCTTTTGTAATGAATTACCCTGCCGAATTAAAAAAGGCCATAGAAGATTATGAATTAGGTTTGATGGGAGTGTTAGAGGATTAAGACCAACTGTGCCACGCGTATACCCGTCCGGATACCCGCGTGGCACAGTTAATAAGAGGTCTACAAATCATGCCTGATAATTCTTCCTATTTGAAAGAAAATAATCGAGCAATACCAAAGAACTCACAGCGAATAAACAAACCAATACCAAAGTAGGCAGGGCATTGATTTGTACGATAATTTTTCCTGTAATCTGATTTATAGGAGTAGCTAATGGAAGAGGCTTATTGCTCATTTGAACGGATCTGCCAAA
The DNA here is from genome assembly GCA_943368675.1 of Chitinophaga pinensis. Taxonomy (GTDB): domain Bacteria; phylum Bacteroidota; class Bacteroidia; order Cytophagales; family Spirosomataceae; genus Emticicia. The sequence continues at coordinate 5,968 of CALRLN020000028.1, read as the reverse complement.
AAAGCTAACCAATGCCATGATAAGGGCGGCAGCAACGCCAATAGCATACCACATTTTTTTGCTGATAATAGGTTCATATACTAATTTTCTGTCCAGATGTTCTATATCCATCATCACCTTCTGAGTAAAATCGACTGATGGCGCTTCTATCAGATATATTTCCAGCAATGAATCTAAAGCCGGATTGGTTATAATAGTTTCCTGAGACGCAATCTTTTGCATGAGTATAGCAGTGAAATTAGCCGCTGGCTCATCTAATTCAACCGATTGAATCAGTTTTTTCAGTTTCTCTTCATTGTTTTGCTCCATTTCTCCGAATATTTATAACAAAAAATGCAATTCCTGTTCTAATTTCTTTCTAGCCCGGAACAACTTAATCTTGATGTTGTTCATCGTCAATCCGGTTATTTCTTCAATCTCTTTCAACGAGTTTTCATTCAGATAATATAACGTAATCAACAATGCTTCACTCTGCGGTAATCGTTGAATAGCATCTTTTACATATTTTTGTTCGTCTCTGCTTTCCAACGATTCTGCCGGAGTACTTGTTTCATCGGTTATATAGTTTTCGTGTGCATCATCGTTAATTGTGAAAAATTCTACCTTGTTCCCGGGTAGTTTAGCAAGAGCAGTGCGGTATACAATAGTATAAAACCAGGTCGAGAACTTCGATTTATATTCAAAAGTATGAATTTGCTGATAGGCTTTCAGAAAACTTTCCTGAAGTATATCTTCGGCATCTTCTCTATTGTTCACAATTCTTAAGGCTACTGTAAAAGCCATGTTTTTATATTTATTCACAAGAAATGCATAAGAAGCCGAATCTCCCTTTCTGACTCTTTCTATATAGGCTTGTTCTTCAGTATGCATTAATTTCCGGAGTAGTCTTTGTTTTTTTTAATAAGAGCAGAATCCATTCAATTTGGTTACAGTATAATTGTTTTTTACAGGATTTATTTTTTTAAAATTCTGTAACCAAACTTTCCCTCCCTCGCTCTTATGGGTATAAGTTCAGTATTATTTAAAATTACAAAAAAAAATGGATGAAATATTAAGAGATATGATTGTATCGGTTGCTGCTTTTGCAGGGATTTTCGGTATAGTCTATGTGTACCTCACAGCTCGCAACAGGGAACGCATGTTGATGATAGAACGTGGTACAGATGCCTCAAAGCTTTTTAATTCAAGAATCCGCTTACAGGTACAAACCCTGAAATTTGGTATGCTTTTCATAGGCATTTCTTTGGGTATTCTGGTAGGAAACGTGCTCTATAAAAAATATGATTTAGGCAGAGAAGTAGCCTACTTCTCTATGATATTCTTATTTGGAGGCTTAAGCCTGATAACCCACTTTCTTATCGACAGGAAAATCAAGGATTAATTTTTAACATGTAAAATTATATTATGAAAAAGCAAAGTACCTTACTGGCAGCAAGTTGCCTGTTGAATCTCTTTTTGCCCTTAGTAAAGCTACAGGCGCAATCGAACCCTAATTCTCAGACTATTTTCAATGAATTAGCCCGGAAGGACAGTCTCCTTTTCAAAGCCGTATATGATTGTGAGGTATATAAAATAGACGGCATATTAAGCAGAGATTTTATGTTCTATCATGATAACGGTTATTTTGGCCAAACTGCCAGCGAATCATTTGCTGAATTTAAAACCAATTTACAAAAGAACTTTTGTGAGAAAGGCATCAAACTAAAACGACAATTGGTAAAAGGAAGTTTGCAGGTGATTCCGGTAAATGAGGAAAGAGCCACACAAATTGGTGTGCAAAGATTCTATATGGAAGAAAAACTGGTTGAGGAGTCGAAATTTTCCCGTGTATGGCAAAAGCAAAACGGAGAATGGAAAATGACACAGGAACTGGATTATCTGGTAAATACCAAATTCGCCTCAAAGTCAGAATCTAACCCCCTGTATAAAGAAATAGCTCACATGGACAGCGTATTATTTAATGCTTTTAATACGCAGGATGCTCAAACAATAGGAAATGTTTTTGACAAAAGTCTTGAATTCTATCATGATAAAGGAGGGCTTTCTAATTATGCTCAGAATGTGGAAGCCACCAAGAATCTTTTTGCTGCTAATAATGGATTAAAACGCAAATTGGTAGAAGGAAGCTTAGAGGTGTATCCGATAAATAATTATGGGGCCATTCAAGTTGGGGAGCATACTTTTTGCCACAAAGAAAACGGAAGAGACGATTGCGGAACATTTAAGTTTATGCATATCTGGCAAAAGAAAGATGGTGTATGGAAAATTACCCGGGTAGCTAGCTATGATCATTAATTGATGGAACCTTTTACCGTGCCACGGCTATGCTCTGACGAGTTTTGCTGTGGCACAATTATTTATTTTCACGTATTATAAATATTCTGAAACTTAGTCGTAATATTGGCATCAGGCAGAATAGCTCTCAGATGATGCTTCAGGTGTTCAACATAATCTTCCATAATAAACGCTAAAGTATAAGGCCCGCTTCCTTCAATACTTATAGTATTTTGCAAATAATCCGGATTCACGCATTCAATGATGTGTGCAATATGTAGGTTATAAGCGTACCAGAAAGTAATTATCTCCTGCCAGTTCCTGCTGTTATATTGTTGTTTTGCCACCCAGAAATCCTGCGCATAGCCTATAAAGTCTAAATGTGGTTGCGCCATAGTTCGCACGAACTTATGGTGATTATTAGTGGCGGAGTCAATCAGATGCCCTAAAATCTCCTTTTTTGACCATTTATCTGGCTGTGGTTTTATTGCGGCCTCTTCATCTGAAATAGCTTGTAAGGCAGGTAGCACTTCTTGTAGGGTTTGTATCAGGTAATCAGCAACGGCTTTCATTTTTTTGATATATTTGTTTTTGCAGGCGAACGGAATATGGTATTTTGATGTGCTAACATTTGCCTCTGAATTCGGGTTCATAATCAATAAAATAAAAAGAAATGAACAAATTATTGAATGATGATTATTGGAGCAAACGCTATGAAGATGGGCAGATGGGTTGGGATATCGGCTATATTTCTACCCCTTTGAAAGAGTATTTCGACCAATTGACAGACAGGACTATTTCCATCCTGATTCCGGGTTGTGGTAACTCTTATGAAGCCGAATATTTACTTCGCAATGGCTTTACAGATATAACCTTAATTGATATTTCGGCGGTTTTAGTAGAACGTTTGCAGGAAAAATTACAATTTTACATCGAAAATGGAAATTGTCGGGTAATTCATCAGGATTTCTTCTACCATCAGGGACAATACGACCTGATTATTGAACAGACCTTTTTATCGGCTATCGACCCTGCTTTGAGGCCAGATTATGCCAGGCAAATGCACAGCCTGTTAAAGCCTGAAGGTAAGTTGGTAGGTGTAATTTTTGATTTTCCGTTTGAGGGCGGGCCACCTTTCGGTGGGTCAAAAGAAGAATACCTGACAATGTTTGAACCTTATTTTCGACCTGTTATTTTTGAGAGATGCACCAACTCTATTCCTCCACGGGCAGGAAACGAATTGTTCATCCGTCTCGACCGTAAATAGATTTTTCAATCAACAAACAATACCAGAATACCCGTTTATGCAAAAAGCCAAAAAAGCACAGGAGTCGCTTACAGTAATGACCGAAATGGTTTTCCCTAATGATACCAACACACTCGGAAATCTGATGGGAGGAAATTTGATGAGATTATTAGACATAGCCGGAGCCATTGCTGCGCAAAAACACTGTAATCGTATCGTTGTGACTGCTTCAGTCGATAATGTTTCATTTAAGGAGGCTATCCCTCTGGGTTCGGTTATTACACTACAAGCCAAAGTAACAAGAGCATTTAACTCGTCTCTCGAAGTAGGAATAGATGTGTGGGCTGAGAATATTCCGGCAGGAACAAAAGTTTATACTAATAAAGCCTTTATGACATTCGTAGCCGTTGACCAGGTTGGCAGACCTATTGAAGTACCCCCTGTTGAACCGGAAACAGCCGAAGAGAAAGAATTATATGCAGGAGCTTTACGCCGCCGTCAATTACGATTAGTGCTGGCAGGCAGAATGAAGCCGGAAGAAGCACAGGAACTGAAAGAGATATTTAAAATTGACGCATAGGCCAGCCCTATGCGTTTTTTAGTGCTTTTTCAGGGAAAAGATATGGCTGTTCTATCAGCCATGAGGTAGTCCTGAATGCGAAACCCTCCCGCTTTAAAAACGCCATCAACTGACTGAACCTCTCCTGCATTTTTACGCCATTGTTTCTATGCAGATAAAAAGGATATTTAGCACCATTGGGTAGCTCAGTATAATCTGTAAATTCCCAGGGGTGGAAATACAGATGCAAGTATCCGTCTGCTTCAGCTACTTTTTTGCATAAGTAGAAAAAATAAGACAGCGGGTAATTATGAAAGGCTATCCAGAATAAAGGTAAACGCCATTTAGGCGATACAGAAGCAGGTACATGAATCAAGCCGTTCTGCTGGAAAACCGTTCTTGGTATATGCCGGTAATCATATCTGCCCGGCAAATATGTGGGGTTATAAGAAGCGTTATAGGTATAGCCAGCATTAAGCAAATCGGCATCTGAAACCGGAGCCATTCGTGGCATACGGAAGCCCTTTACTTCGCATTTTGTAATATTTTCTAAAACCTGTTTAGAGTTTCGTAAATCTTCCGTCTTGTGGCTCGAATGAAAATAATTGTGTGAAGCAATCTCGTGTGTCCGGCTGATGTTTTTAATGCTATCCGGTTGAGCCTGAGCATACACAGCCGTGCAGTAGAAAGTTGCTGCTGCTTCGTATTCTTCTAAAATAGGTAGTAAACTTTTTAAACCAGTAGCTGAAGTAGCAATTTGTTCCTCCATCAATGGTTTTCCCCCATATTCAAAAGGCATATCAAATTCTTCTACATCAAAACTGAGAATAGCTGTTTTCATAAATGTTATGTTCCTGAACAATGTACAGTGGGCGTTCCTTATTCTGAATAAGTATTTTGCCGATATACAAGCCTATAATGCCTAAAATAAATAAGTTTAATCCGCCAAAAAATGCAATGGTTATCAGCACCGAACTCCAGCCATTAACAGCCTGACCGCTGAAAAAGCTGTAAAGTACATATGGCAGATAAAGAAATGACCCGAAAGCAATGATAAAACCCAGATAAATAGCTCCATGCAAGGGCTTTACACTGAAAGACGTAATGCCCGCCAAAGCCAGCCTGAACATCTTTTTCAAAGTATATTTACTTTCTCCTGCAAAACGTTTCTGTGGCTTGTAGGGTATATTAATCTGCCGGTATCCAATCCACTGAATCATACCTCTTAAAAACACATCCTGCTCTTTCGAGTTTTTCAGGGTTTCTAATACCTGCCTGTCTATAAGACGAAAATCCGCCTGTCCTGGTTCCAATGACAGGTTGCTTATATTATTGAGTACCTTATAAAACCACTGGCTCGATTGTTTTTTAAACCATGATAAATCTTTGTCTTCTTCACGGAGCGTATTCACAATGTTAACCCTCTTTTGTAACCAGGTTTCAATCAATACAGGTATCATGGCAGGAGGGTGTTGCAGGTCAGAGTCCATCATAATAACAGCATCTGCATCAATGGCATCAATGCCTGCTTTTAGCGCTATTTGCTGACCAAAATTCTTTGAAAAAGAAAGGTATTTTACCGAATGGTCTTCCTGTGCCAGATTTCTGATAATCCGCAGAGTACCATCAGTACTACCATCGTTTACAAAGCAGAATTCAAACGTATAAGGCAGCCTGTCAATGACATTTTTTACTGCATTGTAGAAAACGAGAACGTTTTCGTTTTCGTTATAAGCTGCTGACAGAATACAGATTTTTAATCTTGAAATATCCATTTTTTGTCGGTTAGAGTAGGTTTTTCGGTTAGTAACTGGTAAATGCACGCAAACCATAATAAACAACAAGGGAATGCCTTGATTGAATAGATGATGAATAGGTGCCGTATATGG
>CALRLN020000027.1:0-22282 GCA_943368675.1 Chitinophaga pinensis | reverse complement strand
TCAACGGCCTCTTTCCATTCGCATAGGTAATTATCAATCAACGACTGCATTTCTCTCTCCAGTTCATCGCAGATACCCAGACTATCCTCTATAATCACTGATTTAAGATAGGCTATGCCACCCTCCATTTTATTCAACCATGTAGCGGTGCGGGTAAGCGGTTCAGCCGTTTTGATATAAAACATCAGAAAACGGTCAATCAATTTCAGGCACATTTCACTACTCAGGTCAGTTGCCAGAAGGGCAGCATGCTGTGGTTTAGAGCCACCATTGCCGCATACATATAAATTCCAGCCCTTTTCGGTGGCTATAATACCAAAATCTTTGCTCTGGGCTTCCGCACATTCACGGATACAGCCGGAAACCGCCGATTTTAACTTATGCGGCGAACGCAGACCCTTATACCGATTCTCAACCTCTATAGCAAAACTGACAGAGTCCTGTACTCCAAAGCGACACCAGGTGGTGCCTACACAGCTTTTCACGGTCCGCAAAGATTTTCCGTAGGCATGTCCGCTTTCGAAACCTGCGGCTATCAGCTCTTCCCAAATCATGGGTAGGTCGCCTACATGAGCGCCGAACATATCTATACGTTGTCCGCCTGTAATTTTAGTATAAAGTCCATACTTCTGTGCCACCTGTCCAATCACAATCAGTTTTTCAGGTGTTATTTCACCACCCGGAATACGAGGTACAACCGAATAAGTACCTCCACGTTGGATATTCGCCAGAAATCTATCGTTCGAATCCTGCGCAGTAGCATTTTCTTTCTTCAAAATCACCTCATTCCACAAACTGGCCAGTATAGAAGCAACGGCAGGTTTACAGACCTCGCAGCCGTCTTCCTTGCCGAATTTATCCAACACCTCATCGTATGTTCTGAGATTATTAATTTTAACCAGATTGAATAATTCCTGACGGGTATAATCAAAATGCTCACACAGAATATTTCTGATATAAATCCCCTGTGCTTTCATGGTACCCTGAATCAGGTCTTTTACCAATGGCACGCATCCGCCACACCCTGTTCCGGCTTTGGTGCATTTCTTAATATCATTGAGGTTAGTTAGTTTATTCTCAACAATCTCATGACAGATACGGCCTTTTGAAACAGCCTCGCATGAGCAGATAAGGGCTTCATCAGGCAAGGCCATTATGCCTGCTCCACCATCTGATTCTCCTCCACGGCTACCCAGAATCAGATCCTCCGGGTCTTTCGGAATCACCAGATTATTGATGGTAGTCTGCAATAGCATATTGTATTGTTCTGCATCGCCTATCAGAATACCGCCAAGCAGACTTTTCCCATCAGTAGAAATATTGATCCTCTTATATATACCCTTCGATTTATTTTCGTAAACAATTGTCTGGCAATCAGGTTCTTCTATAAAAGGATTTCCAAAACTGGCTACATCAACACCAATCAGTTTCAATTTTGTTGACATATCAAACGACTGAAAAGATTTCCCTTCCGCATCTGTTGTTTTGCTCAGGTTGGTAGCCACAATTCCGGCCATTTCGTAGCCGGGAGCCACCAGACCATATATCATGTGTTTGTGCAAAGCGCATTCGCCTATGGCATATATATTGGGGTCTGAGGTTTGCAGGTAATCGTTTACCACAATTCCACCTCTACTGCCTACTTCCAGACCTGCCAGACGGGCTATTTCATCTCTTGGCTTAATACCTGCCGAAATTACAAGCATATCAACATCCAGTTTTGAGCCGTCAGTAAAGCTCATGCCCTTGATGGCATCCTCGCCTGTAATCTCCTGCGTGTTTTTTGACGTATGTATTTTCAGTCCCAATGCTTCCAGCTTGGCTTTGAGTATATCAGAGCCAGCCTGGTCAATCTGACGTGGCATGAGTTTAGGAGCAAATTCAATCACATGAATTTCTTCCAAGCCTAAATCTATCAACGCTTTCCCTGCTTCCAATCCTAACAATCCGCCACCAATCACAGCACCCTTCCGAGCTTTTTGGGCATGGCTTTGCATCATTTCGAGATCTTCAATGGTACGATACACAAAGACACCCTCTTTCTCGATGCCCGGAATAGACGGCACAAAAGGCGCAGAGCCTGTGGCGAGTATCAGGTAGTCGTAAGGTACTGAAAGCCCATGATGTGATAATACCGTCTTGTTGTCCCGGTCGATGTGTGTAATCGGGTCGGATAGATGAATCTGAATCTGATTGTCGAAATACCAGTCTAGCGGAGAGAGAGTGAGGTCTTCGGCAGTTTTGCCTGCAAAATACTCACTAAGATGTACACGGTCGTAAGCAGGGCGAGGCTCTTCACCAAATACGGTGATCTGAAAGAAATCAGAAGACTTGGACATGAGTTTTTCGCAAAACTTATAGCCCACCATGCCGTTGCCCACCACAACGACACGGAGTTTAGTTCCGTTTGTCATTTTGAATTATGTTTACCTACGTTTGCCCAATTATAACTCAGACGTTTCCCCCATACTGAGTTAAAAATGGTGTTAATTTGTTAATAGAAACTAAGTATAAATACTTATTTCTCATCAAATATACATGTGCAAATTTAATATGCAAATTTTTATTTGGTAAAATTCTAAAATTTCGACGTTCTGTTTTGATAATTGTATTTAATGCAGAATAAATATAAATAAATAAAAATCAGACGGATGCCTGATTAAAAAAGAGAAGAAATTTCTCAACCCTTTTACAGATTCTCTTGTCTATATAGAAAATGAATCGTGACTCTCTATGAAAAAACGTATTTCTACTCTATTATTTGTTTTGCTGGGCTATTCTGGCCTTCAGGCACAGGAGCAACTGACATTTATTGAATCTTTACAAAATGAAGGTTCAAATCCTGTATATGTCGGCAATGCAGGAGAAAAAACCATTTTTACAGTAAGTAAGCTCATTGAAAAAACGGGGCAGACAAGGGAGTTATGGGCGACAGACGGCACAGAAGCCGGAACGGTTTTTATCAGTAATACTGTGCCGGTGGAACAAAGCTCCATTAATGCTTCTGGTCGGCGGGCTACGAATATTCTGTCAAAAGGTAATTATTTATATTTCGAGGTTATACCAACATCTTTATCGCCTAACCCGGAATTATGGAGAACTGATGGAACTGCTGCAGGTACAAGCAAGGTGATAGATATTATTACTGATATACCTTATTCTCCGTATAGGTTAATCTCTTTACTTGCTTCAGATAACTTTTTCTTTGTGACAATTAATTCCAATGATTTGAGCTATGAAATGAATAAATATTCTCTGGATTTTCAACTCATTGAGCGAAGTCTCCAATCAAAAGTCTGTTATCCTGCAAGGTCTTTTATTTTAAAAGAAACTCATTTCGTTGATTGTTTTGGCAGTACTACGGCTTCTGATTTTAAAGGAGAAATAGAATTAAATGGCACAATGTATCTATTCTATGAGAAAGAAGAACTCTCAAGCTCTCTCAGGCCTCGGGTGTCGATCGAAGTCTTTGATGGGGTATATAACAAATCCTTCCCGGTGATCGACAGGAATGAGTATTTTAAATACTTTGGGAATTTACCATACCGCCAGATTTTTAGTAAATATTTTAAACATAATGGTCAAATGTATGCCCTGTATGTTGGAATGTTGGAAGAGTATCCTGATCGAATGAACCGAATGAGCGTTGAGTTATATTCCCTTTCCGAAAGCAGCGTCAAGTTATTCTCAAGCCTGACGACCGAACCGAGTATTTATTCAATAGAGAGTGTCTGGCTTGATGAATCAATGATTCATATTATTACAAGAGAAAAGAATTATTCAGGTAATACCCCTTCTATGTACAAGCATCATAAGATTGATATGGATAAGGAGTATCCTGCTGCGCGTTCAGTAAAAACTATTTTTGAGTCAAGCGATAGTGATGTTTATTCCAAAAATGTTTACTCAGCAAATGCAGAGTTTGTCTTTTTTTTTAAAGACCGGTTAACCGGTGAAAGCATTATTTATAACCAGAAAAACGAACGGATAATACCAATAAGCTCTGATATCAATATAGCAGCATTAAATACCTATCAGGCAGGAGCTGGTAATTATTTTTTTACATATTACCCCGGTACCATTATTTCTCTGAATGGGTCTGAACCTTATTGGTATAATACCTCTACAAATGAATTTAAGCTATTGAAAAATATTAATTCATCATCAAAAGGTATTGTAAATGAAATTCAGACTGATGAGTTTGCTGTAAAAGCTGACCCTTTGGTTTGGGCCAGTTTGACGAATAAAGGCGTTATTTTATATAAATCTGATGGGACAAAAGATGGAACCAAACCTTTAAAGACACTAAGCACTGATAAATACATGACCTGGTATGGTGAAGATTTTACCTACCGGAAAAGTGGTGATTTTTCAAGCTACTGGGGACAGTCTGTGCAAAATGCTTGCGATTATTGTGGAATTCATAGGAAAAGTATTTCTTTTATTTCTGATGGAACAGAACAGGGTACGCATGTTGTAGACCTTCCTGATGGATTTGAAAGTTATTCAGGAACTGTAAAATCAGGAGAAGACTATTACAAGTTATATCAGCAGATAGATGGTGATTCTGTAGGTATAGCAAAAATTGCTTCTGATGGGCATCTGACATTTACCAGAAAACTAGTTAAAAGAGGTTTGGGTATAACGATTTTAATGAAAGATGATATTATGGTATATTTATCATTTCCACCTTATTCTACTAAATCTGTATTATCGGCACGAACAGGTAATATGACCGAGTATTCAGATTTCGTACCATTTTTTGTTGGCGACAATAAAAGACTCTGGTTTACGAAATTTGATGCTCTAAATAACAAGACAGACTTCTTTATCTTAGAGAACCAGAATTTCTCAAAACTGTTTACCGTTGATAGTTATTCAGTAAATTGGTTTCCGGTAAATGGAGCAAGTGATGAGATAATGATTTATGGTAGTAATACAGATAAAATATGGGTTGTTGATTTAAATAATACTTTAGTAAAAACAATTCCGGTGCTATATAAAGATTATACCTTGCATTCGGCAAAAAAAATGAATGGCGCTTATTTTTGTTCATTTTATAAACTTGATAACAATGGTGCCCGTAATTTTAAATTGCAGCTATTCAAAGACAATATTGTATCAGAACCAGATGTATCTTCAGCAACTATTGATGTTGAAGAGTTAGCTTTTGCTGATATCAAAATATTTAATAATATACCTTATTTATATAAATTTGTAAGTCATTATGGTGGCAACTATCCGAAAAGTTTTGATATTTATCAATTAAATAATAACACTTTCAATCAGGTAGCTTCAATCGGCGATAAAGATGCCAAATTCCCCTTCAAACATACGGGTAATGCTTTTTTCCTTAACCCTGATGAAAAAATTCAGGTATGGCAGGCATCAGGTATTGAGGAGGTGTCAGACGGGATTCTGGAAGATGTAGCGCAAATAGGAAATAAATATATTTTTGAAGCGAGGTCTCAGGTAACCAACGGGGGGAGCAGAATTTATGTTACAGATGGCACAAAAACAGGTACAAAACTGCTGAAAGAATTCAGCCATTCATTTTTTAAATTTAAAACCGCCGGAAATAAAGTATATTTTGCTGCTTCAACCCCTGAAACGGGTTTTGAGCCTTGGGAAACCGATGGCAGAGTTGAGGGAACAAAAATGATCGCTGATTTATTGAAAGGTCCCCTAAGTTCTTATCCTTCTAATTTTTCTCTGGTAAATGGCATTCCGGTTTGCCTAGCTACAACACCGGATTTGGGTCGACAATTATTTTCACTTCAGACAAAACTTGCCCAACCCTTAATTAGCATTCCGAATACAGAAGCCTGTGAAGGCGATTCGATAGTATTGACAGCTCCAAAAGATTTTGATTCTTATAAGTGGATTATTAATGAATCTGAAGAAGTGATTAAGACGGATAACAAAATGGTTGTCAGTAAATCGGGTAGTTATAAGCTGATTGTAAGCAAAGAAGGTAATTCAAGTCTTCCTTCAAATATAGTAAGCATCACATTTAAGCCATTGCCAGACAAGCCAATCATTACACTGCAAAATGATAAACTGAGTGTTTCAGCTACAGGAGCTTTGCAATGGTACATGAATGGGAGTGCAATTGCCGGAGGTACTACCCAATCTATATCGCATAATAACACGGGAGAGTATACAGTCCGGGTAACGGAAGACGGTTGTTCAGTGCTTTCAGATAAATTAGCAGTGGCAATTACTTCGAAAGAAGAGGTGTGGGCAGATGCGGTTTATCCAAATCCTGCTACTAATAAATTGATGGTTAGAATTAACGCTAGCCACACGGTTCAATTAAGACTGATTGATATAAGTGGAAAAATAGTTTTGCATCAGAAACTTACTGAACCTGTTAACGAAATCGATTTAGGCCATTTTAGCAAAGGTGTTTATATGCTCCAATTGAATCAGCATACAAAAAAAATAATTATTGAATAAATTTAAACCCTATCTCTGTTTTTTCTGTCATCATTAAAACGACCCGGCATTTCATGTTTCGACGCCTACAAATATTCTTTATACAAAAAATCATTAATCAATCGCTTGTGAGCTTTTGCCTCATGGCAATTGTGATGGGTGCCTGCGATAACGTAAATCTTATGTCAGCAGGTCCAATGACTCCTGAAGAAAACCCCAATGATATTTTTTATACCACTAAGGATGCTGTGACTATTAACCCCACCTCTTTAAAAGGGCTTGAAAACGCGAGCCAGATAAGTATTGCAAAAACACCCCTCTATGGGGAGGCAAAATTTACAGATAACGGACTGGTGTATTATCGGTTTACAGGTACTGGCCCGGTCAGTAAAGATAATCTGATTCTGCAAGGAAAAACACAGGCAGGAACCACCATTGACAAGCAGGTTGAGTTTAATATCGTGGCTTCGGTACAAGACCTGCCGTGTTTTGCCGGGGCTATCGGCGACAGAATAGAGGTGGAGGCATCTTCTGTTACTACACTTAATGTCACAAGCAATGACAAAACGTGTAGTAGCATCAGTTCGATACAAATTGAAATACCGCCTAAACATGGAACTGTGACTATTGATAACCAGAAGATAATCTATGCAGCTGAAAAGGACTTTCTTGGCAGTGATTCTTTTCTGTATCGCATAGGTATCCCGAATACAAAAAATCCGGTTGCACCAGTTGAATTGAGTATAATTGAACCTGCCGCCTGCGCACTGGGCATTAAAGACGATGTATTGAGTATTACCAATTATGCTTTAAGCTCAAAAATTGCCATTGATGTTTTGCAGAATGATGCGATTTGTTCATTATATACTAAATCAAGACTGAAAATTGTATCACCGCCACAATATGGAAAGGTAAGTATAGATACCACAAGTTTTGACAGCCCGGTTATTTTATATCAGGCAGACAAGATTTTTACGGGAAATGATACTTTTTATTACGGCTTGTACCGTGATAATACACACTTTGTGCAGGCAAAAGTATCTGTTTCAGTTAAATAGACGCAAATTAAATGCGCTTATACTAAACACCGCAATTTAAAAACGTATTAAGAATATTTAATTTTGCTTACTGACGAGGAGGTATTCAGAGGTTGTTTGAAAAATGACCGCAAAGCCCAGGCGACTTTTTATCAGCGATATAAAAGTCGTTTTTTTGGCGTTTGCTGGCGTTATGCCAATACCCGCGAAGATGCAGAGGATATTTTTCAGGAGGCGCTGATTAAGGTATTCAGGCATATGAAAGAGGTCAGAGATCCAAGAGACGTTTCGGCATGGGTGAGAAGAATTATTGTCAACACCGCTATAAATCACTATCGGAAGCAGGTGGATTTTGACGGGATTGATAAGCTGACAGACAAAATGCTGATGCCATTTGATAATAATGATGATATATTGATGCAACTCAACAATAAGGAGTTGATGGAGACATTAAGCAGTGTTTTATCAGAATTGCCTAATGGCGCCAGGATTGTATTTAATATGTATGTAATGGAGGGCTATACCCACCCTGAAATTGCAGCACAGTTACAGATTGCAGAGGGTACTTCAAAATCGCAATTGTTTTTTGCAAAGAAGTACATACAGGAAAAATTAAAAAAAAAGGGATATAGTAGCACAGATTCGGTAAAAATGACGCATATATAAAAGCAATGAATAAACCTGAAGATAAAATAGAAGAACTTTTTCAGAGTCATATCAATGGCTTTGATAAAATGCCTGACGATAGCCTTTGGGATAATATAGAGGCAAACCTTCCGCCTGTGGTTACTCCAAACTACAAACTCTGGCGGTGGGGTCTGGCAGCAGCCTTATTGCTGTTTTCACTGATAGGCTATATAGCTTATCAGTCAATTAGTAAAGGGAAAGCGATAAATACTATAGGCGTAAAAGGTAATAACATAAAACACGGTGTAGAAGCGCAGAAGTTAAACAATAAAAAAGACACAGAAACGGCATCAGGAGCGAAAGAAAACATAGAGACAGAGAAAGATGCGACAAAGGAGTCGGAAGGGGGCAGAGGGCTTCAAATCAATGAAATAAATGTCGCTGATAATACAAATAGGACCGGGAAAATAAAACATTGGAATAAGACAAATGCAAGGTCAGAAAATAAAGCATCTATTGACCCGAAGTTTACAGTAAAATCAACTGAATTGATTGCACATCAGAATAATATTGGAAATGGTAATGAAGACCACAAGGAAGCAAGGCAGAATGGAGCTGTTCAAGGACGTGCGATAGCAATTGATGAAAGAGAAAAGAACAAGAACAAGGCAACCGAAGAAAAAGAGATTTATTTACCTATAGCTGAGACTGAAAAAGGAATGTCTGAAAGGTTTACAACGCCTGATTATTTGCCAGGGCATGATGCGTATCTGGACAAGTCTATTGCGTTAAATACTCAAATAGCTTTCGAATCAGGCTATCATCCGGAAAAGAAAAAGGAAAGTTTTTTCAAAGTGCCAAGTGAGGTTTATATTTCTTTTGCACCCTCGTTGAACTATTATAGGGTATTTTCCAATGCAATTATTAATCAGTTTAATGGTGCCAGTAATGGTGGCAGGGTAGGCTGGGCTGTTCAGGCAGGGGCTGTCTATCCACTTAAACTCAGGAGATTAAGTTATCGTGTGGGTATAAGCTATTTCACTGCGCAGTCTAATTTTAAGTATAACCTGATTAGTGGCAGGCAACAGCCGATACGGTTGAATAACAACACATTCGAATATATAAATATTGAAAGTACACAGGCAGAATCCAAAAAATGGCAACTGGTAGAACTCCAGAATGACCTGATGTATAAGATCAGACCCATGCAGGACCTGATTCTGGGCTTTAAAGCAGGCAGCAGCTTTACAGAAAAGCCGGTCTTCGATATTTATACCGGATACCGTTTCAGTAAGCAAATCAGCCAACGACAAACTATGTGGATAGAGGCTGCCTATGCCTATGCCGTTAATGCCCAGCAATCAAGCAGGAATACGTTTTCTTACCATATGGATAAGTATAGTCTGAGGGTTGGAGTGAATTTCAGGTAAGGGCACTTACTCCACCGCCAGCCTTACCAGTTCGGCTGTATTCTTTACCTGTGTTTTACGTAAGATATTTGCTCTATGGTTAGAAACGGTACGCACACTTAGTTTAAGCTTTTCAGAGATCTCCTGACTGTTCAGCCCGTCTACAATATAGTTAAGAATTACTTTCTCCTGTTTTGAAAGCACATTAACAATGGCAGAAGCTTCCTTTTTACTAGCTGAGCTGTTGGTTTTATTTTGACTGAGTAACCCATCAATAATCATGGCTGAAACGGTAGGAGGGAAGTATTTTTGCCCATTGGATACGGTATCCAGTGCTTTCATGATTTCCTCTTTGCTTGTGTCTTTCAGCAGATAACCCATAGCGCCGTTTTCAACGGCTTGTAACATGTATTCCTGATTGTTGTGCATTGAAAAAATAAGGGATTTCACTGTTGGGTGTTTCTGAGAGATAATCCTGGCTACTTCAAAGCCTGTCATTCTGGGCATTGATAAATCCAGAAGCACAATACTTGGCTTTAATTCTTTAATCCCCTCCAGTGCATCCACACCATCAGATGCTTCACCTACAATCTCAATGTTTTCTTCGTCTTCTAACAGGTTAATAATGCCCTTGCGTACTACTGCGTGGTCATCTACAATCATCAGTTTAATTTTGTTTGCCATTTTAGTTAGGTGTTTTCACAATTATCCGGGTTCCTTTTGTCGATTTAGTTTGTATGTCTATATGTCCGCCCAATAAGCGTACACGGGTTTGCATATTGGCTAGTCCGTTGTTGATACTCTTTTCTTTTTTAATATTTGTTTCGTCAAATCCTACGCCATTATCGCTGATAGTTAGCTCAATTTCTGATTTGTTCTTTTGTAATATTACAGTTGCCTCTGATGCTTTAGAGTGCTTCACTATATTATTTAAAGCTTCCTGGGTAATTCTGTATAGATTTACTTCAAGGTTGGGATTCAGTCTTGTTTGTCCGTAATTGCTTTCAAACGATACCTTTATATCACTAGTTTGGGTGGTATCTTCGGTTAATAGCCGGATAGCTGCTCCAAGCCCGAAATCTGTCAGGATAGGAGGCATCAGATTAAAAGATACTACACGGGTAGCCTGAATGGTTTCTTCAATCAGCTTGCTATGTGTTTCAAAAGTCTTTCTTTGTTTATCATTGGCAAATGGCAGATCTTTAAGTTTTTCGCTATTTAGTTTTATACCCGTAAGCATTTGTCCTATACCATCGTGTAATTCTCTTGATAACCTGCGGCGCTCTTCTTCCTGACCTTCCATCAATGCACTTGATCGCACATTATCCTCTTGTCTTATCAGTTCAAATTTCTCTTCTGTAATTTTTATCAAATCTTTCTGCGTTTCAACAAGTTTTTGATTAGAAATAATCAATTCCTGGTTCTTTTCCTGTAATGCTTCTTCAGAATTTATCAGCATTCTGATTACTTTTTTAATATAGGCCGCTAAAGGTTTGAATATCAGCAAACCCTCCTGTAGCAAAATAGCAATAGTCAGAAAAAACAAAAATAATTCAATGCTTCGTACCCTGTTCACTCTTTCGTGTGACTCCAGATCATATTGAAATACGATGCTATCCATTTTATCGAGAAAGAGTCGCTCATTTGTCAATATTTCATCTAAAACCAGTTTTTTATCAAAAGGCTGCTTGCTCAGAATCAATTCCAATAGCGATTTGATTTTCTGAAAAACCGGATTGAGTTCGTTGAGCATTAGCCTGGTTTTGGCAGAGTTTTTTACCGATACTTCCCGTTCGGTTTGTAATTTGCCTTCTAAAAAGCCGTTATGACATTTGCTCCAGAGTGCAAGGGTCTCAATAAAGTCTTTTTCATAGAATCTGGCTTCTTCCGAAAACCTGTCAGTATTAGTCAGGAGAATCGCCATTTTCGAGAGGCGTTGGCTCAGCATTCTTTGTCGGCCGGCTATATTAACTACGTGTGCATCATTGAGCGTATCTTCCAGCGATTCCTGTATCAGTACCTGCCCTGCTATTGAAAGAATCGCCACCGTTGTCAGTGCAAGGATATATAACCTGGTAAGGCGTTGGGCAACCTTTTCTTCAAGTGTAGGCATTTGTATAGATATCAAGACTAAGAATCCTTAGAAATTTAGTGTAAAAAAACACCTTTTCCAATGTTGAAGTATAGATTCTTTATTGTTTTTTATTAATTATTGAAAAAATACTATTCATATAACTGAGTATTTTTACTTATTTGTATTATTCTTATTTTAGTTTTGAATTATTTTATTTTGTGCAAATATTATTCTGAAGTTGTTTGCATTGATAGAATTATATTCTACTTTTATTCATTATTAATAAATATGTAATCCGTCTCATAAGCTGATTCTGATTTTACGACTGAATATAAATAATCAAAAATGCAAGCAAAACTGACACTCGTGGGGGCGGGTCCAGGCGATGCCGAACTCATTACTCTCAAAGGCATTAAAGCCCTGCAAAAAGCCGACGTAGTTTTATACGATGCGCTGGCCAATCATTCTTTACTGGAATATGTTCCTGAAAATGCCATTGTGGTAAACGTAGGCAAGCGCAAAGGGCAACATTCTTATGCGCAGTTTGAGATTAATCAGATGATAGTAGAATATGCTCTTAAATTCGGCCATGTGGTTCGCTTAAAGGGTGGTGACCCATTTGTCTTTGGCAGAGGTTATGAAGAACTTGAATATGTACGCAACTTCGGGATTGTAACCGAGGTAATTCCGGGAGTATCAAGCAGTGTAGGTGTAGCAGGAACTAACCAGATTCCGATTACTCATCGGGATATCGCCCGTAGTTTCTGGGTGGTAACGGGGCATACCAGTGATGGTGTATTACCAAACGATTTAAAACTGGCAGCTCGATCTTCAGCCACAGTAGTAATATTGATGGGCATGAGCAAACTGGATGAAATTGTCGCTATTTTTAGTGAAAATGGCAAAAAAGAGACGCCAATAGCCATTATTCAGAATGGCACAACTAAGAAACAGCGGTCTTTATTCGGGCAGATAAACGATATTCAGACTAAGGTCAGTGAGTCAGGCGTGAGCAATCCTGCAGTTATTATTATTGGTGATGTAGTAAGTCTGCATCCTGAATATGTAGAGACATATGCTGAAAGCCTCATTATTGAGTGACTTTCGCAGCTGTGTGCCATTGCTGAGCCGTATCTATGGAAAATAGATTTTAAAATAATCGTTTATTTTCTCAACAAGGCACAGTAAATTTGCGCCTTATCCTTCGCAAATATTTGTCAGGAAGTAATAATTAGTTATTTTATCGGTATTCAAGCAATCTGCAAGAAACCATTCTTCCTTCAGCTACAATTACAGAAGAATTTTTTAGTCTAATACTCGTGTATTTAATAATACATAATTGGACTTTTTTTAGATAAATCCAAATTATATTAAGTGGGTAAATATTCAGAAAATTAATTTTATAGTTTCGAAAATTAACATATCATAACTAGAAAATTGTATTTTTCTAAAAACAAGTTTCAGATTTAAAAGAATCTTCTTTAAAAGTGTGTAAAATGCCAAAAATAAGTATAAAATGACTTTGAGTATAAAATATTATTTTTTACATTTGAATAAGTAAAGAAAATTATGCAATTAATAAGTATTTTTACTTAGATAATATTTGGATAGTGGGGGCTATCTTATTATTATATTTCACAACCATTTCAAACAATAACAATTCAGAAAATCATGCAAACGTAGGGAAAAAAGCAACAAAAACACAAGTAATGGCGATTGTCGAAGACAATTGTCGGGGTGGGGGCCTCGATTTTCGCCAAAAAAAAAGCCGACCTGATATGGGGGTATCAGAATCGGCAACGAATCGCAAAACGTAGGTATTTGTTCACAATTCAACATCAAAGCAAATGAAAAAAAATCTATTACGCAAATTTGCATTGGCACTTTTCTTCATTGTTTTCTTTACCGGGGCTTCTCATTCACAATTTTCACTTACGGGTCAGTTAAGAACCCGCACCGAAATCAGAGACGGATTAGGTAATCTGGCTCTGATAGATACGAAACCTGCGGCTTTTACATCTCAACGCACACGCCTGACCTTTGGCTACAAATGGGACAGGGTTAATCTGGGCGTATCTGTACAGGACATTCGGGTTTGGGGGCAGGATGCTTCTTCTATCTCTAACAGCGATGGCGCCAGGCTGGCCGTTCATGAAGCCTGGGCAGAGATTATACTCGCCAACGCTGCTGATACGAGTTTCAGATTTAAAGCCTTGCAGCATCTTTCGCTAAAAATAGGGCGGCAGGAATTAGTCTATGATGATGTACGCCTGCTGGGCAATCTGGACTGGTTGCAACAAGGCCGACGGTTTGATGCCGCCCTGCTCAAAGCCCAAAACAAAGGATGGATACTGGACATAGGCGGTGGATTCAATCAGAATGGTGATGCTTTCGGAACCAATGGTACTTATTATGTCGGGGGAAATGTGCCATCATCGGCATTGTCTACCAAAAATGTAAGCCTGGCTGTTCCGGCAGGTTTTTTACCAACCGCAGGAAAAAACGGCAGCCCGGTTTTACTTAATGCAGTAAGCACTAACGGTCAGAATCAGATGTTTAAATCATTTCAGATGGCTTATCTGGCACGCAAATTTCAACAAACCAGATTATCGGTTTTATTCTTCAAAGATGATTTCTCAAAGTTTCGTATAGATAGTATCGGTAGTTCTTCCAATGGCTATGTATATGGCCGCCGATATGACCAGACAGGTGTAAATTTGCGCCTCACCTATGGTGCCATGCTTACAGGCACAAACAGCCTGAGCAAACTTCATAAATTACAATGGCAGGTGTTTGGTTATCTGCAATCGGGCAAAGACCGCGACGGGCTGGACATTAAAAGTGCCTACCATTATGGTGGTAATTTCATGATTCAGCGCGGGCAACTTAGCTTCGGCCCCGGTTATGAGGTGCTTTCGGGTAACGATGGATTTAAGCTGAAAGCTGGTGAAACACACCGTTTTGATCCATTGTATGGCACTCCGCACAAACACTGGGGTTATATGGATTATTTTTATGTGGGTACAGGCTCACCGGCGGGCGGCTTGCAGGATGCTTTTTTCAAGTTTAAGCACATAAACAAGCGTCTGACCAGCACATTAGATATACATTATTTCGCTTTGGCTGCTGCTACTCCCAATAAAACAGCCGATGCACCAACAGGCGCTAAAATCAGCCCCAAGTTGGGTCTGGAATATGATCTCGTATTGAACTACACACTCAATAAGTTTACCACTATTGAGGCAGGTTATGCCGTTATGCAAGGCAACAACAACCTTGAATATGTAAAGCAAAACTCAATGGACAAAACCCGTAAAGTGGGTCAATGGGGCTATCTGATGCTCAATATTCGTCCTGAATTCTTTGCCACTGCCAAAAAATAAGAAAATGCTTATCGATAATCTCTAAACAAAGAAAATCATGAAACCGACTATAAACAAACCATTAGAAAAACTTAGCATATTTGATTTTTCAAGTGTACAAATGCGTACATTTCATGTTACCTGGCTCACATTCTTTATGTGCTTTTTTGGCTGGTTCGGGCTTGCACCTTTAATGCCTACCATCAGAGAAGACCTGGGTTTAACCAAAGCGCAGGTAGGTAATACACTCATTGCAGCGGTATCTGCTACTATTATTGCCCGACTGATTATTGGTCGTCTTTGTGACACCTGGGGACCCCGTAAAACTTATACGGCTTTGTTAGTTCTCTGCTCAATTCCGGTGTATCTGGTAGGTCTATCTCATAGTTACGAAACCTTTTTATTGTTTCGCCTGGCAATTGGAGTAATAGGCGCTTCATTTGTAATTACCCAATATCATACATCTATGATGTTTGCGCCAAATATTAAGGGCACAGCCAATGCAGTAGCCGGAGGATGGGGAAATCTCGGCGGTGGTATCACAAATATGCTCATGCCCTTGATTTTTGCCGGCATTGTAGGGTTGGGATATACTAAAGGCGAAGCATGGCGGCTGGCTATGATTATACCCGGTACATTATTGTTATTGTGTGCTTTTCTTTATTACAAGTTTACACTGGATACACCTGCCGGAAACTATGAAGATATTCGTCGTGAAAGAGCTCAGAAAGAGAAACCGAATACAATGGAGGTTGTAAAAGACTGGCGTGTTTGGGCACTGGCAATTTCATATTCTATCTGTTTCGGCATGGAAATTACTTTTGATAATGTAGCTGCCCTGCACTTTGTAGATAATTTCGGAGTTGACCAGAAGATGGCCGGACTGCTGGCAGGTATGTTTGGGTTCATGAATATTTTCGCCCGTGCATTAGGGGGGATATGGGCTGATAAAATCGGCAGAAAAAATGGCTTAACAGGAAAGGGACGTTTATTGGCAATATTGATAGCCATAGAGGGTATCGGGCTTGTATTCTTTGCGAGTTCTGCAACTTTGCCTGTTGCCATTGCCTCAATGGTATTATTTGCCCTGTTTCTGAAAATGGCTAATGGAGCTACCTATGCCCTTACACCTTTTATCAATACAAAAAATGTAGGCATGGTGGCAGGCATTGTAGGTGCAGGCGGAAATATAGGTGGTATGCTGATGGGCTTTCTCTTTAAATCTGAAAACCTTACTTATGCTGATGCCTTCAGATATATCGGTATAGCAGCAGTAGCGGCGGCTATTTTGATTGCCCTTACTAAGTTTAGTGTGAAAGAGAAGCCTTCTGTTGAGAAGGTGGCGGTAGTTGAGGATTTGGTGTGAAAACCCCATCCCTAGCCCTTCCCAACAGTAGGGAAGGGGACAGAAAATCAAGTATCATGCTGAATATAATAATAAAAATATCCTCTATCCTTTATTCTATGTTTTATAACAATTTTCCCATTGGGGGAAAAAACAAAGTCCCTTTCCCCACTGTTGGGGAAAGGGATTTAGGGACAGGGGTTAAATCACTCCGAAAATGAACACCTCAAATAAATATAAAACCACTTGCTGTTATTGCGGGGTAGGCTGCGGGATTGTAGTGACAGATACCGGCAATGGCAAAATTCATGTTGAGGGTGACAAAGACCATCCCGTTAATAAGGGTATGCTTTGCTCGAAAGGCCTGAATCTACATTATACAGCCAATGATAAGTCAGACCGCCTGCTGTATCCGCAGATGCGTATGAGCAGAAGCATGCCCATGCAACAGGTTAGCTGGGATGATGCTTTGGAACGCACGGCAGCAATTTTTAAAACTTTCATTGATAAATACGGGCCGGATTCGGTGGGGTTTTATGTTTCAGGGCAATGTCTGACGGAAGAATATTATTTGTGGAACAAACTGATGAAAGGTTTTATAGGGTCTAATAATATTGATACTAATTCCCGGCTTTGTATGTCGTCAGCAGTGGTGGCTTATAAAATGTCATTAGGTGAAGACGCCGTTCCGGTTTGTTATGATGATATTGAGGAGTCAGATTGTATTTTAATAGAGGGGGGGAATCCTGCCTGGTGCCACCCGATTTTATGGCGCAGGATTGAAGCCCATAAAGCGGCTAATCCGAACTTGAAAATTATTACTGCCGACCCTCGCCGCACTCAAACGGCTTCTTCATCAGATTTGCATTTACAGCTTAATCCGGGTACTGATGTAACTCTTAACCATGCTATTGCAAGGGTTTTAATTGAAAATGATTGGATAGATAATGATTTTATTGTGAATCATACCGATGGCTTCGGAGAGTTAAAATCAAAAGTTTTTGAACGTACTCTGGACGAATCAGCATCAATATGTGGTGTTCCGGTATATGACATACAAAAGACAGCCTGGTGGATTGCCCAAGCCAAAGGCTTTTTATCTATGTGGACCATGGGTCTGAACCAATCGGTAATCGGTGTAAACAAAAATCTTTCTCTGATAAACCTGAGCCTTATTACGGGTAAGATTGGTAAACCTGGTAATGGCCCGTTTTCGCTTACTGGTCAACCCAATGCAATGGGAGGCAGAGAAGTAGGTGGGCTTGCCAATATGCTTGCTTCGCACCGTGATATTCTGAACCCGCAGCACAGAGCAGAAATGGAGGCATTCTGGGGTGGCTCCAAAATCTCAGACAAAATGGGCTTGACCGCCACCGAGATGTTTAAAGGACTGGAAAGCGGAAAACTAAAGGCTGTCTGGATAGCCTGTACTAACCCGATGGTGAGCCTGCCGGATGCTAAAATGGCAGAAATGGCTATGAAAAACGCAAGATTCGTGGTAGTGCAGGATATTTCAAGCCGTGCAGATACTATCCGTTTTGCTGATGTAGTGCTTCCTGCCGCAGCCTGGACAGAAAAAGAAGGAACCATGACCAATGCTGAGCGCAGGGTCTCTTATCTTCACAAAATCAACGAAGCGCCCGGTGAGGCTTTGCCGGATGCTGAAATTATTTGCAGGTTTGCCGCGAAAATGGGTTGGGGAGCTAAATTCAGCTATACAAACTTTGGAGAGATATATACAGAATATACCAGAACTACTAAAGGAACCAATATTGATGTAACTGGGGTGAGCTATGACTTACTCAAACAAAATACTGTGCAATGGCCGTATTCTGCTAATAATGGAGAGTCGAAAGGTACCCCGCGATTATTTGAAGACCATCAGTTTTATACAGCCAACCAGCGGGCAAAAATTCACGCTGTACCTGATGCAAACGAATCAGAGCAAGCCAATGAAGACTTCCCGCTAATTCTGCTTACGGGCCGTATCAGAGACCAATGGCATACCATGACCAAAACGGGCAGAGTCAACAAACTGAATCAGCATATTTCCGCACCTTTTCTTGAAATTCACCCGAATGATGCCCGGAGAAGAGGCATTGAAAATGAGACAGTAGTTGAGGTAAAAGGTAAACGTGGAAGTGTTAAGGTAAAAGCTAAACTCACAGATGAAGTAAAAGAAGGTAATTGTTTTTTACCCATGCATTGGGGTAAGATATTAGGCAATGACTTTGGCAGGGCAAATAATCTGACTAATAATCTGGTTGACCCGAAATCGAAAGAACCTGATTTTAAATATTCAGCCGTTGAGGTGGTAAAATATCGGAAACCAAAAGAAAAAATCGTTGTCATTGGGGCAGGTTCTGCCGGATTGGGTTTTATCTCCACTTACAGAAGTCTGAATCAGACTGATGAAATCGAAGTTTTTTCAAAAGAGATTTATCCCTTTTATAACCGGGTAATGCTGCCGGACTATATCAGTGGTACGCAGACCTGGGATCAACTGGTAAAATTAAGAGAAGACCAGTTTGCAACAAATCATATAAAAGTTCATAAGGGAGTAGGTATTGAACACATAGATCGCAAAAACAAGGTAGTGGTTGATAGCCATGGCAACGAACACCACTATGATAAACTGTTTCTGGGTACGGGTAGCCGTGCCTTTATGCCCAAGAATTTTCCAGGAATAGGAGGGGTATTCAATATGCGTAGCAGACTTGATGCAGATGCACTGATGCCCTATATAGAAGCTAATAATAAGGCAGTGATTGTGGGTGGTGGGCTATTAGGGCTCGAAATGGCGGCCTCTTTGAGAGAAATCAACGTGAATGTGACGGTAATTCAGAGAATCGGGCGATTTATGGACAGACAATTAGACCCGATAGGGAGTGATATTCTGCATGAAGAAATCGTCGCCCGCGGCATTGATGTGTACTATAATGATGAAGTAGAACAGGTATATGGCAGCGAAAAAATTACAGGTATACGGTTGAAATCGGGCATAAAACTGACTTGTGATGCCTTGATAGTAGCCGCAGGTACCATTCCCAATATTGAGTTAGTAAAAGAGGCGGGGCTTGCCTGCAATAGGGGAGTAGTAGTAAATGATTATCTGCAAACATCTGACCCTGATATTTTTGCCTGTGGTGAAATTGCCGAATGGAACAAACAGATGTGGGGTATTACAGCCGCGTCTGAGCAACAGGCAGCAGTAGTGGCGAGATTCCTGTCAGGAGACCTTGCTGCTTATTACAAGGGGAGCCTATCGATGAATATTCTCAAAATGCATGGCCTGAATCTATGTTCTTTAGGAGTAGTAGAAGTGCCTGCCGGAAGTACTGATTATGAAGAGATTATTTTTATAGACAAAGCCAAGCACTATTACAAAAAGTGTATCGTGTACAATGACCGCCTGGTAGGTGCTATATTGATAGGTGATAAGTCGGAGTTTCTGGAATTTAAGGATTTAATTATCAACGGTATCGAATTGTCGGAGAAGCGACTGGCGCTGTTGCGGTCAGGCGTACCTGCCGAGCCTGTAATAGGTAAACTGGTTTGTTCCTGCAATAATGTAGGTAAAGGCAACCTCGAAAATGCCATTAACGGAGGCTGTAAAGATTTAGCCCGGTTATGCCAGAAAACAGGGGCGGGTATGGGCTGCGGTTCGTGCAGACCTGAAGTAAAAATAATTCTGGAAAGTATGTCGGAGAAGAGCCTGTCAGTGGCAGAATAATTAAAAAAAACTTAAAGCTGAGGCATATCTGAACAAATGCTTTTGAGGTAGAGTAATTAATAAGTACTTTACGATTCAATCGGGTCTTATGAAAAAGTATTTATTGGGAATATCGCTTCTGATAGGTATTTGTCTGTTTGTTCAGCGGGCAAAAATTATAAGGATAATAAAACAAATTATTATCTCATCTAAACCTGTTTCTTTAAGGCCGGATATAAGGGTGTCACTCTTTAAGAAACTTGATCATTTACCAGTCCGGATTATATATGATTCTGCTACCCACGCACTTTATACCTGTAATGTGGATGGTTGGGTTTATAAGATTCCGATTGTAAAGGGTGAAGCACAGGAAGAAATTCCCTTTCTGTCACCAGACGAACATCGTATTAATTATTTACAGGGAATGGCTTTCGAGAATAATACGTTTTTTCTGGTAGGTAATCATAATGAGGCAGCTAATGCCAACGGTTACGGTGTAGTTGAAAAATGCACAATACTACCTGATGGCAGCAGGAAATGGACAACGATGCTGACAACCGAGGTTTATCCATCCTCAGGTACGCTTTTCGATCATGCGTTTTCAGGGGTTTGCGTATCAGCCAATAAAGATTCTTTATACATAGCAAGCGGGTCAAGAACAGACCACGGTGAAGTAAAAAACTCAGGTAAATACGTAGGGTTAAGAGAAATGCCCCTTACGGCAAAGATTTTCAGAATACCGTTGAATGCCGATAAAATATACCTGCCGAACAATGAGGCTTTATTGGAAGCAAGCGGTTATATTTTTGCCAGAGGCGTCAGGAACGAATTCGATATGGCTTTAAATGCAGACAAACAATTGTTTGGTATTGAGAACTCGGGTGACAGAGATGACCCTGAAGAATTGAACTGGCTGCGACAAAATCATCATTATGGGTTTCCATGGAGAATGGGAGGGAACGATACTCCCATGCAATACATACCTTATGATGCCACAAAAGATAAATTGATTCCGGCTGAATCTCTGAAAAGAAATATATTTTTTAATGACCCGGATTATCCGGCCAGACCTGAAAATGTGACTTTCACCGAGCCAATAAAAAACATTGGGCCGGATGCCAACTGGGTGAGGAATCCTGCCACGGGCAAAATGTATCAGCCAAAAGAAGTGCGTACTTTTACCGGGCATCGGTCACCGGTAGGTTTAGTATTTGATACCGACAGTACTTTACAGAAACCCTATACAGGCTCAGGTTTTATGCTGGCTTATTCGCCGGATGGTGATAGTGGTTACCTACCCAAAGAAGACCCCGCAGGCGATTTATGTCAGCTACGTTTAAAGTATGATAGTAAGGCGAATGATTATCAGGTGAGTGTTGTCAGGCTGGTGGCAGGATTTAAACGCCTGAGTGATGCAGAAAAGGTAAAGAATACCATTTATTTAACAGACTTATTGGGAAATATCTGGAAAATAGATTTCCGGAAAAATGACTGAATAAACCTAAAGCAGGAATTTTATGCGTGATTATTATCTGATACGAATCAATTTCAAGGGGGGGATTGCATCGCCTGCTGAAATGAAAGATATATTGATTGCCGCGGCACAAGCGCAGGTAGAAAGCGTAAGCTTTGGCTTACGTCAGCAGATGTTACTCAATGTACCGCATAGTTTCGGCAAGACATTTGGCAAAGCTATGCAAAATCTGGATATTGATTTTCAGGTGGATAACAATGAGCATCCGAATATTGTAAGCTCTTATGTAGCCGAAGAGGTTTTTCAGAAAGGTAACTGGCTTACAGAGGGTATTTATAAGGATATTCTGGATACTTTTGAATACAGGCCGCAATTAAAGGTTAATATCTCTGATGCTGACCAGAGTTTTAGTCCGTTTTTTTCGGGGCATCTTAATTTTATTGCTTCACCCACCCCCAATTTCTGGTATTTGTATGTGAGAATACCCCGAAGCAATTCTTTAGTCAGTTTCAGAAGCCTTGTTTTTTCAAACGAAATCGCTAAAATCTCTCAGTATCTCGAAGAACAGATACTTGTTCAACAGCGCACAGAGAGTAAAGAGATTGAAGCCCTGTTAGAAAACCTGCCTATTGCTATTTCAGCGCCTGTTGAAGCCGGACTTGTACCTGCACGTTTTACCTTACCCTATTATGAGGGTTTTAATCGTTACGGAAAAAAAACATGGCTGGGTATTTATCGTAGAAACGAATCCTTTCCTGTTAATTTCCTGATGAAAATATGTACTTTATGTCAGGAAACCAAGAT
>CALRLN020000026.1:0-22589 GCA_943368675.1 Chitinophaga pinensis | reverse complement strand
GACTTCGGACAATCAATCGGTAAATCAAAGCACCCCTTCATTATCGAAATCCTGGAAAAAGCGAAGAGCATCACAAAAAAATACGCAGGTGGGTTTGATACACAAATGAAAAAACTCACGGAAGCCGAGCTCGCGGAAAGCGTCCAGTTTATTTTCCAATGTGATTCTGAAACGTTAATTGAATTGTAAGAATCCATAATTATATGAGGCTATTTTAAACTAATAAAGAGTTTATTAGTTTAAAATAGCCTCTACCAATAAATCGATCATAGTAGAATAACTCTCACCCGGCGTCAGCGCTGAGGCTAGTTTGTACTTTTCGTGAAGGGAGGCAATTTAATATCTCATTAAAAAAACTTATCCTATTGTTTTTTCTTAAGATTCCGTCGCAAAGTGCTTCTCTTTCTGCGTGAGACCCGAATCTCGATATTATTCTGAATCGTGACAACTTCCTCATCCAGCAGTGAGAAATCAACATAATTGAGATTAACAACGAATTTCTTGTGGATACGCAAAAAGCCATGTACTAAAAGCAAATTTTCAATTTTTTTGAGGGTAACTGCCACCATTAGTGGTGCTTTTTCTTCGAAATGAATTTTGGTGTAGTTAACATCGGCTTCTACCAATGTTATCTCATGAGCGTTGACTTTTGTCTTTTTATTAATAAAAACAACAGGGTTAAGTAAGGGGACAGTCATAGTAAAAGTGTTTTAGGCTAAATAAACAGTTTAACAATTAAAGGCCATTAACCAGAAAGAGACAGGCTCTCATCAGGTCAATAAAAAAATAGTTTTGAAGCTATAATTAACAGCCCATAACCTTAATGCAGGTTTTGGTATTGGGGCCAATACGAAGATTAGTGAATTGTATAGTCATAGTAAAAGTTCATTATTAAATAATAATGCTTAAAGTAAGTAAAATTACTTAACGGTACCAACACTTTTTAACCAAACAGGGGGTTTGTTTTGCAAATTCGGGATTTGGGTTGATAAAAGGGAGAGATGAGAACTCTTTTTCACCCATTTAAATCTAGCGTCTGTCTGAAAATGCCGGTAAAACCGTTCTGACAGAATAGGGTTTTCAAAATATATTGATGAAGTATTTTACTACCTGATTATGGATAAACAGCAAAAAAAAACTGGCAGTAATCAGAACCCCAAGAGGGAAGTGATTACTGCCAGTTTTAGATGAAAAGTACTATTGCTTTATAATTTTCTTTGTTGCCAACTGGTCGTTAATATTCACCTTTAAGATATACTCTCCGGCAGGAAGTTCTGATAGAGTCAGAATTGCATCCTGTTGTTTTATCTCCCATCTTTTTACAACTACCCCTTTGGTATTTACAAGGCTGATTTGTGCCGCTTTTCTCAGTGGCTCTTTAATATTGAGTTTTATCAGATTATCAGTCGGGTTGGGAAATACTTGCAAAAGTATCGTTTCTGCAATTGATTCATTTGAAAGAATAAGGTTAACGATTACAATTTCTGAACTGGCACTGCAACCATTGGCGGTGGTGACTGTTACTGAATATTTTCCGGCTTTTGTAGCAGTATAAGTATTGCTTTTGGCACCTGAAATGGCAACGGCATCTTCGTACCATTGATAGGTCTGATTGGCTGCTGCCGGAACTGATAAAGTGGTTGAACCTCCGGAAACTATATCTGTAGATGCGTTCTTAGTAATCTGCACATTGGGTAAGGGTTCCTGTTTTACTACAAAGACAGCTGATTTACCCTCGCACCCTTGACTATCTTTTACAAGCACGCTGTAATTCCCCTCTAAATTGGTGTTAAAAATCATTTCATTAGTGCCTGTGTTGTTGGCACCGTTTTTCCATTGATAGGTAAACGGCCCTATTCCATATTTTGCAGCCGCTTTAAGTCCGATACTTTGACCGGGACAAAGCGAACTGATACTTGTAATAAGCACTGACAGACTATCTGATTTAGTGATATTTATAGAATTTGAAATTGTGCAAATGCCATCTGTTACATGAACAGTATAGACTCCCGCTTTATATGCATTATAAAAACCATATTTTGGGGGGTCATTTTCGTGTTCCCATCTGGCAGTATAAACGGGTTGAGGAGTACCAAATACTACTATTGAAGTATTGAGCATGATTGGATTTTCACCACATATATGGGTGCCATAAAGGGCTTCAATAGTTGCATCAAAACCGCATGCACCTTTTGCATATAAGCCCGGTTCAGACCCCGCAATGTCTTTATTATAATAGACTTTATTACCCCCTTTAATCCAGCTTGTACGGCCTTCTGTTTCGATACGCATCAGGGTAATTAATGAGTCAGTCGAGGCATTAAATCCTTTAATACTATAATCTCCTTCCAGCCAGCCGGGATTTTCAGGTCTGGCATAAAAATACTCTTGCTGGGTATTGACCTTAGGCGAGAAAGGAAAAAGCTGAGCCTCAAAAACTCCTTCGATATTTCCGAGAAATTTTGCGCTTGAAGTCTTATCCTTGAACACAATGAGATAATTGTTGCTTCCCAGCGTAACCTGATCCAGATTAGTCAGGTAGAAATAGACCTTTTCGTCAAATTTTGTAGGCAATGGCATAAAACCAGTGGTATCTGTCGATACGATTTTACCTTTATCGTCTTTCATAGGGTCAGACTTGATACCGTCTGAAATCCAGAGACAGGTGCTTTTTTTGGTCTTGTCGGTATAAGATTCAAAAACAGCAAGACTTCTTGTGGCGATAAGACTTTTGGGTGCCAATACATCGGCACCCTCTGCTATGTCTATTACCGATTTTGTCCCTTTCAAAGTGCCATCCGTTTTCCAGAGGTCTCCGTCTTTCCCGACAAAAAAAACATAATCCCCGGTTGCCACAGTTGCTTCGGTTTTGACTGAAAGCAAAGAAAGGCTACCGCTCTTATCATTATAAGCATAAAGTTCTTTTTGCGTTTCAATAATCAAATGCTGATTGACTACAAACAGATTTGCAATGGCAGGCAGTGCATCAATGGGTACTTTTTGGGTGCCTGCTTTGGTACCATCACTTGTTAATAGTTGTGAACCATTACTTATATAAAGTTTATCATTATAAACAGCATAAACAGACGGTGCAACAGCTTTGTCAACCAGCCTGATTGTTCCCTTTTCGGTTCCATCGGTTACATAAAGAAAGTTTATGCTATCATCAATATGATTGCCTGCATTCAGAAACACCTTATTATTAAAGTAAAAGAAACGGGAAGATTTGGTGATATTATCTAAAAATCCGGTACCGGGCTCGTTCAGGAAGTGTTTCAGCATTTTGGTGCCTGCATCTGTACCATCAGTTATCCAAAGACTTGAAGCCGTTTCAAAAGAGGTATTAATGGTTTCGTCCCAGGCCCCAAAGATGGTTTTCTGATTTGGTAGTGTAATGGATTCTATCGCATTGTGGGGGTCATCAAGAAAGAGTTTTTTTCGCATCAACTGTTCTTTCTGTGAAAATGCCCGGAATGAGCAGATACACAAGGTCAATACTAAAATACAGGTAATAGTAGAAATGTGCCATTTTGTTTGCACAGCAGTTAATGATAATTTTTTAGTCATTTGAGTAGCTTATGTTTAATAATCGAATCTTCAGCAGAACCAGCCCTTCCTATATAAAAGCCCCACCAAAAGGCAGGGCTTCACAATATCTTCAATAATGAGAATCTTAATTACAATACTCACGGATAACATTATAGGCTGCTGAGTAGCCTAATTCTCCGGCACGGCTCAGGTCATAACAACCACCGTTATCGTCGCCCAAAGCGTGTTTAATGATGCCTCTTACATAAAAGGCCTCACCATATTTGGGGTTCAGCTTAATAGCATTTGAGCAGTCCTGCAAAGCTTCCTTTTGAGCCCCGGTAGATGAGCGAACAAAACCACGATAAAAATACGCTTCAGCATAGGTCGGATTTAATTCAATTGATTTATTCAGATCATTAATCGCACCTTTAGCATCACCATTTTTGAATCTGGCTACACTACGGCTATAATACGCCTCTGAGCGGTCGTCTGAAAACTCATTTATTTTGCTCTTTTCCTGTACCACATTACGGAGTTCGTCGAGAATATTTTTGTTGATACGGCCACTGTACACCACTTTCGAATCAATATTTACATTATTGATTTCGATAGCTTTTGTCAGGTCATTGATGGCGTCTTTCTGGTTGTTGAGTTTACTGCTGCAAAAACCACGACCATAATACGCTCTTACGTTCTGCGGGTCTAAAGCAATGGCTTTGTCATAATCATTAATGGCACCTCTGAAATCATCAATTTTGGTCTTGCTAAACCCACGGTTATAGAACGACTCACTATCTTCCGGGTTCAGTTTAATGGCTTCGTCAAAATCTTTAATAGCTCCTGTAAAATCATTGATTCTTAAGCGGCTGAAACCACGGCTGGCGAATGTCTGCGAGCGTTTTGGATTCATGTCTATTGCCTTGGTAAAGTCTGCAATACTGCCCGGGAAATCTTCCAGACGTGATTTGCAGGCACCACGAGAAAAATACGCTTGAAACTTATTAACTTCTTCGGTATTCAACTCTATTACTTTAGAGAAATCCTGAATAGCGCGGCGATAATCCAACAATTTGGCTCTGGTGGTACCCCTGTATAAATAGGCAAGGGCATCCTCAGGGTTCAATTCAATGGTACGATTATAGTCTTGTAAAGCAGACCTGTGGTCTTCCTGTTCGCCTTTGCTTTTTCCACGAAACAGATAAGCCAGTGAATTTTTAGGGTCAAGGTCGATGGTCTTATCAAAATCCAGAATAGCTCCACGGTGGTCTTTTAGCTGCTGTTTGGCAAGACCACGGTTAAAATAACTGCTCGGATTGTCGGGATTCATGGCAATAGCCGTGCTGTATGCCTGCGAAGCACCTACAAAATCTCCTGCTTTGCTTTTGTTGACACCAATGTCAAAATACTCTGAGGCCGTTTGCTGGGCAAAAGCCTGAGATGTACACAACATTGCCAAAAGGAAACAGAAGGAAAAAAAACGGTTTTTCATAGAGAATTTAAGCATTTAGGAGGAAGTGAGACTACGTTAGCCGATAAAAAAACTAACCAACAAAGATAAATTTTATGAGGCTTTACTCAATGATTTTTCTGAAAAGATTTTGTTAAGATTACCGTTAAATCAGCTGAATATAAATTTTATTGCAAAAAATTTGCAATTCTCAATTGTTTTTTAGCAATTTTACCTTAATTTAAGTTTTACCATGCAGTAAAACTCTTTACTTACGTCGCTAAAAATTTCCTAATTCATGAAAATTCTTCGTCTTTTGTCAGGCGTGGCTATTAGTATAGTATTATTCGCCTCTTGCAATTCAGCCAAAAAAACAACTCAGGATACCGCAAACGGTCGTAAAAAAGACCCGGTAGCTGCCGATGCAGCTCTAAAAATCGGTATCATGCTTGATAAACTGTCTACCGACCTGGTTAGTGCTACCACAGGTAAGGCAGATATTTTTCGCACCGGAGAAGGCATAAACATTACTTTCCAGCCGGATTTCTATTTTGAATCGAGCTCAGAGCAATTGACCGCCGATGCCAAAAGTTTATTAAATGAGATATCAGGGGTCTTGAATCGTTATCCATACACAGAAATATTTATTGAGGGCCATGCCGACAGCAGCGGGAATCAGTTAAAAAACAAGAAACTATCAGAAAGCCGTGCCAAGTCTGTCGCATTATACATGAAATCGCAGGGGGTAGTGGCCGAAAGACTGGCCATTGCAGGTTACGGCGCCACACGCCCGCTGGCCAGTAACGAAACACCGGAAGGACGACGCAAAAACCGCCGTGTATTAGTAAAAATCAGAGCTAATGAGAAGAAATTCCTGGCTTCAGGGGTTCAGATGGCAAGCAAATAATATTGTTTGAGTTTTTTGTTGAGGTTATTAAGACTTAAAGAGTGGCAGTATCTGTCGCTCTTTTTTGGTAATATAGCGTAATAGTCTCAGATGAGAAGCAAATTTTAATCAATAAATCGCTCAATCAGGCAAACACTAAACCTTCACTTTCCCTATTCTTTACTATATTTACAGCTTCAGAATACCACCTGACAATTCCTTATTTTACTCCAAACAATCAACAAGCTATGCGAAGCCTTATTCTTATCTGTTTACTCTTGTGCACGGGTCTGGTTTTTGCCCAGAATGCCAACTATGTAAGCGACAATTACAAAAAACGGGAGTTATATATTACGATGCGCGATGGCGTACGTTTGTTTACTTCTATATATCTGCCAAAAGATTCTACCAAAAGCTATCCGATTATGCTGCAACGCACGCCTTATTCGGTAGCCCCATACGGTGATAGCAAATTAAAAACATCGGTAGGCTCAAGTGCCGAACTAATGCAGGACGGCTATATATTTGTATATCAGGATGTGCGCGGCAGATGGATGTCGGAAGGTGAGTTTGTAGAAATGCGCCCGCATATTGACAATAAAAACGGTAAAACCCAGATTGATGAATCAACCGATACCTATGATACGATCGACTGGCTCGTTAAAAATATCTCGTACAACTCAGGCAAAGTAGGTATGTGGGGCATTAGTTATCCGGGTTTTTATGCTTCGGCAGGGCTTATGTCTACTCACCCGGCTCTGGTTGCATCTTCCCCACAGGCACCTATGGCCGACTTATGGCGAGACGACAGCTACCATAACGGTGCCTTTATGTTGCCCCATAACTTTGGGTTTTATCCAGGCTTTACCAATCGTACCGACACAAAGCCCACGCAATCGCCAGGTAAACGATTTGACTTCGGCACACCCGATGGCTATAAGTTCTACCTGAACCTGGGCCCCCTGAAAAACTCATTGAATTATACAGAAAGTCTGGGTAAAGACCCCTACTGGCGCGCGAATATCGACCATCCTAACTATGATGAGTTTTGGAAATCACGTAATATTCTGAATCATCACAATGGTATTAAACATGCCGTAATGGTAGTAGGCGGCTGGTACGATGCCGAAGATTTATACGGTACTTTCAAGACTTATCAGTCAATTGAGCAGAAGAACCCGGGTATGACCAATATTTTTGTCGTTGGTCCCTGGGTACATGGCGGTTGGGCAAGAGGCGACGGCGATATATTGGGCAATGTAAGTTTCGGACAAAAAACCAGTCTTTATTATCGCGAAAACATCGAACGGAAATTCTTTAATTATTACCTGAAAGGCCAGGGAGATAATGTTTTTGCAGAAGCCCTCATGTACGAAACAGGCACTAACAAATGGCGCAGTTTTACAGAGTGGCCTCCTAAAGCTGCCAAAGAAAGAGAACTGTATTTTGGGCCTAACGGCAAACTTTCGTTCAGCGAGCCATCAGATAAAAAGAGTGCTACCTCTTATATTTCAGACCCTGCCAAACCTGTACCTTCGTCAGACTACATTACTTCGGGTATGCCTCGTGAATATATGGTCGACGACCAACGCTTCGCAAGCCGTCGCCCCGATGTATTGACATTCCAGACTGACGTATTAGATAAAGATATTACGCTGGCTGGCAATATATGGGCTAACCTCAAAGTGGCCATTACGGGTACTGATGCCGATTTTATTGTAAAAGTAATTGATGTATATCCTGACGATGCCAAGGATAATCCAAATACTGCCAAACATATCAGAATGTCTGGCTATCAGCAAATGGTAAGAAGCGAAGCCATGCGTGGCAAGTTCCGTAAGAGTTTTGAAACGCCCGTGCCATTTAAGCCTAATAAGGTTGAAGATGTATCGTTTGAATTACAGGACGTATTACATACATTTCAGAAAGGCCATCGCATCATGGTACAGGTACAAAGTACGTTTTTCCCAATTATCGACCGTAATCCGCAGAAATTCCTACCAAATATCCATTATGCTGATTATTCAGATTTTCAGACAGCCACCCATACTATTTATCACGAAAAGAAAAACGCCAGCTATCTGAAGGTGAGGGTGCTGGAGTAATACATATTCAATTTGTAGAGACGCCAT
This sequence comes from Chitinophaga pinensis, assembly GCA_943368675.1. GTDB lineage: Bacteria > Bacteroidota > Bacteroidia > Cytophagales > Spirosomataceae > Emticicia. The sequence goes on along the minus strand of CALRLN020000026.1, from coordinate 14,593 downwards.
GTTGGCGTCTCATTGGTTTGTCAAAATCAGATAATGTTATTTTTGTTTAAGATTTTGAAAGCATAGTACATTGAAGACGCCAACATGGCGTCTCTACAAATATAAAATCAAAAACCCTCCATCAGCCAAAGCTAACAGAGGGTTTTTGATTTTATATGCCGGTAAATTACTTCAATGTAGTAATCCACTTGGCAATTTTCAATGCCTCTTCTTTCGGAACCTGAGTCATCGGTGCCATTGGAGGGTATCCTTCCCAGTTAGCCGGATTTGGTTTATAAATCAACTCAACTATTTGTTCAGGTTTATATTTTTTCTTCTTCATTACTTCCTTATAAGCAGGTCCTACTAAGCGGGTATCTACTTTATGGCAAGCAAGACAAGTATTTTTTTGTAATAACTTTTCTACATCCGGCGGAATTTTGGTTTGGGCCTTTGATACCGAAGCTATACCAAGCACTATGGCAACAATCAAGAATGTTTTTTTCATTGTTTACTTATAAAGATTAAAAATAATACTTAAGTCGAAGAGTAAATTTTTTCGCTAAATACGTAAACAAAACGTTAGAATGAAAGTTTTCGTTAAATTTTTAATCTATTATTTTGTTAATAAAAAGTTAAATACAGTCAATAGGCAGCACTAAAGTGTTTTCTGCCTTATTACCAGTTAATCGTTCTCTTGAAAGTTTAATAATTTTCTCTTACTTTCGTTTTCTTACAAATGACTTTCAAAAAGTAGATAAATTGTATGAACGTATTAACCGCCCTAAAAACAGAAAAAACAACGTTGTCACTAAGGTTTTTTCAGAAATACCTGACTTGTTTAGGGCTTACCATCCTGCTGTTTTCTATTTCTTTCGGTACTCAGGCTCAATTAATACAATGGGCTGACAAAGTAATTGGTTTTTCTTCTGAACGTACCGACCCCACAAATCAGGGTCTTGAATACCGGGCTTTACAGATTCTGGGTAGCCCGAGTAAACTGCCACAGACAGGTGATAGTAAAGCAGCCTGGTCTCCGGCCGGAGCCGATACCAATGGTGACGAATGGATAAAAGTTGGCTTTGAAAAGCCCATGAAAATCAAACAGGTATCCATAGGCGAAAACTTTAATCCGGGTTCAATCACCCGTGTGTTTGCTTATGACTCTACCGATACCGAACATCTGATACATGAAAATATCAACGATATACCCAAAATAGCCGGACGTATGTGGAACATTGTTATTCCGCAGACAAGCTATTCGGTATACGCCATAAAAATAGTAATGGCACCCTCAAGAGTGCCGGGCTATAACCAGATTGATGCTATCGGTATTTCTGAACTGGCTACTCCTTATGAGTCTAAAATCAATCTGGCCAAAAATATGCCCAAAGAAATCATCAAAGAAAACCTGGGCAAAGGAGTAAACTCTAAATCGGGCGAAGTAGCGCCGATTATTACGCCGGATGGCAAAACCTTATTTTTTACCCGTGATTCACACGATGAAAACCTGGGTAAAGCCAAAAAGCAGGATGTATGGGTATCAAAGATGCAGTCTGATGGCTCATGGGGTACTGCCGAAAACATAAAAGGGCCGGTGAATACCGATGAAAACAATGCTGTGATTTCAGTATCTGCCGATGGTAAAACCATTTATCTGCTGAATGTCTATGCCCCGGATGGCACGCTTTCGCCGGGTTTATCTAAATCTAAAAAGACCTTTACCGGCTGGGAGTTTCCGAAAGAAGTGAAAATAAACGATTATTACAATAATGCCAATGATACTGAGTTCTCACTCGCACCCAATAATAAAGTATTGGTAATGGCCTGTAAGCGGAAAGATACCAGAGGTGGGAAAGACCTCTACGTGTCTTTTCTGAACCCCAACGGCACATGGTCGAAGCCCGTCAATATGGGTGATGAAATAAATACCGTAGAACATGAGAGCGGTCCATTTATAGCCGCAGATTCTAAAACCATTTATTTTTCTACGATGGGTTTTCCGGGCTATGGCGATAATGATATATTTCTCAGCCGTCGATTGGATAGTACCTGGACCAGGTGGAGCCAACCTGAAAACATCGGACCATTGATTAACACCGCCAAATGGGATGGGTTTTTCACTATTCCGGCCTCGGGCGAATATGCCTATCTTAGCTCGGTAGAACGTGCCATTGGCGAAGAGGATATATTCCGTATTAAACTGTTCCCTTCAATAAAGCCCGATCCTGTAGCCATTATTTCAGGTACTGTTATTAATGCCCTTGACAAAAAACCTATTGCTGCCAACGTATTGCTCGATGTTATTAATGATACTACCTTTACTGATAAAAAAGACAATATTATCTCTGAATTCGACCCGGAGACAGGTGAATACAAATTTGTTGTACCTTTGAAGAAAAATTATAGCCTTAGTGCCTCAAAGAAGGGTTTTCTGGCTGTAAGCGATAATATAGATTTAAGTAAAGACAATCGTTTCAGAGAAATCAGGCGGAACATCAGTCTGATACCTGTGAAAGAAGGGCAGAAGATAGTACTGAATAACCTGTTTTTTAACCAGAGCAAATATGATATTCTGCCGCCGTCTTTTCCGGAACTGAACAGAATTATTGACTTGATGAAAGAATACCCGGGCATGGAGGTAATGATAGAAGGGCATACCGATGGTGCAGACGATAACCTGATGCTGAATGTAAAATTATCGCAGGAAAGAGCCAATGAGGTGAAAAAATATCTGGTCGAGAAAGGCGGTATTGATGCCGCTCATATCCAGACCAAAGGCTGGGGGCCGTCAAGACCCATAGCCAGTAATGCCACTGAAGAAACGAGAAAGAAAAATCGTAGAGTCGAATTTTCGATTTTGAAATTGTAATCAATGCTATTAAAAAGACCTATCATAACCAAAGCGCTCTCGCTTTGCCTTATACTGATTCCGCTTGTTTTTTTTGGATACATTTTTCAGAAATATGCCATCAATATACCGCACTGGGACGACCTCGCCGTCAGAAATTCATTAGCTGAATGGCTGACAAGTGATTCGTTGACGCATAAAATCAAGATGCTTTTTGCCCAGCATAATGAGCATCGTATCTTTCTTACCCGTCTGTTTGCCCTGTTTGTCTATCTGATAAAAGGCACTCTCGACCTCCGAACGCTGATGCTATTGGGTAATCTTAGTCTAGTGGGTATTCTGTTTATTTTCTATCAACACAACCAGCGCAACAGGCTGCCCTTGCTCGCTCTCGTACCTGTATCGTTCTTGATGTTTACTAATGCATTGTACGAAAACGTATTCTGGGGCATGGCATCCGTGCAGAACTTCTGGGTTATTTTATTGGCATTTGCTGCTTTTTATTTGCTGATATATGCTTATAACAAGCCTGCAAAGACCTATTTCTATCTGGCCGTTGTCTGCTGTTTTCTGGGTACTTTTACCAGCAGTAATGGTATTCTCATTCCGCTTATTGGCATTGCCATTCTTATATTTCAGAAGCGCTACCGGGAGCTGGGTATCTGGGTAGCGGCATCAGTCCTGTTTCTGGTCTTTTATTTTCTTGACTATAAGGCCTCACCGGATAAAACTGCCGGAATAGATTTCTCTTCTCCTACCCTTCTCATTAAAGGTTTCCTGGCAGTAGCAGGCAACGCCATTGATGTATCATTCATAGCGCCTGACAAACATCTTGACCTTTCTACAGCAACAGGGGTTATTGTTATTATACTGGTTGGCTTATTCAGTTTTCAGGTATTGTTCCGTAAATATGATATAGCCCAGCGAAACAATGATTTGTTTCTCCTGAGCTGCCTGGCGTTTTTAGGGGTAACCTGTGCCGGTATTGTGGCAGGCAGGCTGTCGTATGGCATAGAGGTATTGCTCACAAGCAAGTATAAAATCAATTCGGTGCTGATACTCTGTATCTGCTATCTTATCATCCTCAACTCTTTGCCTCGCCAAAGACAGAGTAAGGTTCTCATGGTTTTTGTTCTTCTTGGTATTCTGTTCAATTTTTATACTTATCTGGCCGAATATAAAAACGTGCGTTACCTGCACCAGGAGCGCATTACTGACCAGTTTAAGATACAACATAGTGATAAAGAAATGCCGACAAGCGGCATTTATGCCCGGTTGCAACAACCTGCTCCGACTTTTTATGATGCCCTGATGCCTGTTCTGCTATCTGCAAAAGATTCTGTCAATGCCTCATTGAATATTCAGGAAAACGAAACTGGGTTTACAATTATAGATAAACAGACAGGTACACTTGATATAAGCCGGGCCGACGCTGGCGAATATATTGTATTGCGGTCTGCACAGAATATCTATCTGTTTCCAGCCCGGATCATCACACCGGGTGCATTTCAGTTGAAAGATTATTTTAATATCGGCTTTCTCTTCGGAAATCAACTGAAGCTGGGTAGCTTTGTGAGCGATTTCACCCGGTTTTACCTTCGCTCAGGTATATATCAGCTAGGCATTGTCAGGGTAGAAAATAAGCAATCTGTCGTAAACTGGACAAACCAATCAATCAATATTCAAGCAATACAGAAACAAAAACCAAAGCAGAACTGGTGAGATTAATTAACAACGAACAGCGAATACAAGGAACAAATACTTCGCAGATTCGAAGTTATTAATTGCTGATGTTAAAAAATGATTTAAATAATCTATTAATTGGCTAATTCACCATTCACTAATTCACCATTATTAATGTCGACACAAAACACTTCATACTTAAAACAATTAGATGGCATACGTTTCATAGCAGTAACCCTGGTACTGTTAGATCATTGGTCTGACGAAAAACTTAAAATACCATTGGGTTTTCTTGGCGTTTGTCTGTTTTTTGTATTGAGTGGATTTCTGATTACCCGTATTTTGCTGAATGCCAAAGATAAAGACGAGGCTCTTAACCGTTCGCATGGTTTCTCTCTTAAACAGTTTTATATTCGCCGCACTATCCGCATTTTTCCGATTTATTACCTCACAATATTTGTGTTGTATATACTCAATGTGCCGCCTGTGCGTGATAAAATAGTTTGGTGCCTTACCTACTCTACCAATATTTATATAGCCATACATGAATCATGGCTGGGGGTGATAGATCATTTATGGTCACTGGCCGTTGAAGAACAATTCTATCTGTTTTTTCCGTTTGTAATCTTTTTTATTCCTTCCCGCTATCTGGTTAAAGTATTGTTTGGCTTTATCGGGCTTTCGGTAATACTCCGCCTAATCCTGTACCTCTGCGATGTCGCATGGATGGCCTCTTATGTATTAATGCCCACCTGCCTTGATGCCTTTGGTATGGGCGGTTTACTGGCCTACTTTTTCTATCATAAAAACGAAAAAGTAAAGGCTTTTATCACCAATAAAACCTGGCTGGTTTTAAGTCTGTTGCTTTATATCGGCGTAATCATTATCAGCAAGCAGATTTCAGAAGGACAAAGCATAGTTACCATTGTCTTTCTACGTGTTTTTGAATCCTTGCTTTCGCTTTTTCTGGTGGGCAATGCCGCCTATAATTTCGATGGAATACTGAAAGGCATTCTGGAGAATAAAGTGAGCTTATATATCGGGCGTATCAGTTACGGCGTATATATCTACCATAATTTTATCTATAATTTTTATCATTCGTCGCCTTCGCATCCTACTATCCGGCTGCTCAATAAACTTCCATTAATTGCCAATAATTTACCACTGAAATTCATTTTTTTATATGCGCTTACCATTGGTGTAGCTACCATTTCATGGTTATTGATCGAAAAACCGATTAATAAGTGGAAGGAGAAATTCGGATATTAGGCAGGGTATTAAGGCGTTTTTACCAGTTTCTTTGTAATTATCTGGCTTCCGTCTACTACTTTCAGGATATAAGTACCATCAGGAAGGCTACTTAAATCTACGGGAATGGTTTCAGAGATAATGGACTGGCTTTCAATACGTTGGAGCGTACGACCTTTTAAATCAAATAATTCAATGCTTACATCTCGTCCCTGGTTTCGTAGCGGGAAGGCCACTTTTACCACATCCAGCACCGGATTCGGAAATACAATGGCGCTAAGCACGGGTTCAACTACGTATTCGTTGGCTGTAACGGTATTACCATCCAGGCCGACAATCTGCCAGCCTAAATCCTGTAAACAACGTAGCAGTAAATCACCGGGAGCCTGATTCACTTCTGCTGAACGAACGTTGGGAGACATCAGCGAATTAGGATTACCCTGCGGATAATAGGATTCATCAAAATGTGAAATACTTGAACCCTCATTAAAAGCTGTAGGCGCATAGAGTTTAGGTAAAACATTGGCATATTTGCTGTTTCTTAAACCAAAATACAGGGCATTACCTGTTAAAGCGTCTTTCAGATCTGTTGAAGGATTACCAAACACACCGCTATTGGTGAGTTTTATTTTACCTGCGTTTTGCAGAAACATATCATAAATATAATTACTCCCCGATTGCCCGTATTGTCCCTGCGTATTACTGTTCACCAGTTTCATAGAGGACGAAAAACCCAGCCCATGTGCTATTTCGTGCAATACTACCGTAATAAGATCAAACTTACCAGCTTGTGATTTCGAATCAACGCCGAAATACCAGTTCATATTACTGTTGATTTTCATCTCTATTTCAAAATCGCCATCGTTCAGGTCTTTACCTGAGATAGCTTCTGCCAGAGATGCAGGATACCAGACATTCTGAAAGGGCGCATTGGTAAAGTTTTTGTAAATACGGGTGGAACCTGTAATTGCCAGTATACCCGTGGAAAGTGATGTCCAGGTAGCTTTGATACGGATGGTTTGCGATGAATAAAGATATTTAGACCAGATACTCATGGCTTTTTCGTAGGCTGTTTTGGCAGCCTCCGGAAAATCCACATACGATACCTGAATGCTTGAAGTATTCATGACCCTGGCATTCGACAGGAAATTGCTATCGGGTAAAATCTGTGTAAAGCTATCCTGCTCGGTATAATAACAGATAACGGGTTCGGCGGGCATAGATTCTTCCTGCCCGAACACTGTTTGACAGGTCAATAAGAAAAGAAAGATTTTACCTGATAAACGCATTTTCAGAAGTTTAGGGTAATAAATCTAATTAGTGAATGAGTGATTAGTTGTCAGTATCTTAGTTTATAAAGCTCTCAACTGATAATATCTTTATATGATTTAGCTGATAGTTTCTAATCAATAAAAAGCAATTACGCAATCGCTAATTTCTTATAAAGACGGAAAAAGGTGCAAAAAAATTGCATAAGAAAAAGAGCAATTATTGCGCCATAACTTTTGAGACATAATCCCAGCAGATAATTCCTACAGTTACCGCTATATTGAGCGAATGCTTGGTGCCAAATTGAGGAATCTCCAGACAGTGGTCTGCTGCAGCGATGGCTGTATCATTTACCCCGAAAACTTCATTACCAAATACAAAGGCATATTTCTTTGTCGCAATAGGCTGAAAATCAGTTAGCTTCCTGCTATTTTCTACCTGCTCAACCGCCAGTACGGTATATCCGCGCTGCTTCAACTCATTAATAAGTTCAACAATATCTGCCCGATGTTCCCATGCCACAGATTCGGTAGAACCCAATGCGGTTTTCTCAATTTCCCGGTGCGGCGGTGTGCCTGTGATACCACATAAATAGATTTTCTCAACCAGAAAAGCATCAGCAGTGCGAAAAGCCGAACCCACATTATTCATACTCCTGACGTCGTCGAGTATCAGACAAAAATTCTTTTTCTCCACCTCCTGAAACTCCTCAACCGACAGCCGGTTCAGCTCTTCCATTTGCAATTTTCTCATAAAATCTTTTTTTATGCAAATTTAGGTCGGAAATCGGGGGATTTGAAAGGTTTGTGTATGATAATAATATTTAACCGTTTAAAGAGAGTGCAGTTTTACCATAAACTATCCCTGCTTTGCCTGAATTTAAAGACATGCTCATTTACAGTTTATCAAAAAACCTTTTACCCTCCAATAAAACTACCATTTCCCGTCGTCCAACAGACATTTCATTAGCAAAAATTCCATTTACTTTGCAGCTAGAAATATACACCAAATGGAATTCCTGATTTTTTTACTTTCAGCTATTATCAGTTTTTTAGGTTCAGTACAACTAGGCTCTGTCAATCTGGCTGTTATCCAGACTACCTTAAACAGAAATCTCTCTGCCGGCATTCTGGTTGCTGTTGGCGGTTGTCTGCCCGAAATCCTCTATTCGGCTCTGGCTCTGGAGGGTCTGCTTTTCATCCGGCAGAATCAATCATTGCTGAATACCCTAAACCTGCTGATGATACCCGTTTTTCTGATAATGGCAATAGTCTGTTTTTTTCAGAAAACCCCTGATGCTAAAATCCCGACTCATATTACTACCAATCGCAAAGCTGATTTTCTGAAAGGCCTCTCATTGGGTATGATAAACCCCCAGGTATTGCCGTTCTGGTTTTTTATGTCAGTATATATCAACAAATACATAGCTGTTAGTACCTTAGCCGCCAAGTCAGCTTTTGTTATGGGTGCCGCAGCGGGGGCTTTTGGTATTCTCTATCTTTTTGCTTTGGTAAGCAGCCGCCAGCGACATCATATTCGGAGATTGTTGAGGGGTTACCCAATCAATCGGGTCATTGGCGTTATTTTCTTTTGCTTAGCCCTATTTCAAATCATTAAAACTTACTATTGAGCGCTTTTCGTTTATGGCAATTCAATGACAATTGTTTTATTAATTGGTTGACAGCGAACCGGAAGTTTGCACCGCAAAGTCCTTTTCATTGTCTGTTCTGCATTTTCAACCATGCCCTCTGCCAAATATCCAGAATCTGTCATTTGCCCGACATTTCAGTATTGAGTAACTCACTAGTTTTGCAAGGTAAATTAAACGCAAAATCCCTATGAAACGATTATTATTTCTGTTGGTCCTCATATCCCTACAGAGCCTTGCACAGGAAACCAGCCTTCGTCAGAAAAACTTTTTATTAGAAAAAGGCGTGGCTGTTTCAGGCTATGACCCCGTAAGTTATTTCTCAAACAAACCGCAAAAGGGTAAGATTGCCTACGTCTATAATGGCATTATCTATAAATTTGCCAATGATACCAACCTTGAGGCTTTCAAAAAATCACCCGCAAAATACGAGCCTGCCTATGGGGGTTGGTGTGCTTATGCAATGGGTGCCAAAGGAGAAAAAGTAGAAGTTGACCCAGAAAACTATAAAATAATTGGTGGTAAAGTATACCTCTTCTATAAAACCATTTTCAACAATACCCTTAATAGCTGGAACGAAAACGAAGCCATTCTAAAAAAACAGGCAGATGCAAACTGGCTGAAGATTTATAGATAACAACGCAAAGCTTATTGAAAATCATGAAAACGACAACCATTTTTCTTTGGATAGCACGCCTGGCAGCAGCTATTATTATGCTGCAAACACTCTATTTTAAGTTTACGGCTCAACCTGAAAGTGTGTTTATATTCTCAAGCATCGGGCTTGAACCCTGGGGAAGAATCGGCACCGGAGTGGCCGAGTTAATTGCTTCATTACTTATTTTATACCCCCGCACCTCATGGTTTGGCGCATTGATGGGTATTGGTATTATGGCCGGAGCAATTGTGACACACCTGTTTTTACTGGGCATAGAAGTAATGGGCGATGGCGGACAGCTTTTTTTTATGGCGCTTATCACAACAATTTGTTGTGCATTTGTGGTTTATCAGGAAAAAGCAACGATTTTTGGTTTTATAAAAAAATTCAATTCTAAAGCATGAGGCTTCCGCTCTTTCTGGTTAAGATTTTTAATTACGAATATTGGTCATGGTGGGTGTTTTACCTGCCAATGACCCCCTACTGGCTTTTTCAGGCCATTCGGGCCAGATCGCTCACTTATTTTACGGCGGTTAATCCTGGTATTGAGGCCGGAGGCTTCTATGGCGAGCATAAAAGTGAGATTCTGAAATATATTCCTGCTGAATACCTGCCTGTTACGATTTATGTGTCTCCAGGCCTGAATTTTGAAGAACTACTCTCAGTACTCAAAAGCCGTAACTTACATTACCCCCTTATTGCCAAACCCAATGTGGGAGAAAGAGGCACCTCTGTAGAAAAAATCTTATCTGAAACACAACTGAAAGCCTATCATGAAACAATTGCTGCCGAATATCTGATTCAGGAATTTGTTGACTATCCTATTGAATTAGGGGTATTATTCAGCCGGATGCCGGGCGAAAAATCGGGTCGGGTCTCATCTCTAACGTTGAAAGAGTTTCTGACTGTTACCGGAGATGGAAAATCAACCATTGAAACATTAGTTCTTAATAATACAAGAGCAAGATTTCAGTTAAACGCACTACGGCACCGATTAGGCATTGGAATGAATGAGGTGCTGCCTGAGGGCGAAAAACGGGTATTAGAGCCGATAGGCAATCATTGCAGGGGGACAAAGTTTGTGAACGCCAATCATCTGATTAATGAAAGGCTGCATGGGGTTTTCAGTGCAATAGCCGACAGCTTTGACGGTTTTTATTATGGCCGGTTCGATATGAAAGTAACAAGTATTGAAGATTTATATGCCGGAAAAAACATCAGAATCATGGAACTGAACGGGGTAAGTTCAGACCCCGGCCATATCTATGACCCCCGCTATTATCTATGGCAAGCGTATCGGGATTTAGCCTGGCACTGGAATCGGGTAGCCGAAATCAGCATGGCGAACCAGAAAAAAGGCATCAGCCCCCTACCCCTGAGAAAAATGATTGAGTTAATAAAGCAACATTTTGGCTGATACCAACATCATTAAATACTAAACTTCGTATATTTAGGGTATCTTTTCCCCACGTTATGAATCTCGAAACCAAATACTGGCATTTGCATAATCACCAGTTATTTAATGTGCTGAATTCTGCTGAACTAAAGCAAATTTGTCTGATTACCAATTTTAAAACTGCCAAAAAAGGTGAAATCATTTACTTTTCTCATGACGAGTCCGACAGGGTCTATACCATCAAGCGCGGGACAATCAAGATTGTAGAGATAGACAACAATGGAAATGAAATTGTAAAAGACATCTTGCAGACCGGAGATTTATTCGGGCAGTTTACACTGACCAACAGCACCCTTGATGAATATGCAGTGGCGGTGTCAGACTATGTAACCTGTTGCAGTTTTAAACTAACCGATTTTGAAGAGGTAATAGAAAGGAACCCTGCTTTGGCGCTACGGTATACCAAATGGGTGGGTTTCAGGCTAAAACGTATGGAAAACCGCTATGCCAATCTGGTTTTTAAAGATGTAAGGGCCCGTTTGAACGGGTTTCTGAAAGACTGGGTTGCGAAAGAAGGCGGCCCCGGAAATAACGAAATTGTATTAAAAAATTATCTCACCCATCAGGATATTGCCAGCCTGATTTGCAGCACCCGTCAGACAGTCACGCAATTATTTAACGAATTGAAAGATAGAAATATCATCGATTACTCTCGCAACGAAATCATAATCAAAGACCTGTCTGCCCTGAATTAATTATCTGAACCCGACCTGTTCTTTCATGCGGTAACCAGATTCTTAAATAACCATCCCAATCACCAAATACTGCCGAATTGCTATCAGAAGTCAGCCAGCCGACATCTTGCTATTTTTAGTATTCCTAAATTTGTATCTGTAAAATATAAACTTATGATACAAAAAATGCTTGCACTAATAGCAGTTATATGGTTTTCTATCGCCTGTGAAAAAGAGGAAGAAAAAAAACCTATTATTGAAATCCCGTCAACAGGTGTTCCGACACAGGCACAGAACCTACTGGCCAAAGGGGTTTTTCAGTCAAATGTACATACCACGAGTGGTGAGGCCAAAATATATCAGGATAGCAGCCGGAACAGATTGCTGCTATTAAAAAATTTCAGAACAGACAGCGGACCTGACCTGCATATTTATATGGCAGAAGACCTGGCCCTGACCAATTTTATTGAAGTAACCGACATGGTGAATATTAATGGTACATATAGTGTGGCTCTACCCGATGAAATTAATCTAAGCAAACATAAGTATGTGATTATCTGGTGTAAACGCTTTGCCGTACTTTTTGGAAATGCCGAACTAAAACAAAACTGATAAATCATGAAAAAGTTACTCATTATCATTATCATTATTATGCTAGTGGCTTCAATGCCATCTCTGTATGCACAAAGCCGCAATAGTCAATACATTGATTTATCTGTTGCTGCTTCCGGGGGCTTTTCTCCGGCACTTTCTTATAATTATTTATGGGGGATAGGTAAAAAAGGGGAATTCCGTATTGGCACGGGTGCAAGGTTAACTTATTTTGCTTCAGGCAGCAGAGATTTCATTACGGCTCCCGCCCGCTTGACTTCCGGTCAGACAGGTCCGCAAGTATTGTTTGTAGAAAACATAACAGCCAATCTGGACACCCTGCATTTAAATAAAGCATCAGTTTTTTATCTCAATATCCCTATTCATTTACAATATAGTTTCAGCCAGAAATTTGATATAGGATTCAATATTGATGCCATTGGCCTAAGCTTTGGCAGCAGACAATCCGGCAAATTTTATGCAAGCAATTCCCAAACGCTCAACGGCAGCACGCAGTCGGCAAAGCCTACTGTTTTTAATCTACTGCTCGTCAGCGACAACGATTTGGGTAGTCTTAATTCTGAACTGTATGCACGGTATTGGCTTAACAATAGAACCGCTATCAGGCTTGGCGCCAGTTTTCAGTTTATCGAATATACCACAAACAGGCTCCTGACGCTTGAAAATGACCGTTTCCGTTCCAAAAATCTGATGCCGATGGTGGCAGTTTCATTCAAATTCTAATCTGTTTCTTATGAAAATATTTATTGCAGGCTTGTTGCTGCTGTTTACCAATCTGAATAATACAATAGCTGATACCTGGAAACCCGTTTCGGCTACTATCAGCTTCACCATCAAACATGCATTGGGTGCAACCGCCGAGGGTTCATTTAAAGGTTTTGAGGGGAGTCTGGTCTTTAATCCGAACGATTTGCGCAGTGCTTCACTTAAAGGCAGCATTGAGACAAAAACAATTAATACTGGTCTTGGTTTAAGAGATAATACCCTGCGGAGCAACACCTATTTTGATGTAGACAAGTATCCGAAAATCACAATGGTGTCAACAAAAATTGAAAAGAGCACGCACGAAAATGAATATATCGGCTTCTTTAACCTTACTATAAAAAACACAACGAAGAGCGTGCGTATTCCTTTTACTTTTGCTCAGAATGGAACTCAGTCGACTTTCAAAGGAGATCTGACGATTAATCGTCTGGATTATGGCGTTGGTAGTAAAAGTGCTTTATTAGCCGAAACCGCAAGAATTAAAATCATTATTCAATCACAATTGATATGACAAAAATACACACCGATGTAATCAGACAATTAGCTGAAATTCTGAATCAATTAAGCACACAACAATACGCACAGCCGCTTTGTGTACTCAATAATAGTAGCATTGGTCAGCACACCCGGCACGTAATTGAGTTTTATCAATGCCTCATGAAGGGTTCTCAGAACGGGGTAATTGATTATGATGCCCGTGAGCGTAATTTCCTGTTAGAAAACAACCTGAGTTTTACTTTGGAAACCATCACCGCAATCATTGCAGGCATAGAAGATATTTCGAATAATTCAGAACCTTTGCTTCTGGAGGTCAGCTACGAAAAGCATCTCAAAACCTATATAGACACCAGTTTTTTACGTGAAATGGCTTATCTGGTAGAGCACTCCATCCATCACTATGCCCTGATACGGATTGGTTTGCAGGAGAATTTCAGGGATATTCAGATACCTGATAATTTCGGACTTGCTTATTCAACCATTCAGTACAGAGAAGCGCAATATACATGAACGGGTTCTGATAATCCGCTACACACCCTGAATGCCAGTCATTCAGGCAGTAATATTCACTAATTTGCTAATTCATTATAAAATGTGCGTTCTAACTTACCTTCCGACCCGAAATAACGGCTTTATATTTACCTCTAACCGGGATGAAAAAATGAGTCGGGAGTCGGCTATTCCGCCACGTAAATACGAGATAGGCGGTCGGTATCTATTTTATCCGAAAGATCCCAGCGGGAATGGCACCTGGATTGGCGGCTGTGACACTTTCACACTTTGCCTGCTGAACGGAGGCCGGACGGCCCATACCCCTGCTCCACCCTATCGACAGAGCCGTGGTTTGGTAATCTTAGATTTTTACAGGTTTCTTGATGAGGAAAAATTTATACAAAACTATCAGTTTGACGGTCTTGAACCCTTTACACTGGTAGTTATTAACCGACATAAGACTGACACCTATTATGAAATCTGCTGGACGGGTCAGGAGGTAATCAGTACCAGGCATTCACGTACAATGCCCCGTATCTGGTCGTCGAAAACGCTTTATACTCCTGCGGTGATTCACGAACGTGAACAATGGTTTCAGGATTTTTTACAAAAGCACCCTGATTATACGCCTGAACATATATGGAACTTCCATCATACAGGCGGCACAGGCGATGTGAGGAATGATATAAAAATGAATCGTGATGAAATAATTAAAACTTTGAGCATCACCCAGTTTCAGGTCGATCCGGACGAATTTGTG
>CALRLN020000025.1:0-23047 GCA_943368675.1 Chitinophaga pinensis | reverse complement strand
CGGTCAGGTATTTGCCTACTTCACGCAAAAACTGTAAAAACCCAATCTCTTTAAACCAATCGTAGTTATTGACAATTTCAGCAGAGTTATCGCCGCAATCAAAATCCAGAAATTTAGATAACTGCGCACGAATGGCATCCTGATTTTCTTTCAGTGTTTCTTCTGATAAAAACTGACGTTCGGCTGACTTACCCGATGGGTCGCCAACCATACCGGTTGCCCCGCCTACCAATGCAAAAGGCTTATGCCCTGCCAATTGAAAATGCTTTAACAACATCACCGTTGCCAGATTACCGATATGTAACGATTTAGCCGTTGGGTCGAACCCGATATAGGCCGCCGTCTTTTCCTTATTCAGTTGTTCTTCTGTACCCGGCATGGCGTCATGCAACATACCGCGCCAGCGTAATTCTTCAATAAAATTCATACTCAACCGATTCGTCGGCACGCCCGTATCTTACGGGGATATTGAAATGTATATTTAATAAGCGTGCCACGCCTTAGATGGGCGTGGCACAAATCTTATTGCAAATTTACGAACGATTTAACAAATCATCATTTCGTTGTCACTAAATTTATTTCTTTTTTTTGCGCTCGCCGTGTTTTCTCCACCAGTTGTAATAATCGCTGAAATTATAAGTAGCCGAAATCTGCAATGTTCTGTTCTGAAAAGTCAGCGGAATAGCCGCTCCACCAGTTGGCGTATAGGTCTTGTTGGTAGTATTCGATAAACCATGCACATAACGGATATTAATACTAAACAAATGAGCCATGTCCAGCATATCTATTCTTACGCCACCAACCAGGTTAAAGTCACCTTTAGTATAAGGTCCTTTGTTAGTACCTGCATTCAGGGCATAGCCATATTCCGGCCCTGCAACAATAGATATATTTCTGGCTACTTCATAGCCTAATAAAAGAGGTACACTTATGTATCTGTAATAATTTCTTAAAATCGAATTACCCGTTTCTGCAAAGTTAGTAGTTGCCTTAAAACTCCCCCCTCTTACCTGATAATATAACTCAGGTTGAATGCTAAGTTTATTGAAATTACGACGGTAAAATAAACCGACGTTAAAGTCATTTCTGAGCTTAGGTGTAATATTAGACGGGTTATCAATAATAGCAGTTTTTGAAATACCTGTACCCACCTTAAAACCATACTGGCTAAGAGGTCTTATTTGTGCCGAAGACAGAAAACTAACAAAAAGAAGCAGGGTGGTAAAACCCCAGAAAAAAGTAATTGGTGTATGCTTTTGACTAAATGATTGTTTCATCAGCGAGTATTTGTGAAATTTTAGAATAGTGGTTTTAAACCATAACGAATTTTGAATCGCAAAATTACGGAATCAATAGCGAAGAATCACCATAACTCAGGAAACGAAAGTTATTTTCAAGGGCAAAATCATAAATTTTTTTCCAGTTTTCACCTACCAGCGCCGCTACAAGCAGAATTAAGGTAGAATCGGGCTGATGAAAATTAGTAATAATTCCTTTACAAATACTGAACTGATACCCCGGAAAAATAAAAATTTCGGTTTCTCCGATTAGTTGTTCTATATTTCCAGCTTCCATATAATCCAGAATCGCCTGTATCGAGGCCTTCGCGCTAATGCTCTGTGTTGATTGATACGGGAATAATTTTTCTATAAAAAAATCCGTTTGTCCCTGTAATAATTTCATCCCAAACCAATACAGACTTTCAAGAGAACGCATGGAGGTTGTACCCACCGGAATAACAAAATCCAGATTTTCGGACAGTTGCCTAATAAACGTCTTTTCAAAAACAATCTGTTCAGAGTGCATCTGATGTTCTACAATATTCTGTACTTTAATAGGCTGAAAAGTACCTGCGCCCACATGCAGCGTGACGAAGTCATAATTGATGTCCTGATCTACCAGGTCAAACAATACCTTCTCTGTAAAATGCAAGCCTGCCGTCGGTGCAGCTACGGCGCCATCATTTTTAGAATAAACCGTCTGGTAGGTCTGGTAATCCTTCTCTTCAGTATCCCGTTTAAGATAAGGTGGTAGAGGAATCTGCCCGAAATATTTTACAATCTCAGCAAAGGTCAGGTCCGGATTATTCCAGCTAAAGCGTACATAGTTTTTTTCACTATCTATCAGCTCAGCTACCAGTTCCAGATCGTCTTTTTCATGAACAGTATAAGTACCAATCAGTTTGCCTTTGAGTCGCTTCTTGTTTCCTATCATACAAGCCCATGTACAGCTTTGGGTAGTTTCCATCACTTGCGAAATGATGATAGAAGGTTCAACCGGATTGAGCAGGAAAATTTCAATAAGCGCCCCACTGGACTTCTGAAAAAAAAGCCTTGCAGGTATTACTTTTGTATTATTAAACACCAGAAAAGACTTTTGCGGCAGGTGCTTTACCAGATTATAAAATCTATCCTCATTGATTTCCGCTTGCCGATAAACCAATAGCTTAGATATATCCCTGGGTTCCACCGGAAACCGGGCTATGCGTTCATCAGGCAGATGATACGTGTATTTTTCAAGATCTAGCGTTATCATAAATCAAAGGCTAAGCACAAATACACCTATTCTTTTGTAACCGGATTGGTATAAAGCAACCGGATTGGTAAATAGAAAAGTACAATAAGCAACACTACCGCTCCGCCTACTATTACCCAATCATAATTTATATCCAACTTCTGGTCTTCTGTCCGGTTAATACGGTTTAAAGCTATCAGAAAAACAATCAGAAAACTATTCATAACAGCTATAAAAGCATTAAACCAGGCCTCCAAAAGGTGTTTTAAAGTCTCCGGCTCTTTTGCCCATGCACTACTGGCATTAAGCCTGGCAAAATTTATTTTCTGTACTTGTGTTCTTAGCAGATTTAATAGAAAATTTAAGCCGATAATAACCCCGAAAGCCACATAAAAAAAAGTTTGTTTACTGATAAAATCATCAGGGCGGCCAGATGAGGTATGATGCACGGCTACATCATCCGGGAAAGTAAAATAACAGATGATTAAAGTAATAGCTAACAAAGGCATGGAGACTTTTCTCCAGAGATTAAAAAATATATGAGATACTGACATTGGGGGTAGTTTTCAGTTTACAGGCTACTCTACGTACACCTGACAAAACAAGACAATCGTTTAAAACGAGGCTGCAATTTACGTCAGAGAATTAGATTTTTCTCAAAAAAACTTATTTGATTAGACGAGTTTGTATATTTGATAAATTTTCACGGTCATCAGACTCCATGCGATTTTACTTGTTTTTCCTTGTCTTGTTTGTTCAGTCCTGTGGGTCAGATTCTCCCCCTAAAGACCTCACCAGGGCATTTTATTACTGGAAATCCTCCTTCTACCTGAGCGATTCTGACAAACAAACCCTTGATACCTGTCAGGTAAAAAAGCTATATATCAAAGCATTTGATGTCGATTGGAGTTTTGCCACTAATAAGCCCATGCTGAAAGCACCTGTGACATTTAAGGATACAGTACCAGCAAATCTGGCTCTTGTTCCTGTCATTTTTATTACCAATCAAACTCTCAGACAATTACCAGAGTCTTACCTTGCTGATTTTGCAGATTTTGTACAAAGTCAGTTGAAAAATATATGGCAGAACAAACCTTATGCAGAAATTCAGTTTGATTGTGACTGGACTATCAGCACGTGCGCAAAGTATTTCAGGTTTCTTGATTTGTACCGGAAATACTCTCCCGACAAAACGCTATCAGCCACAATCAGGCTTCATCAGATTAAGTTTGCAAATAAAACTGGCATCCCACCTGTTGACAGAGGTATGCTGATGTTTTATAATATGTCTGACTGGAAAAAACCTCAGATTAAGAACTCTATCTATGATCTCGATGCTGCTTCTCAATATACAGCTACCCTAAGCAAATATCCATTGGCACTTGATGTTGTGTTTCCCTTATTCAGATGGGCTGTTTTCTATCGGGGTAATCGTTTTATGACGGTTATTAATAAACTGGATAGCAAGACTTTGGATAAGCAGGAATTCCTGAAAAAAGAAGATAACAAATACTATGTGCAACATGATACGCACGCTTTTGGTATTTCGCTACGCAAAGGAGATATGATCCGGGCAGAAGCCGTTGAGTATGACGAACTTTTAAAAGGTTCAAGGGCATTAAGTAAGCAAATATCCACACAAAAACTTACATTTGCATTCTATTATTTAGACCCGGAAATAGTATCAAAATACAGTCATGAGCAACTCCACCAGATCTTTCTTTCGTTTCAGTTACCGCACTAAATCTATCATCATTTTATTGCTGATGGCCTGTGGCCCTGAGCCTTTTGATTACGATGAATTCAAGAGCTTTTTTGCACCAGAAAGCGCTAAAAATGAAGCGCAGTTTCATAGCTATAATTTTACTTCACAGTTTCTTTATGACTATAACCTGTGGGACTCAGAAGATAAAGCAGACTTTTCTCAAATAGAAAATACCAGGGCCTGGGCCAATTATGCCGGAGTTGCAGAAAAAACAGTAACTGATGAATTGTATACCAAGGCAGATAGCAAAAGCACAACAGGATTGACAGACGCCTTAAAGCAAAAAGGTAAAGTTGAGGCTGCTGAGTATTTAAGCATTGCCAGAAGCATAGAAACAGCAGATTTTGGAAAAGGAGAGGGTGATACCACTAATAACAATTATGATGACTGGCTGAAACAGGCACAGTCAAAATACACACAAACGAAAGATACTTTCTTAAAAGAGCGGTGGGCTTATCAGGCAGTAAAGCTGGCTGACATGGGTGGCAACCCGCAAAAAAGTATTGAGCTGTACAAAACCCTGGTGCAACCTCTCTCGCAAAAAACATTTATCAGTGATTGGGCACGCTCACGTATGGCAGGTGCATGTATGCATGCCGGAGATTCAACGCAGGCGTATTATCATTTTTCTCAACTCTTTGTTGAAGCCCCTACCCGCCGAACAACTGCCAATATATCTTTAAGAATCTATTTGCCTAAAGTGCAGGACGAAGCCATAAAACTATGCAAAAATGACACTGAAAAAGCCAATGTACTGGCAGCTACTGCTGTTTTGCCTTTTCAGGATGGCTTACCCATGTTAGAGCAGATACGTGACTTAGATGTTAATCACCCATTACTAGAGTTTGTAATGGCTCGTGAAATCAATAAAAATGAAGAGTTTTTTTATACAAACTGGGAAGACCTGAAGTATTCGTACTGGAGCATGGATTCTACAAAAAAACAGAACCTTAAAAAGGATGCTCCTGACTATTTTACTAAACTTCTGGATTTTTCACTCGAATCTGCCGAAAATCCGGCGTTGAAAAACTCCCCTTTCTGGTATACTGCGGCAGCTTACCTGACATTTATTGCGCAGGATTACCCTAAAGCCAACGAATTATTACAAAAAGCAAAGGCTATTCCGACCAATGACAAGGGTGTACAAGACCAGATAGCCATGCAGGAAATGATTCTGGCTGTCAGTGAATCGCCCGTGGTTACACCAGAAATGGAAAAGAAAGTAATACCATTGTTAGAAAGATTTGCACGCTCGGATAATTTCCGGACAGCCAACAATTTTAATGCCGCCTGTAGGATTTTAGCGGCTAAATATTATGGCATTAGTTCTACAAATGATTTTTCAGAAGGTGGAGAATTAAGACCCCGTAAGAATGCAAAACCAGTTAAAGCAAATAAGCCATTAGGTTGGTTTGCCTCTTGCTTTGGCAAAAAAGAAGACAATACTGATGTAAAAGCATCACCTGAAGCAAGAGCAAAAGCTTTTTTGGTATCCTTGCTCACATCTTACCAGTTAGGCTATCATAAGCAGGAAGAAGGTTGGGTAGCAATGGCCGACTTTAGGAGTAGTTCAGACCAGTATGCCATCGAAGATTCTACCTCATCTGTCACGATCAACTATGCGCTTAATTACTTTGCCAAAAACAATCACACCGATTTTGACAAGCGATTAATCAAACTTAGTGGATTGGATAATAATTATCTCTACACAGTTTTAGGCAGAAGAGCCTTAGCAGAACACCAATATGCCAAAGCAGCAGAAGCATGGAAACATATTTCGCCGGAAGTTTGGGAAGCCGAGCCTTATAAAACCTATTTAGATGTAAACCCTTTTCATCTGAACGGACAAGGGGAACCCAACCCTAAAGAGACCGTTACACCCATGTCTTTTGCTTTGCGCATGGCAGAATTACAGGAAAAAGTAAACAAAAATCCGAAAGATTACGAAAGTTGGTTGCTCCTGGGCTGTGGCAGCTATAATATGAGCTACTTTGGCAATAGCTGGATTCTGCTTCGCAGAGCCTGGAGCGGAGGCGAGCAAAAAAATGAAACAGATGATTATTATACCTCTGAAAAAGCCCTGTATTATTTCGACAAAGCAATGAATGTAGCACCTGATGCCGAAAACGCCGCCAGGGCTTGTTATCTGGCCGCTGCCTGCCAGAAAATCAGATATGAATTGACATACAGTCTTATGTACGATGGAGTTTATTCTCTGCCTGACGGAGAACGGGAAAAAAGAGAAACTGAAATAGCCAAAACTCTAGAGAACTTAAGAAAAGAAAAATACGCAACCTACTTTAATCTATTAAAAACCAAATACCAGCAAACCAATTACGAAGACCAATTGATTAAGGAATGTAGCACCTATAAGGATTTTTTAGCGGGAAAATAAATGAAAATATATACAAAAACCGGAGATAAAGGCACAACTGCCCTCGTAGGAGGCCGAAGAGTAAGTAAGGGCGATACGAAGATTGAGTCTTACGGCACAGTAGACGAACTCAACTCGTGGATAGGCCTTGTAAGAGACCAACCCATTAATGAATCCCGTCGGGATACCCTGAAAGAAATTCAGGACAGGCTCTTTACTATCGGGGCTGATTTGGCTTCTGAGCCGGAGCAGGTCAGAAAGAAACCTATACCCAGTTTATTAGAAGAAGATATTACGCTACTGGAAAACGAAATGGACAAAATGGATTCCGAACTTCCTCCACTGCGCGCTTTTGTTTTGCCGGGGGGGCATCAGTCTGTTTCGTTTGCACACATTGCCCGAACCGTCTGCCGTAGAGCCGAACGTTTGGTAATCCGCCTGTCAGAAGAAGAAGAGGTAAATCCGATGGTTATTAAATACCTTAACCGCTTATCAGATTATTTATTTGTACTCTCCCGTAAAATGACGCAGGAATTGGGCAGTGAAGAAATTACCTGGAAACCGAGAATGTAAAAAATATTACTGGCTACCCTATAAAAAGATATGCAAGCCCCCTTTCGAAAACTTGCATTCAGTATAGAAACGCTCAGTAGCGAGGATTTTAACTCCTCCACTACTTCACACAGTATAAAGTCTGATTAAAATTTGTATTTTTCTGAGAAATTTTCCTCAGAAACACCTCAAAACGCCTGCTGTCAAATCTCCAGAAAAACCCGTTTTTACTACGAATACTGACTATTTTCTAATGTTTTTCGAAAAATGCTGTCGTATTCCAAAAAAGCACTAATTTTGCACTTTCATTTTTTTGCCGGGCATTTAATCAGTTTGGCACAAGACCTTTAGATTTACGTATAATACATTGCAAAAATCATTCCAAAATGGCGAAGAAGATACAATCAGCTCTTATTTCGGTTTATTACAAAGACGGCTTAGATAAAATAGTAAAGCTCCTTCATGAGCACAACGTGCAGATTTTCTCAACAGGTGGCACACAAAGTTTCATTGAAGACCTGGGTATTCCGGTAACGGCAGTAGAAGACCTTACCTCTTATCCTTCTATCTTTGGCGGACGTGTAAAAACACTTCACCCAAAAGTTTTCGGTGGCATTCTGTATCGCAGAGATAACGAAGGAGACATACAAACTGCCGCCCAGTTCGAAATTCCATCAATAGATTTAGTGATTGTAGACTTATATCCTTTCAAAGAAACCGTTGCCTCAGGAGCAAGCGAAGAAGATATTATTGAGAAAATAGACATCGGCGGTATCTCATTGATACGTGGCGCTGCCAAGAATTTTAACGATGTACTGATTGTATCATCCCGCGACCAATACGATGATGTATTTGAAATACTACAAAACAAAGGTTGTGCAACTGATTTAGAAGACCGCCGCCGCTATGCAATGGAAGGCTTTGGTATGAGTTCACAATACGATACAGCCATTCACGCCTATTTCAGTGGTGATGTGTATGTTAAAACGCAAAACTTTGCGGCTCTACCTCAAAAACCACTTCGCTATGGTGAAAACCCTCACCAGGCTGCTACCTTCTATGGTGATGTGGACCAGATGTTTGAGCAGATTCACGGCAAAGAGTTGTCGTACAACAATCTGATGGATGTTGAGGCCTGTGTACGATTAATAGATGAATTTGAAGAAACATCTTTCGTTATCATCAAGCACAACAATGCCTGCGGGGTGGCCTCTGCGCCAACAGTAAAAGAAGCCTATGTAAATGCGCTGGCTTGTGACCCGGTTTCGGCTTTCGGTGGTGTAATTATTACCAACGCAAACGTTGACCTTGCAACGGCTGAAGAATTGCATAAACTATTCTTTGAGATATTAATTGCCCCATCTTTTGATGAAGATGCCCTGTCGATATTGAAAAAGAAAAAAGACCGTCGTTTATTAATCAGAAAACCGGTAGAAGTAAGCAAAAAACAATTCCGTACACTATTGAATGGTGTATTGGAACAAGATAAAGACAATGCCATTGAAACAGCCAAAGATTTTAAAGTAGCTACCGAGAAGGCACCAACAGAAGCAGAAGTAAAGGCTTTAGAATTTGCCCTGAAAATCTGTAAACACCTGAAATCAAACAATGTCGTGCTGGCTAAAGATGGTCAATTACTGGCTTGTGGTGTAGGCCAGACCTCACGGGTAGATGCCTTGAAACAAGCCATCGAAAAAGCCAATACATTCGGTTTTGATTTGAAAGGCGCAGCAATGGCCTCAGAAGCCTTCTTCCCTTTCCCTGATTGCGTGGAGATTGCACACGAAGCAGGTATTAATGCAGTAGTTCAGCCGGGAGGATCAATCCGTGATCAGGATTCAATTGATTACTGTAATAAAAACGGCGTAGCAATGGTATTAACAGGCGTAAGACACTTCCTGCATTAATTTGCCTGAACTTATAAAAATAGAAAAGGGAGCCCCGGTTAGAACTGTGGCACCCTTTATGTTTAAAAATTTTCTTAAACCTCCAAAGGTTTCTTTTCAATCTTCAATTCATTTCTCACAAAGCTTTCATACAATTCCTCAGCTTTTTGCCAGGATGTTTCAATGTCATCATTCAGCAGAATCACATCAAATCTGTTCTGAAACTCCATTTCAAATTTCATTTTATACAAACGTCTCGAAATACTGTCTTCACTATCCGTTCCTCTGCCTCTTAATCTTTTCTCCAATTCTTCCATTGATGGTACTTTAACATAAATAGCAAGAGCGGAATCACCAAAGTATTTTTTAAGATTCAAGCCTCCTTTCACATCCACATCAAAAATCACGTTTTTGCCTTCGGCCCACATCCTTTCAATTTCCGATTTTAACGTACCGTAATAAGCTCCCGGATATACTTCTTCCCACTCAATAAACTCGTCGGCATCAATTCTTTCTTTAAAATCGTGAATATCCAGAAAATAATAGTCTTTTCCGTTTTCTTCATTACGCCCGCGTTTATCACGGGTACATGCCGAAATCGAAAAACCCAGATTTGAATACTTATCAAGCAAATGCTTAACTATGGTTGTTTTTCCCGAACCTGAGGGAGCGCAAAAAATGATAGCTTTACCTTTCATTAAGAATAATTTTTCCCTTGTCAATACAAGGCGGGTAGCTGCAATAAATTATTAAAAAAGCCATCAAGTTTAAAAGCTTGATGGCTGAATATTCTGCAAAGATAGTGAAATCAACAACTAAACAATAAATGATACAGTTTTACTTCTACAAATACGAATCCTAATATCAACAAACCAATCCCGATTTTTGCTCTTATATCTACTACGGTTGACTGCGGACAGCACTTTTTCTCCATTTTCACCTGAAGCGCATCTTTGATACTTTTCTCCAGTTTATAACCCTCTATACACGGCAGACAATCGTCCATATGCATCTTAAAATGTTCTACCTCAGCGGCAGATGCCGATCCATCAAGTACAGCCTGTATCATCTGCATACACTTTTGATGATTTTCACACCTTTCTTTCATTGGTATAATGTTTAGGGGACAACAATCTACTCCCTATTATTTTTTTGTTTATTATGCCTCAGGTTGCCCCTCGGCGTTTATTTTAATAAAATATTCCTAAAATTAAAGTCTTACACAGACCATTAGCTTAGTCCTGTTCTGCCATTTCATCGGTTTTATATCCCATTGATGAGGCATAATTTTTCAGCTTTTCTTTCAACAAATTTCTTGCTCTATGCAACCTTGACCGCACCGTTCCGATAGGTATATCCAGAATCTTTGCCATCTCTTCGTAAGTAAACCCTTCGATATCACAAAGGATAATTACTGTCCGAAAATCAACCGGCAAGCTGTTCAACGCATTGGCAACCTCATCGCCAATCATGTCCTGCACAGTCTCCGTACGCAAGTCGGTTGTGGCATCCATTTCGGCATCTTCTACCGAATTGTATGTAGTCTCAACGTCCTGATAATCAACCTTTGAAGGCTCCTTACTTTTCTTGCGATAGTCGTTTATGAAACTGTTTTTCAGTATTCTAAACAACCATGCTTTTGCATTAGTTCCACGTTCAAATGAATTGATAAACCGAAATGCTTTCAGGTATGTATCCTGCACAAGGTCGTTGGCATCGTCTTCATCGTTTGTAAGGCGAAAGGCAAAGTTATACATAGAGTCTATGTGTGGCATAAACTCCTTATCAAAGACAGCGTATTTTTCTTTCTCAGAATATCTTTCTATATCTATTATTTCTTCTTCCATAAGCGTGTTTGCTTTAAAAAAAACCTATAAAGAGCATTTTACAGGCACTGTAGTAGCTTAATTGTATAGTCCTCCATAATTTCGGTAAAGTTACTAATTTTAGCAAGAAAAAGATAATATTATTACCAGAAAACCAAAATTACTACAGGAGGATGATTTGGCAGTATGAGTGGAAAAGGTAAGCTGATATTTTTAATTATTTAATATGAAAGTCTTTTTTTAAAGAAATTGTTACGGATATTTTTCTTCTGTGTTAAGCCACTACTTCCATTTTATATCCTTTACCATGAATACTGGTAATCCGGATGGCCTCGTCGCCTTGTAATTTTTTTCTTAGTTTAGATACAAACACGTCTAAACTTCTGCCTACCACAAACACCCCTTCGTCTTCCCACACTTCTTTCAGTAGTCTGTCACGCTCTATTACCTGATTCTGGTTAGCCGCAAAGATGCCCAGCAATTTTGCTTCTTTATCCGATAACTCCAACTGCTCTTCTCCGTGTTTCAACAAAGCTCTTTCCGGATAAAAAGTATATTTTCCGATACCCACAAAAGGCGTATCTTCAACACTTGTATTAACAGGCGCACTCTCAGTTTTTTTACTGAATAAATTTTTATTAAATAATGAAAAAAGTGTACCACCCACCAGAATAAACCCAACCGCCCACCAGATATTCATCGGTTTTGGCGCATTATAATCATCGGTAAACTCTATCTGAATCTTATAACAATCTACGGCTTGTGTTCTTCCCAGGCAGGCTACTATATCATTCTTTTTGCTTCGCATCTCATACCCAAACACAATTTCAGGACTAACGCAGTTATATACGTTTACCATATAATCAAGGGGTAACTGAGCCGAGCTCAATCTTTGATGAACAATAGCTACAAGGGTATCCGGAACAAATGCAAATTTGCTCTGAAACTCAAGCTGAAAAGTATTTTCACCAATCTTTTTCACCGGCAATACCCGCGAGGTAAAATCACCGGAGTGCTGTAATAACTGATGCCCGATTTCACGCACCACCAATATGGCCCGCTTTTCCAGAAACTCCTGCGAGTCATCCACAGTAAGCGTTCCTGCCGAAAGCGCAATTGCTGAAAATACAGCAAGGCAAATAATATAAATCTTAGATTTCATAATCTGACAAAAGTAGAGTAAAGATGAGGTAAATTCATCAGAATTACACACAATTTACACTTTTTTACATTCATTTTACTTCTGCCTGTTTTCCCCCGGCTACATTTGAACCATTGTTAAATCAAAAAACATCTGTTATGAAAAAAATTATTGCAGCCGCTTTTTTTTGTTGTGCTTTCTCAAACATTGCTTTTAGTCAACACATTTGCTCAGCTGCCTTTTTAGGTAGCAAAATGATAGTAGACAAGTATACCAATACAGGCTATAAAAATGGGGTTTCCCTGAAAGCCACGGGAGATTTAACTGTGAATACCGTCGATTTATCTCCAAAGGAAAGTAAAGCAGTTGACAGAATACCTTTCAAAGTAGCAATTAAAGAAAAAGAAACACAGACCATTACCCTGTTCTCGAAAGAAGATTTCATGAAAGTAGATGTACAGAAAGTATTATCACAATGCAAAAAAGGAGATCAGATTGTATTACTTACTTTAGACAAACAGTATGCGCTGCCTCATAATGAAATTTTGGTTAAATAAACTCTTGTGGCGCGAACCGGGCGACGGCCGCTTCCAGTTCGCAGTTCTCCTGACACCAGAGTTTACTTTGAAAGTGGCATATTATCAATAAAAATTCCCAGCGAACGGGACACGAACGTCGTGCGGTTCGCACCACAAAAAATGCTTAAAACTACATTATTAATGAAAAAGCTATTTATCGTATTATTTTTAATTTCCTACTCAACATTCTCACAGGTCAAACCTGCTGCTGATATTACTTATGAAGTAGTTAATAAAGAAAGTCAGCTTATCTGGCAGGACGTTCCTTTGGTTGGTAAGCCTCATGAAGGAACTATACAATTAACTTCCGGTACTTTAGTAACTTCTGCGACCGGAAAAGCAAAAGGAGGCAAGTTTGTGCTAAACATGAAAAGTATCAACAGTGTCAATCCGAAAACCGGAGAAAGCAATAAAGGTGTAGTAGAACATCTACACTCCGATGATTTTTTCTCAACTATGCGTTTCCCTCTATCTACTTTTATTATTACAAAAATGGTTCCTACTGCCAGGCCTAATGAATATACCATTACAGGCAACCTTACCTTAAAAGGTATCAGCAATGTAATTACTTTTCCGGCCATTATCAGTACAGATGGTGCTCAGTTAAAAGCTCAGGCAGCCGTTACAATTGACCGGACTATGTGGGGCATCACTTATAAATCTTATAGTTTTTTATCACAGATGAAAGACGATTTGATTCCGAATAATATTAAGCTTACCATGAATCTGGTATTTAACAAAGCGATTAATTAAGCAAGTATCACGTGAAAAAAATAAACCTCATATTCTTCTTTGTGCCTTTCTTTGGTTTTGGACAGGTAAAAGAACCCTGGGTACAGAAACCAAAAGAACAATGGCCTCAGATTGCCCTGGTAAACGATGTTACTTATAAAAACGGCAATAAATACGAAGACCCTACGATTACTTATGCCGCCAGTGGTTTTCTCTTAGACACCGGAAAAGACACCTTTGCCATTACGGCCAAACATGTTATCTGGGTAGCAAGAAATAAGGCTTCTGACAAAGTTTACATCAACGACCATCTGAAAACATGGAAGATGTACCCTAAGCACAACCCTAAAGATTCGGTGATTATTGACCGTCTGATTAATGAAGACCCAAACGAAAAACTTTTTAATGGCCCTGAAAATGGTGTTTTGCAACGCGACTGGTTAGTTTTTACTACTAAATACGTTTCACCCAATATTCAGCCAGTTAAATTAAGAGACAAACCTGTAAAGGTTGGCGATAAGGTATATCTGACAGGGAATCCGTATAGGTTTGATAAAACATTAACGGCAGATGGATATATCAGTAAGAAATCTGGTAACACCGTCTACATAAAATTTAATGATCCCACCATAAGAACAGCTTTTCTGGGTGGAGCAAGCGGCTCTCCAATTCTGGATGAAAATGGTCAATTGGTTGGTATTTTCTCAAATAGTCAATTAGATGTTAAAACAGGTGAACGAATTGCTTATGTCAATTCAACTGCATATTTAGAAAAGGTTCTTGCAGGAGTAAAGCCACTCAACGTAGACAAAAAGCAAATCTCTACTTATGTTGATTCGCTGATTCAGAAGGTAGGTACAAAAAAGGCGATGAATCAGTTTGAGAAATATGTAAAGACTGAAAAGGCTCAGGATGACTATGAACTGACTTATATCAACTACAATAAGCTTATAGCACTCGGGGAGAAATTAACTAGTGATGGTAATACCAAAGATGCGGTTCTGTATTTTGAATCACTACTGAGAACTTACCCTGAAAATCATTTAATGATTATTGCTTTATCTAAAGCATATAATGCCAATCAGCAAAAACAAAAAGCCATTGATTTGCTCGAATTTAATAAAGATAAAGTTGACCCGGATGTAAAAGGGGAAGTAGTGAAGGTGCTGAAAAGTTTAGCCCCCGGCCACGCGACGGACCGTCCCTAAAGGGGAGTTGCTTTCGCATGAGTAGAGTATTGTCTGAATTTTTTAATGTCCCCCTTTAGGGGCTAGGGGCGCAATTCCCTAACTTTGCCAAAAACACATAATTCATGAATCTGGATTTGACAGGCAGAACTGCGTTAGTTTGCGGTAGCACACAGGGAATAGGTAAGGCAGCAGCCATCGAATTAGCTTTATTAGGTGCCAATATTACATTAGTGGCTCGTAATGAAGATAAGTTGAAAGAAGTGGTAAAGGAATTGCCCCGCAAGAAAAACCAGAAACACCGCTATCTTGTCATTGATTTTTCTAAAACTGCGCAGGTAAAACCCAAGATTAACCGATACTTAGCCAAATATCCCGAAGTACATATCCTCATAAATAATACGGGTGGCCCTTCCGGCGGACCGATTATAGAGGCTGATGTTGCACAGTTTACCCAAACTTTTAATGAGCATATTGTTTCAGCGCAATTGCTTGCACAGACAGTAGTTCCCAGCATGAAAGAAGCAGGCTTTGGCCGGATTGTGAATATTACCTCAGTAGGAATGAAACAACCGATTGTCGGTCTGGGAGTATCTAATACCATTCGCGGAGCGATGGGTAACTGGGCAAAATCAATGGCTAAAGAATTGGGCAAATACGGTATTACCACTAATAATGTATTGCCCGGCTATACTACTACAGCCCGGTTAGAGAAAGTCAACGAAACACGCGCTAAGGCAACTAATAAAAGTATTGAAGCCGTTGAGAAAGATTTAATCAAAGATATTCCAATCGGTAGGTTCACTGCGCCCGAGGAAACAGGCGCAGTGATTGCCTTTTTATGTTCGCCTGCGGCAGGTTCTATTAATGGTGCTAGCATCCCGGTTGATGGCGGGCGCATGAGTGGCGTTTAAATACTATTATTTGATAGCCTCCAATGCGGCATCACGACCAGATACGATAGCCCCTTCCATAAAGCCCTGCCATTCCGCCAGATGCTCTCCTGCAAAATGGACGTTCAGATGAGGCTTTTTTAATTCAGGTTGTATCGTAAACCATTGCCCTGTTCCATAAATAGCATAAGCGCCTTTAGAGTAGCGGTCTTGTCCCCAGTTATAATTAATCGTTTTTTGCAGATAATTACGGGCATCACCCACAGGTCTGATAGAATCTATGAGGGTCTGTCTGCGGTAATCGTCCCCATGCCAGCCAAACATATCAGCTTTTTCTCCAATGCTATAAGAAGTAAGCGCACCTTTGGTATGATGCTGGTTTTTGGTGGCATGATAGAAATAATGTGCAGGAGTATCGGTAATCATGTCAAAATCTTCGCGTTTCCAGAAACGCTGGCTAAACAGGCCGACACATTTATTGATGCGTGCAAATTGCAGCGCATCTAATGCATGTAATTTTGATTTTGGTAGTGCCGGAAAAAAATTAATCTGACTCAAAGCAAATGTCGGTACTGTACAGATAACCCTGTCAGCATCAAAAGTTTTACCATTAGCACATTTTACACTTACCCCTTTACCTTTCTGAACAATGGCATCCACATGATGCTCCATTAGTATTTTATCTCTGCCTATCAGGTCCGCAATTTTATTGGCAAGAGTGCTATTTCCGCCCTCCATTTTCAAATCCATCTCATTCTTCTTGCTCGAATAAGCATATTCACCAATAGCTGCATAGGCAGATACATGCCTGATGCTCTCGCCAAAATCTGTACTATCCAGTAGTTCACGGAAATAAAGGTCATTTTCCGGTATACCATTATTAACAAGGTACCTCCACCAATCCAGACGGTCAAATAGCTTCTGTTGTTCAGCATTCAGATTTTTGAACGATTCCAGCAAACCTTCCAGTTTCTTCTTCCATTCTGCATCAAAATCCCATTTATTTACCTTGCTGTATTTGCCTCTGAAATACAAATCAGTATCAAAACGATTATCGTTCAACTGAATATTAAAACGCTCGCAGAGTTTCTTTACTTCTTCGTGAGACTCCCCTACCCATTCAGCCCCTAACTCCACTCTTAAATCTGCCTGTTCATCAATTTTATGGGTAAAAACCCGGCCACCAATCCGATTGCGTGATTCCAGAATCACAAAATCTATTTTCTTGTCAAAAAGCGTCAAAGCAGCCGAAAGTCCGGAAAAACCCGCCCCTAAAATGACCACCTTAGAAGGTTTAACAGTATGTGCAAAGGAAGATTGATTGAGCAGAATGGCACCGGAAGCGGCCAGACCAAGGAATGAGCGTCGTTTCATAAGTAAATAATAGAGGTTTTGAAACTAAGGTTAAAAAAAATGATGTTTCCCCTTTCGGAAAAACATCATTTTTACACTCACCCTTCACAAATATACCGTATGTCCGGATATGAAAAGCTTAATTGCTGAATTTTTTATTATGCGGTAAAACTACCTGATCCCCATTGTATATTCTTTCTGATACAGAAGCGGCGTTTTTCCGGTTATCTCCTTAAACTGACGATTAAAATTAGAAATCGTATTATAACCACTCTCGTACGCTACCTGGGTAATACTCAAATTACCTTCATGCAGCAATTTACAGGCATGACCGATACGAATCTCGGCTATGAAATCAAAAAACGGTTTGTTGGTGCGGCTCTTAAAGTATCGGCAAAAAGCCGAATCGCTCATGCTGACTAACGAAGCCAGTTCGCTTAAACGAACTTCTTCTTTAAAATGCTTCATCACATACTCATGTACTTTTTGCATACGTTCTGTTTCTGAGACCTTGTGCGTATTCACATAGCCAAAACTGGCAATATACTCATACTCGGCAGATTGAGACAAATGATGCAACATCGACAGAAATTTCAATACCCGCTCAAAACCTTCAACCTGGTGTAATTCCTGTAAACCTTGTCTTATATATTCTTTGGAAGCACCCAATATATCCAATCCCCGCTCCCCTCTTTCCAAAAGTTGTTTCAGGTTGTGCATTTCACTTTTTTCAAAAAATCCATTTCCCAGAAAATCCTCAGTAAAATAAATAACAATCCCATGCGTAATTAAAGCTGAATTATGTTCAAAATAGGCTCGGTCACTTTGCCAGAGGTGCGGGATATTCGGCCCCAGAAAAACAGTATCTCCTGCTTCAAAATGCCTGATATTGTCTCCGATGAACCTTGTACCCCTCCCTTCCAGCACCGTGAATAATTGATAATGCGGATGAAAATGCCAGTTCGGGTCAAAATGAGGCTCAATCAATTCCTTTAATGTAAAGGAATATACAGCACTTTCGACCGATTTTTTAAGCAGAGGCTTCATGAGTTACTATTCTGAATTTTAACCATAAATTTAAATATAAAAACAAATAAAGTCAAAATACAGTCAGCATCAGTAAAATTAGGCTTACTTTTTTGTACTATTTTAAGATAGTTTTGTAATGTGAAAATTTAAGAAAATCTGTATGAAGTTTGGAATGAATCTCCTTTTGTGGGGAACAGAAATTAACGAGAGTCTTTTTCCGGTATTGGAACAAATAAAAGCGCTTGGTTTTGATGGGGTTGAAGTACCTATTTTTGACACAGACCCAACCCACTGGTATAAGTGGCGGGAAAAACTGGATGAATTAGAACTGGACAGAATTGCAGTAACCATTTGTGGCCCTGATTTTAACCAGATAAGCCCTGATCCTGCCATGAGAAAAGCAACTCTGGAGCGTAATAAACTGGCAGTTGATTGTGCAATGGTATTAGGAGCAAATTTATTGAATGGCCCGTATCACTCGGCATTAGGTCAATTTACAGGCCAGCCTGCTTCAGAACAGGAATGGCGATGGGCAGTAGATAATCTGAGAGAATTGGCCGACTACGCCGATAGCTTCGGTATCACTTTAGGGCTTGAATACCTCAACCGCTTTGAAAGCTA
This sequence comes from Chitinophaga pinensis, assembly GCA_943368675.1. Classification (GTDB taxonomy): domain Bacteria; phylum Bacteroidota; class Bacteroidia; order Cytophagales; family Spirosomataceae; genus Emticicia. The sequence goes on along the minus strand of CALRLN020000025.1, from coordinate 4,596 downwards.
CCTGGTATCGTCAAGTGATGAATTGATTAAACTCGTTGAAGATATTGACCATCCGGCTTGTAAGATTATGTTTGATACTTTTCATGCCAACATAGAAGAAAAAAATCTGGGTGATGCCATCAGGAAATTAGCAAAGCATCTCGTACACGTACAGGTTTCAGAGAACGACCGCAGCACTGTTGGCACAGGGAATGTGAACTGGGAAGATGTTTTCAAGGCCCTGAACGAAATCAAATATGATGGATGGTTATCAGTAGAGGCTTTCAGTCAGAAACTGGCAGTTGCCAATATCTGGCGCAAAATGTTTGATTCAGAAACACAATTAATGAAAGATAGTCTTAGTTTTTTAAAAAATAGTCTTGCCGAAAATCCCGGTACACCGAGTATTCCCTATTAAAGCGGAATTTTATTTTGAACGGATTTGACGCTAACCTAAAACAATTAAACCATGTCAAAAAAAATCAATATTGCTATCGTCGGGCTTGGCTTTGGTGCTGAGTTTATTCCTATCTACCAGCGCCACCCAAATGCTAATATGTATGCCATTTGCCAGCGTAATGTAGAAAAACTCAATCAGATTGGTGATGCCTTCGGTATCGAAAAAAGATATTCTGATTACGACGAATTGCTCAAAGACCCGGATATTGATGCGGTACATATCAACTCCCCCATCCCGAATCATGCTGAGCAAAGTCTGAAAGCCTTGTATGCGGGCAAGCATGTAGCTTGTACTGTGCCAATGGCTACCTCGGTTGACGACTGTATGGCGATTGTGAAAGCCGTGAAAGAAACAGGCAAGAAATACATGATGATGGAAACGGTGGTGTATGCCCGTGAATTTTTGTTTGTCAAAGAGTTATACGAGAAAGGAGAATTAGGCAAAGTACAGTTCCTGAAAGCAAGCCACCAGCAGGATATGGACGGCTGGCCTGATTACTGGCCGGGTTTGCCTCCTATGCACTATGCCACTCACTGTGTTGGCCCGGTGGCAGGTTTATTAAAACTGGAAGCCGAATACGTTTCATGCTTTGGCTCTGGCACTATCCGTGAAGAACTGGCTCAGATTCATAATTCACCTTTTGCGGTTGAATCTGCCCATATCAAATTCAAAGACAGTGATTTAAGTGCCTATGTATATCGTTCATTGTTTGATGTGGCCCGCCAGTACAGAGAAAGTTTTGAAGTATATGGTTCTAAAAAATCTTTTGAGTGGGCATTGGTGGAACATGAAGAACATATCATCCATACCGCCAAAAAACCTGAACATGAGATTCCGGAAAAAGTAACTGTAAAAGACTATGCGCATTTACTACCTGAAGGTATTCAGGATTTCACAACCAAAGGCGTATATGATTTAGGCGAAAACAATCACTTATCGTTTACGCAAGGTTCTGGTCACGGTGGTTCGCACCCGCATTTAGCGCATGAGTTTTTAATGGCACTTGTTGAAGACCGTGAGCCATTCCCGAATGCAGCGCAATCGGCTAACTGGACGAGCGTAGGCATCTTAGCACACGAATCTGCCATGCAAGGCGGTAAAATCATTTACCTGCCCGACTTTCACAACGTATAATATTGATATTGGGGCGGAACACTGTTTCGCCCTTCTGCTTACGCCTATCACTAAGAGTAATTAAAACTCTGCTATCTAAAATTCTTATGAAAAAAACGATAATACTCTTGCTTGTCTTGCTTTGGCAAGGCGCTCAGGCACAAAAAGGCCGTCGTCTGGAAATTTTGTTCTTAGGCGATAACGGACATCATCGTCCCGTAGAAAGGCTTCCTACATTGATGGCAGCGCTGGGAGCAAAAGGTGTCAACTTTACTTATACCGATCATCTGGAAGACATCAACCCTAAGAATCTGGCAAAATATGATGCCCTGATGATTTACGCTAACTGGGACGAGATTACTCCTGCGGCAGAAAAGGCCCTGTTGGATTACGTAGCATCCGGTAAAGGGATTCTACCTATTCACTGCGCCTCTTTCTGTTTCCGCAACTCACCAGAGTATGTAAAACTGGTAGGCGGGCAATTCTGGCGACATAAACTTGATACTATACAGGCTAAAGTTGTTTTACCAACACACCTGATAGTAAAAGATTTACCAACAATCAAATCTTATGACGAAACCTATCTTCATAGCCAATTGCAACCGGATAATAACGTGTTAATGGTGCGTGAGATTAAAGCAGACCAGAAAGCAGACCGTCCTGAAACTAATATTGAGCCATATACCTGGACACGCACTTATGGCAAAGGCCGTGTGTTTTATACTGCCTACGGGCACGATGATAATACCTGGAGCAATCGCGCCTTTCAGCAATTATTATATAATGGTATCATCTGGGCTGTTGATGAAGGGGCAAGGTCGGCACATGCAGCCTTGAATCCCAAACCATTTGAATACAGAGAGGCTAAATTGCCAAACTATGAAAAACGTCCGGGTGTACAATTGCAGCAATTTGCGCTTTCGCCGGAAGAATCAATGAAACATATCCAGGTACCTGTTGATTTTACACTGGATTTGTTTGCGGCAGAGCCTAATGTGCAACACCCGATTGCGATGTCATGGGACGAAAAAGGCAGATTGTACGTATTGATAACCAAAGATTATCCAAACGAGCGCAAAGATACTGGCGGCAGCGACTTTATTCTGATTTGTGAAGATACCGATAAAGATGGTAAAGCCGACAAATTCACCCGCTTTGCCGAGGGACTGAGTATCCCGACAGGGATGGTATTTGCCAATGGCGGTTTAATTGTATCACAGGCACCTCACATGATTTTCCTGAAAGATACCGATGGTGATGATAAAGCAGATGAAAAGAAGATTTTATTCTCAGGATTCGGCACAGGTGATACCCATGCAGGCCCTTCAAACCTGCACTATGGCTTTGATAACTGGATATGGGGCTGCGTTGGATATTCAGGCTTTAAGGGTAAGGTCGGCACTGCCGATAGTCTTAAATTCGGTCAGGCATTGTTCCGCTTCAAACCAGACGGTTCGAAAATGGAATGGGTAACCAGTACATCTAATAATACCTGGGGGATGGGTTTCAACGAAGCAGGTGATGTATTCGGCTCTACTGCCAACAATGCACACGGCTGGTACATGGCTATTCCGCACAGAAACTTCCTGAATCCGGGTTTCAATACAGATAATGGCAGCCGCTCGACAGATACCCATAAAGACATGAAACCAATTACAGAAAAAGTAAGACAGGTGGATGTTTTTGGTGGCTTCACAGCTGCAGCAGGGCATAATTTCTATACAGCACGGGCATTTCCTAAAAACTACTGGAATCAGGTTGCTTTCGTATCAGAGCCAACAGGTCATATAGTACACCAGAACCTGATGGAGAAAAAAGGTACCAACTATGAAGATAAAGATGCCTTTAACCTGATGGCAGGTGCCGATGAATGGTTCTCTCCGGTATTTGCCGAAGTAGGGCCGGATGGTGCCGTTTGGGTGGCCGACTGGTACAGTTTCATTATTCAGCATAACCCTGTGCCAAAAGGCTTTGATAATGGTCTGGGTAATGCTTACCAAACCGACTTACGTGATTTTACTCATGGCCGTATTTATAGAGTAGGCTGGAAAGAAGCCCCGGCATACACACCTCTGTCACTAAGCAAAGATCGTCCTGATGAGTTGATCAGCGCTTTGAAAAACACTAACATGTTCTGGAGGAGCCATGCGCAAAGATTATTGGTAGAACGAGGCAAAACTGATGTGGTTCCTGCATTAATAGCACTGGTAAAAGACCAGTCAGTAGACGAAATCGGATTAAACCCCGCTGCTATTCATGCGCTTTGGGCTTTAAAAGGTTTGGGCGCTATTGATAACAACAACGAAGCATTACAGGCAGTAATCGGCGCTTTGAAGCACCCTTCATGGGCAGTTCAGAAAAACGCCATCCAGGTTTTACCTGATACAAAAAATTCTGTAGATGTAATTTTGCAGAATGACTTGCTAAACAGCAAAGAACCTGTTATTGTGTTAAACGCCGTTCTGGCTTTGAGTGAATTACCCCTTACTCCTGCTTCTGAACAAGCCTTGTTAACTCGTATGGAGCAAGCGACCGAAAGTAACGATCGTTGGTTGCCTGATGCCTTTGCAGTTGCCTTAACAAGCCATAAGTCAGTTCTATTAAAAAAATACCTGAATAAACTGACAAGCAATACTAGTGCCATGCCGATGAATCACGACCACTCAGCAATGAATCATGGCAGCACATCTGCTTCGGTTGCCAAAGATGCACCTAAAGCACTCCCTGCGCCTGCCAATGGCATTGATTTACTTATCACCAATTTGCGTTTAGATAATAGTTCTCCTTATGTGCGTGAAGGTTCCCGTTATTATGTAGAGGTGAAAAATAATGGCAAAGATTCAGTAAAAAAAGGCAATGTTGTTTCTCTGAAAATTGACATTACCGGACAAGGACAGAAATACACTATCTGGAGTATGGTTCATAATTCGGGCATAGCACCGGGCGAAAGCGTTACTATCTCGAAGAATACTAATGGCCCCTGGTCAGGTGACTTCTATTTCTCAGCCGATATAGCCGGAGACTACACTTTCAACATCATGGTC
>CALRLN020000024.1:0-23134 GCA_943368675.1 Chitinophaga pinensis | reverse complement strand
GGTTTGAGGTTATATGATTTTATAGCTTGTTCTGAGGTTATCAGCATTGCTATTGAACCATCATTAAGTCCGGCAGAATTGCCCGCGGTTACTGTGCCGTTTTCTTTTTTAAAGGCTGGCTTTAGTTTGGCTAATACTTCCAGTGTCGTATTGCCTTTGATGAATTCGTCTTTATCAAAGAGGTTTATATTTCCTTTTTTGTCGGCTATTTCAACACCAATGATTTCTTCTGCCAGAATGCCTTTTTGTTGGGCAGCAAATGCTTTCCGCTGAGATTGCAGGGCAAATAAATCCTGATCTTCACGGCTGATATTATACAACTCAACAAGATTTTCAGCAGTTACCCCCATTGCGTCGGTGCCATACAATTGTTGCATTCTTGGATTAATGAATCGCCAACCAAAGCTTGAATCAAACATCTGGGCATCGTTACCGAAAGGCTTTGATGTTTTGGAGATAACCCAGGGGCCACGTGTCATGTGTTCCATACCTCCGGCAATAATTATTTCGCCGTCACCAGCTTTGATAGCCCTGTTGGCATGAATCACAGCCGACATACCCGATGAACATAAACGATTGACTGTTTCGCCAGGGACTGTATAAGGTAATCCAGCCAACAATAATGCCATTCTTGCCACATTGCGGTTGTCTTCCCCGGCCTGATTATGACAGCCTAAAATAACATCATCAATGGCCTCCGGCAAAACTGTCGGGTTTCTTTTCAACAATTCTCTGATAGGAATGGCTGCCAGATCATCAGCCCTGACGGGTGATAAACTTCCGCCGAAACTGCCGATTGGTGTGCGAATGGCATCTATGATATAGGCTTCTTTCATGGATTTGTACTTAATTTTTCGATAAAATCTGCACTTGTCTTGGCTCTTACTTCTTCTAAAGTAGCATTGGGCATTAGTTCTATCAGCGTTAACCGGTCATCAGAATAATTAAAAACAGCCAGTTCGGTAATAATTAAATTCACCACGCCTGAAGCCGTTAAAGGCAAAGTGCAGGCAGGCACAATTTTAGGTGACCCATCAGGATTAACGTGAGTCATGGTGATAATCAGACGTCTGGCTCCTTTGGCTAAATCCATGGCACCACCTACTCCCAATAATGGTTTGCCCGGTACTGCCCAATTTGCCAGGTTAGCGGCTTCATCTACTTCCAGACCACCCATAATAGCCACATCAATATGCCCCCCCCGAATCATGGCAAACGAGTCGGCACTATCAAAATAACTGCTGCCCTTCAATGCCGTGACAGGTATTTTCCCTGCATTGACCGGATAATCCATGGCACCTCCGCCATCGGCAGGTACAGGACCCACGCCTAACATTCCATTTTCGGTGTGCAGAATAATACCGTGTTCTTCGGTTATCAGATCAGCAACCAAAGTCGGAATCCCAATGCCCAGATTCACCACATCACCTTTTTTCAGTTCAGCCAAAGCCCGCCATGCCATATTCATACGGACCTCATCCACTTTTTTGGACGAAGAAACAGAAGCCGACATACCCAGATCGTCCAAAGTCAGAGTTGCCTGTACGAGATAATCAACATAACAACCGGGTGTATGAATATGCTCAGGTTGGATGTCCCCTACCGGAACAATTTCTTCTACCTCAGCAATTACTAAGTCGGCAGCTGTGGCCATAGCTTTATTAAAATTCTGCTCCGTCATGCGGTATTGCAGATTGCCTGCGGTATCTGCCCGCCATGCCCTTATAAAAGCCACATTACCTCTCAAACCTTTCACAAATACCTGCTCTACTCCATTTATTACTTTGGTTTCACGCCCCTTCGCTATCAATGTTCCTGCCGAGGCAGGCGTATAAAAACCCCCTATCCCGGCACCTCCTGCCCTAAGCGCTTCAGCCAGTGTACCTTGTGGTAAAAGTTCATAATCTATCAGGCCTGCCTGAACGGCCTTTACCGCATCAGGGTTAGAGGTAAAAAACGACCCTATGAGTTTTTTTAGCTGACCGTTTTTTAATAATCTTCCGCCACCTAAACCTACCTCACCTGCATTGTTGCCAATAAAAGTCAGGTTTTTAGTACCTGATTCAGCCAAAGCATGCATCAGATGTACGGGGTTGCCTGTCATGCCAAATCCACCTTGTAAAAGCGTGTCGCCCTCCTTTACCATACGGGCGGCTGTATGTATATCAATAATCGGAACCTGCTTCATATCTTTTCTATTCAAAAGCCTCAAACGGTAAGCCTACGTAGTTTTCAGCTATAGTTGTGGCATAGGCTTTGGATACTCTTATGTAATCGAATTTTGCTTTTTGTAATTGATAGGAGAATGACCCGTGTTCGTCCTGCTTATGAAAGAGCGTAGTCATAAAATTAGAAAAATCCTGTGCCCGCCAGATTCTTTTTAAAGCTGTAGCTGAATAATTATCTAATGCCTTGATTGAGTTTCTTTGATAATATTCTTTAAATCCATCTGCCAGATGTTTTACATCGGCTACTGCCAGGTTTAATCCTTTACCTCCGGTTGGTGGTACAATATGGGCGGCGTCACCTGCCAGAAACAACCTGCCTGATTGCATATTATCAGTAAAAAAGCTACGCATCGGGGTAATGCTTTTTTCAAAAATAGGTCCGGTTTTTAAAGTCCAGCCTTTCGTTCCGAGGCGAATCGCTAATTCTTCCCAGATTCTTTCATCAGGCCAGTTTTCAATATGGTCATCATTATCCACCTGTATATAGAGTCGACTGATTTTATCAGAGCGTAGGCTATGCAGGGCAAATCCTCTCTCGTGGTAAGCATAAATCAGTTCATCAGTTGAAGGCGCAACATGTGCCAGGATCCCCAGCCAACTGAAAGGATAAGTAACAGAATATTCTTTATAAATATCAGGTGGTAAAGTCTTACGCCCTATTCCGTGAAAACCATCGCAGGCAGCTATAAAATCACAATTCAGAATACCTTCTTCTCCTTCGTCTTCAAAATGAATTTTCGGCTTATCTGTTTCAAAATCTTCAATTTTCGAGGCAGGAGTTTCAAAATAAATCTGTCCTCCCCCCCTTATCCAAGCATCCGTCAGGTCTTTTACTACTTCCTGTTGCCCATAAATCGTTATGTTTCTGCCATCTGTCAGCTCTCCAAACGGTATTCTGATGCGCTGTCCGTCAAAACTCAGATAAACACCATGATGTTCCTGCCCTTCTTTTAAAAGTCGGTCAGCTACTCCAAGGCTTTTATAAATATCAACTGTATTCTGCTCCAATAAACCTGCCCTTACACGAGCCTGCACGTATTCACGACTTCTGTTTTCAATAATAATAGCTTCTATGCCTTGCTGACGCAATAGTAAAGCCAGTGTCAATCCGGCGGGACCTGCGCCAATAATACCAATCTGCGTTTTAAGTATTTTCATAAACAATGCCTATTTCTTTAAATAGCTCCTGCGCTGCTGCAAAAGCCTCATTGGCTGCCGGAACCCCGCAATAAACTGCCGATTGCAGAATTATTTCCTTAATTTCAACTACCGAAACACCATTGTTTAATGCGGCTCTCAAATGCAGTTTAAATTCCGGTTTTCTGTTCTGGGCAATCAGCATAGCCAAAGTAACCAGACTCCTGCTGTGTTTCGATAAATTAGGTCTTGTCCAGATTTCGCCCCATGCATAATTGGTAATAAATGATTGAAAATCTGTATTAAAAGAATTGATTTTTTCATTGGCTTTGTCTACATAAGCATTGCCTAATACAGTCCGTCTGACGTGCATGCCTCTGGCATAATTTGTATCTCCTACCAGAAAATCCAATAATACCTGCGCGTATTCCTTGGGTATTTCAGTACTTGATAAATGCCGCGCGTGTAGCACTTTCAGATGAGCATATGGTATTTTATTAGCCAGATATTCCGCTTGCTCTACATCCGTTACAGGGTCTTCAACACCTGTAATAATCAGGGTTTCTACCGGAATATTGAGTACTTTTTCTCTGAAGTCCGCATCTCTGACAGCCGCACAACAATTAGTATAACCAACAGGGCTATTCCTAAGAAACATGGCTTTAATTTCTGCTACCCGCTTTGGGTTATGGCGTCTGAAATCTTCAGTAAACCAGCGTTCCATTGTTTCATTCACAATGGCTTGCATGCCTTGTTTTGTAATAATATCAATCCGGCTATTCCAGCGCTCATTATCTCCTATTTTTGCACCTGTATTGCTCAACACCATCTTTTCAAATCTTTCAGAGTGATTCAGCCCTAACCATTGTCCGATTAAGCCTCCCATTGAAAGGCCACAAAAGTAAGCGGTTTCAATTTTTAAATCATCCATCAGGTCTATCACATCCTCGCCTAGCATTTCAATGGTATAGCGCCCTGCGGGTGTTTCACTACCACCATGTCCACGGGTATCGTATTGCAATATTCTGAAATAGGGTAGTAAGTAGGGAATCAGCTCGTCCCACATCATCATTTCAGAACCTAAGGAGTTAGAAAATATCAACACCGGACTATTGGGTGTACCCTGAAGCTTATAATTTGTTTTCATTTGCGTGTCAGTGATTAGAAAGATTATCTAAAATTTCGTCAATGATATCTAAACTATTGCCTATTGAATGCACAGGCATAAATAGGTCTTCCAAGTTAGGTAAATCCAGAGACATTTCAGACAAAATTTCTTTCAAATGCTTTTGTTGGGCAATTGCTTGTTTACATGCTTTCTCTATCAGTTCATGTGCCTGCGTTTTTCCTATTTTAGGTGCAAGGGCCAGTGACACATTTTCAGCGTACACCAGGCCTTTTGTCAAGTCCAGATTTACAAGCATTCGTTTCTCATCAACTTCCAGATTTTTCAGTAATTCAATAGCTCTTTCAACCGCTCCTGCCGTTAGCATCATAATGTCAGTCATTACTTCCCATTCTGCATGCCATAGCCCGGCAGAACGTTCGTGTTCCTGAGGCATACCTGATAATATAGAGGCCACTAAATGAGGTACACGGTTGGCATTAGCCAGAATGGCCGCACATGTTACCGGGTTCCGTTTATGAGGCATCGTACTAGATCCTCCCCTGCCTTCGGCTGCCCCTTCAAAGACCTCGCCTACCTCGGTCTGCATCAATAAAGAAATATCTCTGGCTATCTTGCCCAGGCTGCCCACCAATATACCCAGAACAACAGCCCACTCCGCCATATTATCCCTTTGAGACTGCCACGAGAAAGCAAAGTTCAGTTCAAGCATTTCGGCAACAGATTGTTGTACTTCTTTCGGAAGATAATTGTTACCGCTTCCTACTGCGCCACTCAATTGTATCACCAGAATCCTCTCTTCCACACTTTTGATACGGGCTTTTGTTCTTTCAATACTCTGCAACCAGTTAGCCGTTTTTAAACCAAAAGTGATTGGGCGCGCCTGCTGAAGCAGTGTACGACCCACCATTAAAGTCTGCCTGTGTTTTTTAGTAAGGGAAATCAATAGTTCAGAAAGAATATCCAGTCTTTCATCAAGCCATATTATGTATTCCTGTATCTGTAGCACTGTGGCTGTATCTACCACATCCTGACTGGTGGCACCTAAATGCACATATTTTGAAGCTTCTGCATTATTATTTTTGACAATGCGTGTCAACTGTTTTACTAACGGAATAGCCGCATTACCACTTGCTGTTACTTCTGTTTTGAGTTTCTCAATATCTATGTAATCAGTCCGGCAGCAATCAACAATTACATCAGCCAGCGCAGCAGGAATAATCCCCTGCCCGGCCTGAGCTATTGCCAGCACACCCTCAAAACGGAGCATCTGGGCTACGGTTTGTATATCAGAAAATAATTCACTGATCTCTTCTGAATAAAAATATTGAGAATATAAACTCATATAATGTAAATATCTTGCTTTTTATATATCAAAAAAGACAGTTTCGTTTTCGCCCTGCATATAAATGTTAAACTCATAAGTAGTACCGCTCTTGCTTGCTATTAATGTGTGACGTCTGTTTTCAGGCACTAAATTCAAGGCCTCGTCTTTGCTATTCAGTTCAGGTTCATCTGAAAAATAAATGCGGGTATAAGAGTGAATCTGCTGTCCTCGCATAAAAATAATTACTGATAAGTGCGGGGCCTGCCCGTCGATCGAAGAAGGCTTGACAGTATGAAAAACAAAACGGTTCTGAAGGTCTGTTCCGGTGCCAAAGCGCCCGAAAAGCTGATGTTGACCGTCATTCTGCCAGATTTCAATCATGGCGTCGGGTATAACCACTCCTTGTCCGTCGAATACCTTACCAACGATAGTAATGGCTTCTTCATGGTCAAGAGGATTGACCATCTGATTACCTACAAGGCTTTTGAAATCATATATATACTGCTCGGGTGTTAAACCATAAGCAAAATAGGGGCCGACTGTTTGAGATGGGGTTTGTCGCATTTACAATGTACGGATAAATAATTATAGAGTTTCAAAAGGAGTCTGCTTATATCCTCTCAGCACAAAATCGAAACGATAACCCAGCGCAAAACCGGGTTCAGTAGCGCTTAAATCAAATTTAGAGACAAGCAAATCTCTGCCTTTCTCAGGCACACTTAAAAAAACCGGGTCATAGGCCAGAAGAGGGTCACCCGGAAAATACATCTGAGTTACCAGACGATTGGTGATATTTGCCCCGAATAGTGAAAAATGTATATGATTAGGCCGCCATGCATTATAGTGATTTCCCCAGGGATACGCTCCCGGTTTAATGGTGTAAAATTTATAATTGCCATTGGCATCTGTCATGCATCGTCCTGCTCCTAAAAAATTAGGGTCAAGGGGGGCTTCATGCTGGTCAACTTTATGTACGTAACGTCCGGCTGAATTAGCCTGCCAGATTTCTATCAGTGTATTGGGAATCGGATGTCCGTTTTCGTTCATTACTTTGCCATGCACTACAATTCTTTCACCAATTGGTTCGCCGTTCTTCGCTGTATTTTTTGTCAGGTCATGGTCGAGCGGGCCTACATTAAAATCGCCAAAAACAGGTCCTGTGAGTTCGGATAATGATTGCTTGAGCAATACCAGTGGTTTTTGTGGTGCCCGGTATATAGTTGATTTGTATTCGGGAGTCAAATAGGCTGGTTGTACTTCCCTATCGAAAGAGTTATAGATAATCTGGCTCATGGTTGAATATTTTTAACAAAGCTTTTTACTGGATTAATGTAAATACTGGTTGCTTAGAGAAAACGGACATCACGCTTACCGATTTTCAAAGAATTAACTCACATCTTTCGAAGAAATAAACAAGGTCATTACTCCGGCACAAATAGTTGGTAGAGCATATATCAGGAAGTTTGTACTCAGAGACAAACCCATACCAATCAGAATACCCCCAACCGCAGGCCCAACAATACCCCCGAGCCTACCAATCCCCATAGCCCAGCCTACACCGGTAGTTCTGAATTCGGTAGGATACATGCGTGCAGCAACTGCATACAAGCCTACGAAGCCACCCTGAATACCAAAGCCCAGGAGACCAAATACATAGAGAATCGCATCCGAACCAATAAATAATTTAAATATTGCCATTAATACACCTGTCAGAATCAAAATTATACCTATCGTTTTTTTAAGACCGTATTTTGTTGATAAATAACCTTGTGTCATGATACCAAACCAGGCTCCGGCATTGAATACGGTAGCAGTATAGATAGCCAGTTTCATTGATAAACCGGCGTCTTTCGATAGTTTTGGTATCCAGCTTGTGAGAAAATACAAAGTAGCAAAGGCAAAAAACAAAGCTACCCAGAGTTGAAAAGTTGGTATCTTTCTATCTTTTCCCAATAACGATTGTATAGAAGAGCGTTGTTTTTCTGATGATGATGAAGGTAATGCTTCAATAAGTTCAAAACCCATTCTCGACAGAATGTCATTAATTTTATTCAAAGCTCTCTTCGGTTGTTTTTTTAGATAAAAGTCTAAAGATTCAGTTAAAAAGAAATAGATAAAGGGTAATGAAATGATGGTAACAACTCCTGCTATCTTAAATATGCTTTGCCAACCATCGGTTTCAATTATTTTACCGGAGCCCAGGCCCGCTAAAACCGCCCCAATAGGATAACCGGATATGACGAAACTTACCCAGAAATCTTTGGTTTTATTAGGGGTATATTCAGCTGTAAGTGCGGCAGTACTCGCCAGCATACTACCAATACCCAGGCCACTGATAAATCTTAAAAGAACTAACCAGTAAATAGAAGTAGCAAACGAAGTAAGGTAAACCATGACACCCATTAATGCAGCACTCAATATTATCATGTTTTTTCGTCCAAAGCTATCGGCTACGGGGGTCAGGAACACGGCTCCGCATGTCATGCCTAACAACCCCATACTGAATACAATACCAAAAGCCTTAGAGCTTATACCCCAGCTCTCCTGAATGGCAGGTGCGGCATATGAAATGATTAGTACATCCATGCCATCAAGCATATTCAGAAAAAAACAGACAACAAGCGTAGCATACTGCAATCGGCTAAGGGGTGAGTTATCAATAAGGTTTTTGGCGTTAAATGTCATAGTTTTAGGGGTTGAATAAGCTGATTGATTTTACTTCACTTTCCACACCTGAATACCGACATTATCAGGATTCCTTTGCGCTTTGCAAATGAAAATGGCGTTATTCATCCATTCATATTTACTGCCTTTGGGTGCCTCAAATTTAGGTATGGCTCTGAAATAATATTCTGATTGATTTACCTGCTCACCTTTCGCAATGCGTGCGGCTACTTCCGGGCTTGCGGCTCTTATGCCTGTATTTTTGATGTAAATAATTACGCCATCATCTGTTTTCATCTGATAATGAGCTTCCAGTTCGGCTACACCATCACTTCTTACAATCTGCCAGTCAGCTCCGCCATTCAATATCTCAGCCTTTATATTCGGTCCTTCAACCGTACCACCAATAATCGGAATAATGCGACGAACACCATGAGGTGTTTCACCCACAACTATGGCCGGATTCAGTTTTACTTTCAGTTCACAAACAAATTCCAGTTGGGGTGCTTCGGGAGTAGATTGGGCATAGCTATTGAAGAAAAACAATAGTAATAACGGCAGGCTAAGGCAAACTTTTTTCATAGGACTAATTGCTAATAGGGGTATCAGATTAAGTTTTATTGTAATCCCAATAAACGGATTGCATTTTCCTTTAAAATTAATGGTTTTACTTCCGGTTTGAAACCTGCATCATCAAAATCTTTTATCCATCGCTCAGGAGTAATCAGCGGGAAGTCGGTTCCAAAGAGCATCCGGTCTTTCAGCAGAGTATTTGCGTACTGTACCAATTGTTTCGGAAAGTACTTAGGCGACCATCCGCTTAAATCAATATATACATTGGGCTTATGCATAGCCACAGACAAGGCTTCATCCTGCCAGGGCCAGCTTGGATGTGCTATGATAATCGGACAATCCGGAAAATCTATCGCTACATCATCCAGGTGCATGGGGTTCGAATACTCTAAACGAAGCCCACCTCCACCACGCACACCACTACCAAAACCTGAATGCCCTGAATGAAAAAGCATGGGTAATTTATACTCGGCAATGACTTCGTATAAATGATAAGCCATTTTATCCTGCGGGTAAAAACCCTGCACGGTAGGGTGAAATTTAAAACCTTTTACACCATAATTTTCAATTAAATCTCTTGCCTCTCTGGCGCCCATCCGCCCTTTATGGGGGTCAATACTGGCAAAGGCAATCATCACATCAGCATTTTTCAATGCGCCTTCGGCTACCTCTTTATTAGGTATTCTTCTTTTGCCCACATTAAACTCTGAATCAACCGTAAACATTACAAAAGCCATATTCAATTCCCGATAATAATCGGCAGTTTCCTGAATCGTCGGACGTTTGTCAGATTTGAAATATCTGGCAAACGCTACATCAAACTCTGATCGGTAATCATCATGCGGTTGGCAACAGGAAACCTCTGCATGGGTATGCACATCTATGGCTATTATTTTGTTAATGTCTATCATCGGATTGGAAAATTTTAAGCGCAAATGCTTACTAAGACCTTTTCTTATAATCCATTATAAAGGATGCCTTTTACTCCATAAAACCTGCTTTTGCCTTGATTCCTGTTTTTGTCCAGTTTCTTAACTCATCAAAGGCTAAAGCTGTTTGCTGAGGTGAAAACGCACAATGTCCCTGCCCATTGGTATATTTTACTGTAAAATACTGGTCTTTGCCTTTCTGATGCACCATATTTTCAAAGTTTACTACGCCATAGGTTGGCGGTATCAGTTGGTCGTAAATAGTATGTACCAATAATACAGGTTTATTGATATTGCCCGAACGGTCATATTTACTGAAAACCACATCAGGATTTACCGTTGCTGCCAGACGCTCGGCTTTCTGGTTTACTGATAAATTATCAGGAAAACCAGAATAAACCGTATTGGTATTATCGAAAGGATTTCCTCCCGCCTTCTGGGCTATATCCCTCAGAACGTTTTCATTAAAGAATAATGAGAAAGGCAAATCATCAAATTTCAAATCGAATCGTTTGGCAAATGCCACTGCCAGGGCTGAATCCTTAGCTATAATAGCCTTTTTTATATCCATTGCTTTAGCAAACATTTTTCTTGAATCCTGTGACTGATACAGGCTTTTCAAATCAAAAATAGTATTTAAAGACGTAGCGATGCCAGGAAATAAGCCGTTGAAAGTTGCATACATATCAAATTCTTTGCGGCATTGCAGATAGATTCTGCTCGAAAGCGGACATAGCGGCAAACCTCCCTGATAATTCTTATCAAAGTTTTCCATGATGCCTAATGTGACTCCCCCACCCATCGAATGACCAACCATAAACGTGCTGTCAGGCTTGCCATATTTATCGAAAAAATATTTACGTAAAGCTTCTGTGTCATCTATTCCCTGCGCTAAGGCTAATCCCTGAAACTGATAATCGGAGGCGGCTACTGCAAAGCCTCTGTCTAAGAAAATGCTCATGCTTTTAAGAAACTGAGGACTCTTGCTTTGCAAAGGACTTCCGTTAAATTCGTAACCGTGCGCATACATCACCAGTTTCCCTTTCCAGTTAACCGGAAAGAGAATTCTGTAACGGGCACCATTAATATTACCCGAATCAATCCTGGCGATATTCTGCCCCACAGCAGTAATACTTGCGAAAAGAATCAGAAAAATGAGGTTTTTCATATTGAATGATTTATAAACGTTCAATTAAGCACTACATTCTTATACCTACGCCTCTCCCCAAACCTTGATAGCTGTATTTACTACCAATTCAATTTTGCGCCATTGGTCGTCGTGGGTCATATCATTGCCATGATGAGTAGATGAGAAACCACATTGCGGACTCACACACATGTTTTCTAACGGCATATATTGAGCGGCTTCGTCAATGCGTTTGCATAAATCATCGATATTCTCCAATTCTTTACTTTTTGATGAAACAATACCCAGCACTACATTTTTGTTTTCAGGTACAAAGCGTAAGGGGGCAAAATCTCCACTGCGTTCATCATCATATTCAAGAAAATAAGCATCTACATTAATTTCGTTGAACAGAATTTCGGCTACAGGCTCATAACCACCTTCAGCAAACCAGGTGCTACGGTAGTTGCCTCTGCATAGGTGTATACCAATGGTTAAATCTTCCGGACGGCCGTCAATTACTGAGTTTATCAAAGCTGCATAAGTTCTTGGTAATTCATTAGGGTCTTCACCTCTTTCGGCAGCCGCAGCCCGCATTTTAGGGTCGCATAAATAAGCCAGATTGGTATCATCCAATTGCAGATAACGAAGCCCGGCCTTATATAAATGGTCAATTTCTTCCCGATAGGCTTTGGCTAAATCATGGAAGAATTCGTCCATATCAGGGTAAGAATTAATGTCTATTGACTTTCTTCCTCCTCTGAAATGAATCATAGTAGGCGACGGAATACTTACTTTTGGCGTTTGTGTTACTATTGATTTCAGATATAAGAAATCATCAACCTGAATATCTTTTACATGTTCAAGCTTACCTGTTACACTCAATACCGGAGGCTTGAAACCGTCTTCTGCCACTTTTGCATTCGGGTTTGCTTCTATACCGCCTGTTACTGAAACCCCTGCCAACTCTTTTAGAAAATCAAGATGGAAATAATCACGGCGAAACTCCCCATCAGTGATTGATTTCATGCCTGTTGATTCCAGTTTCTTTACAGTTTCCAGAATGGCAGCGTCTTCAATGGCACGCAGTTCTTCTGCCGAAATCTCACCTTTTTTCCACTTTGTACGATTTTCTTTGACCGCAGGCGTGCGTAATAAACTACCTACATGGTCGGCTCTGAAAGGAGGGTTCATTAGTATTAAATTTTATTTAGTGTTGAATATTTACTGATATAACTGACTTACCAAATGCGCTCTATGCTTTAATACAATACGTTGATTCAAGGAGCCTTTATCTGTAATTTCTCCCAGATCAATTGAGGGAGGGTCTAAGGCTACTATTATTTTCTCTACTCTGTTTGCACTACCCGTAGATGTCTGGTTAAACCTGTATAAAAAATCACTCAGGTAGTCTGATACGGCTTGATGCTGAAAAACCTCCTGAATACGAGTTTCCTCTGATAACTTAGTGAGCCTTCTGCAAGCCTCTGCATTCAGAAAAAGAATTGCACTCACGTATTCTTTGTCTAAACCTGCCAGCACCACATCCTGCACAATGGGCGAGCCTGCCGAAATCATTTTTGCTTTTAGCACACCTACATTTACCCAGGTGCCTGTTGATAACTTAAAATCTTCGGCAATCCGGCCATCAAATACCAAACCTTTATCAGGGCAGTTTTCGTCCAGAAATTTAACCGCATCTCCGGTTTTGTAATAGCCTTCTTCATCAAAGGCTTTCAGGCTTGCTTCTTCATTCCGCCAGTAGCCACGCATCACATTAGGGGCTTTGTAGCGTGCTTCCAGTTTATCGCCATCAGGCACAATTTTCACGTCCATGCCCGCTACTGGCACTCCTAGAAGTCCGGAAAAAGCCCCTCCCCAATTAGCAAACATCGCAGATGGCCCTGACTCTGTGCAACCCAATCCGGTTATGATAGGTATTCTTTCACCAATGGTTTCTACTGCCAGTTCTTCTAATCTATTCCATACAGGTTGCGCCAGGCTTGCCCCTGCATAAAAAAGCATATGCAGGTTTTTAAAGAAATTCTGCCGCAAGTCCGGCTCCTTTTCCAGATAAGGAATTAGCATTTCAAAACCCTTAGGTACATTAAAATAAGCAGTTGGCGATATTTCTCTTAAATTCTGAATCGTTGTTTCGATACCTTGTACGGTTGGTTTACCCTCATCAATATAGAGTGTGCCTCCGTTATATAATGCCAGCCCAAAATTATGATTGCCCCCAAAAGTATGATTCCATGGCAACCAATCAATAAAGACAGGAGGAATTGCCGACATGAACGGGAAAACCTGAGTAATCTGTTGCAAATTAGTACACCACATCTGCTGGGTATTAATCACTCCCTTGGGTAATCCGGTTGAGCCGGATGTGAACAATACTTTGGCTACAGTATCAGGTTTAACTTTTGAAAAAGCTACCTCTACCTCTGATGTTGGTTTCGTGGAAAGCAAATGGGCAAAATCAATTCCGGTAGTTTCTTCTACCGTTATCATTTCGGCATCCGGACATAAAGATGAGGCTAATTCCAGCGCCTTTTTATATTGTGTACCACTCTGTGCAAAAATGACTTTTGGTGTCATTAATTCCAGACAATGCCTTAGTTTGCTAAAATCCTGCGAAATCAAAGAATAAGGTGGTGATACAGGCGAATAAGGGATACCGATATGGATAGCTGCTAAAGCTAACAAAGCATGTTCAATACTGTTTTCTGACAGAATGACAATAGTCTCTTCACTTGTAAAATTCAGATTAAGCAGGTATTGAGCAATTGATTGTACTTTACTCAAAGTTTCGGCATATGATAGTCGTTGCCAAGCCCCTGTTTTGTCTCTACATGCAAGAAAAGTTTTATGAGGCTCCTTCTCTGCCCACTCTACCAGTTTGCGGGTAAGTTTTTCAGGAACAGGTTCTAAATCCTGTTGCAGACGAAAATGAATAATACCATCTTCCCGCACAATCTTGTGTGTGCTGGTTGGGCCGAAAGCGATATTTTTATAGCCTGCCTGCATTATTCCCCTACTTTTTTTGCTCTGCCTTCCAGAAAATCATTCAAACGCTGCTTTGCCTCGGGAGAGCTCTGGGCAATAGCTGCCATCATACTCTCCATCACCAGTCCCTCGGTTTGAGAAGAATCGGCTATTCTCGGCAATACATGCATCAGCGCATAATTGGTCATCTCAGCATTTTTAGCTATTTTTTGTGCTAATTCCTTCCCTTTTGTCAGGCCTTCACCTGCTGCTACCAGGTATTGTGCCAGACCAATCCGTTCTCCCTCTTCGGCCTTATAAACCCTGCCTGTCAGCATCATATCTGTCATACGTGCTACGCCTATCAGTTTTGGTAGTCTGACCGATGCACCTCCTCCTACAAAAATCCCTCTTTGCCCCTCAGGTAAAGCATAAAATGTACTTGCTTCTGCAATTCTGATATGACAAGCCGCAGCTAATTCGAGGCCGCCACCCACTACGGCACCGTGTAAAACTGCGATAACAGGAGCAGTACCAAACTGCACTTTTTCTAAAGCACGATGCCACATACGCGAATGATGAATACCCTGAACAGCGTTTCGCTCTTTTAATTCTGATAAATCAAGCCCTGCTGAAAAGTGTTCACCAATGCCATAAATGACTACACAACGAACCGAAGGGGGCAGGTTTTCAAAAACTTTTTCGATGCCTAAAATCAATTCATCATTAAAGGCGTTCCTTTTCTCGGGTCGGTTTAAGCCTACCAGTAGAATTTCACCCTGAAGCTCGACTTTCAATGTTTGAGGCAAAAAAGAATGAAACAGTTCTTTGTACACAATATCTATTATTTATACAATTATATATAGGAATTTTACCATACAAATGTCAATATATAGTACATTAAATTATAGGCAGGAAAAATCTTATACTATGCAGAATCAATCAATCTTGAGTTGGCGATATTGCCGGGGAGTCATATTTGTTTTGGATTTGAAAAAACGGCTGAAATCACTGGGGTCGAATCTGCCTAATTTGAAAGCTATTTCGCCTATACTCATGGAGGTCTGTTTCAATAATACTTTGGCCTCCAGAATCCGCATATCTTCCAATAGCTCATGCGCCGATTTTCCGATAGTAGCCTTTACACATTTATGCAGGTGATTGGGAGATACCGAAAGATATTCAGAAAACTCCTGTACCGATTTCTTTTCGTAGATAAATTCTGACAAGGCATTTTTATAACGCTGAGTAATAAAGGTAGCGGCATTTTTAGCATTTTGTTGGCTAGGCTGTGCCAGATATTTTAATTCCGAAAACAAGGTCATCAGATACATCGGAATTAAAGCGAAGCGCTCGTTATCGTTATTCCTGTATTCATTCTCCAGTATTTCTAATATGCTGATAATGCGTTCCGGCTCCCGTACTTGTATCAAGGGCTCTCCGGCATATTGAAAAAAAGGGAAATCTTTGGCAATATCGGTTTTGATAAGAGGTTGGTTAAAGATTTCGGGCAGGAAATGGCAGTAGAAGCCTTCGGTATTATCCTCAACTTTTTCTAAAGACGTAATTTCATTGGCAGGCAGGCAGAAGAAATCGTTAGCTTTTACTTCATAAAAAGTAAGTCCTTTACTTCTGACGGCTATTCCTTTAGTGATAAAAATAAAGAAAAAAACCGAACGGCGGTGGGGTTGCAGCGGAATACGTAAATGATTCTTATAACTTTCTATCCTTGCTATATGGAACTTATCATAAAAACCCGACACCATAGGCTTCCAGTCAGCGAAGATATAATCATCAAACTGAGAGGGGTTAAGTAAGGGGATTTTTGATATGTTTCCTTTTTCCATAGTGAAACAAAAATAGGAGGAATTTAACTACCAACAAATTGTGGGGCGAACTGGAAGTTCGCCCCACAATGAAAAACTCCCCGAAAAAGGATTTCCGGGGAGTTTAAAACAAAACTATATTTTAAAACAAATCTACATTTTTACTTATAAGTCAGCCAGGTAGTGGCCTGACAATCTTTATCTGCTGCAAAACGAATCCAGCGGGCTTGAAACGAATCAGAGAATGTATGCTCAAATGTTTCGTTTGGTTTTACTGTCACCTCTTTATAAAGCATCCACGGACCATGACCGATAG
Organism: Chitinophaga pinensis; assembly: GCA_943368675.1. Classification (GTDB taxonomy): domain Bacteria; phylum Bacteroidota; class Bacteroidia; order Cytophagales; family Spirosomataceae; genus Emticicia. The sequence goes on along the minus strand of CALRLN020000024.1, from coordinate 6,897 downwards.
GCTCTACTTCAATTCTGAAAGTAACAGGCTGGCTTGAATTATGAGAAATTTTCAGGCTCTTTTTATCATAAAATCCAATCAGATACGGGTCTGATACAGTATTGGCAGATACCTGCGTATTTTTCCAGGGCCCTCCCTGACCGACTGGTTTACCTAGTTTCCACAGGTCATCAATTGTTCCTGCCCATATTTTGGCTTTACCGTCGGTTGAGGTGATGATATGCTCACTGGCTAAAGTCTGATTATTCAAGCCTGTCATAACTAATAGTCCGCGATAAGATGCATAATCATGTATAGCAAACGCATGTGATGCCACTGGTCTGATTTTAGCATAGCCATCGGCATTTTCAGCAGGCAATTCATAGAATGTACCATGCGCATTCATTAAATCACGCTCTGTTGCTACTTCTCTGCAAATTCTTAGTGAGGCATTATTGGTTTTAGCAGTTAAGGCATCATTGCCTTTTGGTAGCCTCCATCTTCTTCCGGCATCATCTGTTATCAATACCGAAGCATCATCAATAGTCAGAATATTGCTTGGCACTGCAAATTTTTCACGGATAAACTGTGCTGTTTTGCTATCGTCTTTTTTAACCAGATTCATCAGGCTATCTAATTCATAATAACCTGTTTCTGTGAATTTCCCATTAGTAAAATCTTCTGCCAAAACCCCCAGTTTATGACGGTTATCACCAAGGCCATATAGAAGTCCGCCTTTGTAATTGGTACTATTGGCAGCACTTAATCCTGTAAATATTTTGTCCATAGCTGCTACATAACGGCTATCATCTGTATAATTAAAGTTGATAGTAGCTGTAGTAGCCTTATCGTTTTTTACACGAATCCACTCACCTGTTTCAGTAGCGGCAAAAGTTATCGAAGCCGATTGCCCTGCTTTTACCGATACTGAGCGAAGTGGTTTCCAATTGCCGTTTCCGGTTGCATCTACTTCAAGGCTAAACTTTACATCCTCGCTTCCGGCATTATTAATCCATGCCATGCGTTTTTTCCAGCCTGCAAACAGGAAAGGCTCAGAAACACTATTTGCTGCAATTTTTTCATTCAGCCAGATGGCTCCCTGCGCCGTACTTGGCCCCAGCATATCAGGCAGATTAATTGAGGTAAACCAAAGGTTAGAATTTGATTGTCCCGGTCCTTCGATATTACCTTTAGCTCTGCGCTTGTTCAGAAACTCTTTCTGTGCCGAATCATCACAACCAAATACAAGCATATTCTGCCAGCGTGTATAATCACCGATTACTTTCAGATAAGCCGAGCGTGGACGAATCCCAGCGGTATTTTTCGAAGTAAATGTTTTAGGAAAACGCCAGAACATGCCATGCATCGTCATGAGGTAATCAGGTTTGTCGGCAGTACCAATATCTCTGATACGTGGCCATTCTGTATTATAACCATGCGCACCATCATAACTATGGCTGGCCTTAGGCAGACGGAAAAAAGTCCATTTACCACCGTCTTTTACACTCAACAATACAGATTTATGGTCCCAGCCTGTTGCCCAGATAGCGTCAGTTTCAGGATTAGCATTGCCATAAATACCGCCCGGACCTGTTACTTCTACAAACTGGTTACGGCGTACATTCTTCCAGTCCTTGCCATTCCATTCTGCCAATAAGCCTGACTCAATATCAAATTGCTTCTGAGCCAGCTGACTGGCCTCTCCATTATTTGAGTATACCATTACGCCCTGCCCTGAGTATACCCCTTTGCCATGTGCGCCTACTAATAACTGTGCTTCTTGTGCCATTTCACCTTTTTTACGGTCAACGTTACCATCTTTATAGAGCATTTTAGGCTCTAGCGTATGCACATCTACTTCATAGAAACCCTCTTCCATCGTAGCATAATAAATCTTATTAGCAGGGTCGAAAAGGTGGCGGGCATTGCCTGTATGGCGACCCGGCATTTTTGTATAAGGAATAGTACGTACATTGCCTGTACCTGAAATAGCATAAGGTCCTATAAACAACTGATTAGACTCCTTATGAATCATACGGTTCGCCGGGGTTCCACCTATACTCTCAGGTCGTACTACCCGGTCAAGGTTATTGCTGATTTCATATAGCTTATCTGATGAGCCAAACGGGAAATGCTGCCCGTAAGAAATCACCCATAATTTACCTGCCCAGGGCACTACTGCTCCAGTGCCACATTCTCCCTCGTTGTTATAATAAGTTAAGTGAGGATATATACCGCTGATCTGTCGGTAAGAAGTTTTAATCTGCGCCTTTAGGGTTTGGCAAACCAGTAGCAGGGCAATTGCTACAATTGCTTTAGAATTTCTCATTTTTAATAAAATTTTGGTAACAGGTATGCTTAATACCCTTCGTTTTGTTTCATGTTCGGATTAACCTGAATTTCTGCAGTTGGTATAGGCCATAGATATTGGCGGTCAGTCCAGGCAGTGGGTACCAGGTTTTTAATAAGACCTGTGGCAGCCATTGCACTGAAATCCGGTGTACCGTCTTCGTCTATTGTAGGAGTGCCTGCAAAGAACCATAAGCCTTTATCTACCACTTTGGCTTTCAAATCAACGGGGTCAAGCATGCCATATATCGGGCGGTTTAATACTTTCCCGGCAATTCTCCAACGCACAATATCCATGTATCTCAGACCCTCATTCGCAAATTCCATTCTACGTTCAATGCGCAATAATTTGCGGAGCTCAGCCTGATTACGTTCAGTAATAGCCGGGTAAAGTGTTGTAGCGCTTGCCACTACTTTGTAGGCTCTGGCTCTTACCATGTTCATGGCTTCCAGCACTGAATCGTCAATCTGATTCTGCTCAATTCTGGCTTCTGCATAGATTAACAGAATATCGGCATAGCGGATGATAATTTGCTCAGGTTCAATCAAACGACCGTTTGCCAGCCATGAATCATCAATTCCTTTTTTCCATACCAGACCATTGAAAGAAGCAAACTGGGCATTTACACGGTTATCGTTATTAGTTACCAATGAATTACTGCTCAATCTCAGCACTTGTAGGGCATTAGGATGAGGATCATAAATAAAACCTAGATGCGTCTGCCCGAACTCTACAATAGTGGCAGTACAACGTGGGTCACGGTTTTTAAACGGATTGCGAGGGTCATACAATGGAGACTTATCAATGGTCTTGCCATCAGTACAAAGGTATGAGCAGAATAAATCCCAGGTGGGGTTGGTAGCTGCAAAGCCTCCCGAGGTTCTGGTAATTTTATCTGAAGTCGGCCCAAGTGTGATTTTTTGCTCTAACGAACGAGGAATCGAGAAAATAACCTCTTTTGGGTTTTTAGTACTTTGCAAAAACAAATTGCCATAGTCCGGGTGCAAACTATACTGGTTAAGATCCATGCAGGCCTTTGCTGCGGTAGCTGCAGTGCTATAATCTTTCTGATATAAAGCAAAACGGGCTTTTAAGGCTAATGCCACTCCTTTGGTTACACGTTTTACTGCCGATGCTGCATAAGAAACAGGCAGGTTAGTGATGGCGAAATCAAAATCTTCATAAATTTTTGTAATGACAGTTTTCTTGTCGGTTCTTCCTACTTTATAGGCTTCTTCAATACTTACTACTGCATCGGTATATACCACATCACCAAATTTATCAACCAGTTTGGCATATTGTGCCGCACGATGAAAACGGGCTTCAGCCAGATACACATCTAACTTTGCCTGACTTACTTTTGCTTTGGTTTCATTACTATTCAAAGCTGCAATAGCACGATTGGCACGGGCAATAGCCTTATAACCATTGCGCCAGAAAGTAGTAGAGAAATCCCATTGGCTGGTTACGGTTCCGGCTTTAATGGGTGTCAATGCCTGACGGTAAAAGCCATCGTCTGACAAGTAATTTACACTGGTATTGTCCTCATCCCATTGCCACCAGTCCAGACGATACAGGTCGTTCAGTGCCAGTTGTATTTCTGTTTCGTTTGAATACCATTTTTCAGCCGATGGCTGAGCCAAAGGATATAAATCAAGGGAGTTCTGGCAGGAAGCTAATAATAGTAAGCTTAGCACTGCACTATATATTTTTATTCTCATTTTGTTGTCAAATTGTTTTTAGAAACCAATAGAAAATCCACCAATATATGTCGATACGATGCCTATGCCTTCCGGGTCCCAACCTTTAGGATATTTGTTCAGAGAAAAAATATCGCTTCCGGTTACATAAAAACGGATACTGTTTGCCATGATTCTCCTGGTGATACTCTGCGGTATTGTATAGCCAAGTGTTACATTTTTCAAACGAAAATAGCCACCATTGAACAACCAGTAGTCTGATAAGCTGCGGTTGAGCGATCGGTTGGTTTCCGTAAATCTGGGATATTTGGCTGCCAGATTCTGCTCTGCTGTATTGTTCATACTCCAGGTGGCGCCATCCAGATAAACAGGAAATGCCCCGAAGTTCTCGGCGTTATAATCAGTATAAGGCAAAAGAGAAGAGCGTTGGTACCCAATACCCTGAATGCTGATTCCTAAATCAATACCTCTGTAATCCAGTCTGAAATTACCACCGTACATCCACTGCGGTTGAGAGTTACCCAGAAGCACACGGTCATATTCAGGCGATATTTTTCCGTCAGGCACTCCATTCGGGCCACTTATATCGGTGTATTTCAAATCACCGACTTTTACATTAGTGCTTAGTTTCGGAGAATTATTTACGTCTTCCTGTGTCTGATAAATTCCCTGAGAGACATAGCCATACCATTCATCAAACTGGCTTCCTTTTCTTCTGATTTTATCTCCAATAAATTCCGTTCCGCCCAAATCACCCATTTCTGATTTGAATTGTGATAGGTTAAATGAAGCCGAGTATCTTAGTTTTCCTACTGTGCTTGTCCAGCCCAAATCAAGATCAATTCCTTTGGTGGTCATGATACCGGTATTCTGGTTAGGGTTCTCGAAACCTACAAATATCGGAATCTGTAAAGCCAATAGCATATCTTTGGTTTCTTTACGATAAACATCAGCAGTAAAGCGAAGTTTGTTTTTCAGGAAATAAGCATCTACGCCTAAGTCAACAGAAGAGGTTTTTTCCCACGAAATATCTTTGATGGCATATTGCACCTGCGCAGCAGTTTGTTGCGAAACAACAACATTGTTCTGATAGAATAAGGCATTACTAAAACTCATGATACCCACCGATGGATAATTACCGATACGCTCATTACCAAGAGTACCCCAAGAAGCACGAAGTTTCAGGAAAGAAACAAGATTCTGATTTTTGAAAAACTCTTCTTCACTCACTACCCAGCCTGCCGATATAGACGGGAATGTACCCCAGCGATAGTTGGCATTGAAACGGGAAGATCCATCACGGCGAACATTGGCCTGAATCAGATACTTGTCCTGAAAACTATAAGTTAAACGTCCGAAATACGACCGATAAGCTGTTTCAAAAGCAGTACCGAAATTGTCTCTGTAAGCCGCAGGGCCCTGGTCGAGATAAGGATAGGTATCGAATAAATACTGGTCACGTGATGCTCCAATAGATTCGCTTTTGTAATAATAATTTTCATAACCCAACAAAGCCGTAAAATCATGCTTGCCAATGGTTTTGGCATAATTGGCCAGAAACTGGGTAGTAAGGCTATAGTTGCTGGCCCGGTTTTCATCCAGACGCGTAGTAAGGCCGCCGCCAATCAGTGATGCTATAAACTGATTAGGATTGTCTGAGGCATACACATCTACTTTTTTGTTGAATTTCTTCTGGTCTATAAAATCAAAAATAGGTGCCAGAATACCCGAAATCTTTAGTCCCTCAATCGGTTTTAAGTCTAAGGCTATCCGGCCACCAATCTGGTTATAAGTATAGCGGTCTGTGCCACCATACCTGACTTTTGCATATACGTTTTCTCCGGCTTTACCGTCAGCAATTCTGCCATCGGCCCATAGAGCAGGGTAAATCGGTGCTGCAATTCTTGTACGATACAACGGGTCACTGGCAGTAGGGTCAACCGTATTGGTTCTTTTAAAGTTAAAATCAACTGTTCCACCCACTATTTTATTGATGGTGAAGTCGTTGTTGGAACGCACAAAAACCCGGTTATAGCTTTTGTTTTCATAAAAACCACCGATTTTTTCGTAGCGAACCGAAGCATTAGATTTCACGAATTTCGACCCACCCACCACACTCACGCTATGTGCTTCACGTTGCGCTATTTTATTAAGGGTCATTCCCATCCAGTCGGTATCCGGATATTTATCAGGGTTTGTCCGGTGTTTCTGAGCATAATCTGTCAGAAGATCCTGACTGAATGCCGGAAATTTATTGGCGCCATTACCTGCATCATTCCAGCGTAATTCGTTCTGCAACTCCATGTATCGCACGGCCCCCATGTATTCAGGCAATTGGGTAGGTGTATCAAAACCTCTTTCATAACTATAATTGAAAGACGCCTGATCTGTTTTAGCTCTTTTGGTAGTTATCAGAATTACACCTGCTGCAGCACGCGAACCATAGATTGAGGCTGAAGCAGCATCTTTTAAAACCGACAGATTGTCAATATCATTAGGATTTACCTGATTCACATCGCTCACCGGCACACCATCAACAATTACCAAAGGATTAGAATTACCGATTGTAGTTATTCCCCTGATCTGAATATTGGCATTCCCCATAGAACCGTTGCCACCACTACGGCTCACCATTACGCCCGACATAGCGCCCTGTAAAGCCTGAGATACCTGAGTTTCTTTGCGTTCTTTAAAAACATCTGAGTTAATAGACGAAACCGCCCCCGTTAAATCTTTCTTTTTCTGTACACCATAGCCCACTACCACTACTTCTTCCAAAGCTCTGGTATCTGTTTTCATGGTTATATTCAAAGTACTCTGATTTTCCACTACTATTTCCTGTGCCTCATACCCTACAAAACTGAAAAC
>CALRLN020000023.1:0-23264 GCA_943368675.1 Chitinophaga pinensis | reverse complement strand
TCGGTAGTTTTGCCTTTCTGGTAGTATTCTTCACAGCATTATCAGTAGCTTTAATTACGAGCCACTATATTTCTACGTTTACACTTGCTTTGGGCTTTCTTTTGGGGGGCATTGTATCACCGCCGGACGCCGTAAGCACCGGAGCTATTACAAAATTTGTAAAAATTCCGAAGTCTATAGCTACCATATTGGAAGGAGAAAGCCTCTTAAATGATGCTTCTTCTCTTATTATATTCCGCTTTGCCCTGATAGCAGTCGGCACGGGCCAGTTTGTCTGGCAGGAAGCTGCCATGAACTTTGTATGGATGGTAATTGGTGGTGTGGGTATTGGTCTGGTAGTGGGATGGTTATTTGTGCAGATACACAAGTTACTGCCAACAGATGCCTCGTCAGATGTAGCATTGACATTAATCGAGCCTTATTTTATGTACTGGATAGCAGAGCAGTTTCATGCCTCGGGTGTATTGGCTGTGGTAAGCGGAAGTTTATATATGGCAGCCAAAAGGCTGGTATTTCTGAATAGCGCCAGCCGGGTTCAGGGTTACAGCGTATGGGAAAGTTTTATATTCATTCTGAATGGCCTCGTCTTTCTGATTATAGGGCTGGAACTGCCGGAAATTGTAGAGGGCCTGCGGGCAGAAGGCACCCCCTTACGCACTGCTATCAACTACAGCCTTTTAGTAACAGTAACTTTGGTAGCGGCACGCATCATCAGCTCTTATGTTGCAATGATAGCCACGCTTATCTTCCGACCCAGCGTAGCGCCCCCGGCATCTTCATCCGGGATGCGTTTTACAATGCCATTGCTACTCGGCTGGACGGGTATGCGAGGGGTTGTATCATTGGCCGCTGCATTGGCCATTCCGGTTACGTTAGATAACGGCATGGCGTTTCCGCATAGAAATCTGATATTGTTTATCACATTTGTTGTGATACTGCTTACCCTCCTAGTCCAGGGGCTTACCCTACCCTATTTCATTAAACGCACCTGGGGTTTAAATGACCTTTTTAAAGAGGAGTCAGAAGAAGAAACCAGAAAAAAAATGAAGCAGGGCTTAAAACAGCACGTTTATGAGTTTCTTAAAAACAAATATGACACCGAAATGAGCGGCCATGCCGGGATGGAAAAACTCCTGAAACATTGGGAAGAAAGAACCAAAGCCGCAGACGATAGCTGGATGAACGAAAAAACTAAAATCATCTTTGTAGAACTACTCGAAATCCAGAGGCAATACCTGACTGAGCTCAACAAAGACCCGAAAATAGATGAAGAAATCATCCGTCAGCAGCTATACCAGCTTGACCTGGAAGAGGAACGGCTGAGGATTATTTGAGGCTGAATAATTACTTTCAAAACCACGAAACTCATTTTGTGGGCAATTACGTCTCGGGGAAGGTTTTACGTTTCTATTTTAAAGTCATTTAGCTAGATTCATAAAACTTTCTCCCAATCATAATTACTACTTAAAAAGCATCTGCATAAATACCCTTCTCCATTTGGTCTTTTTCAACAAAAAACACCTATTTTTATCATCCAGTCTTTCAACCTCATTAAACCAGGCAAGCTTATACACTTGCCGCATCCATTCATGAAACACCTGCTTTTTATCTGTCTGCTTTTATCAATAGAGATAGCATTTGCGCAATTGGACGTGCAGAACCTCACCTGCGAATACATGGATAACCCGTCTTTAGTTGATGCCCTCAACCCTCGTCTATCCTGGATAAATATATCTAAAACCAATCAGCGGGGGCAAACACAAACGGCCTATCAGATACGGGTGGCTTCAAACCCCGCCTTAATAACAAAACCCGACTTATGGGATACAGGCAAGATGATGAACAATGAGGCGCACTCTGTAAAATATGGGGGCAGAAACCTGCTTTCACGCATGAACTGCTACTGGCAGGTAAGGGTATGGGATAAAAACGGCAAACCTTCTGCCTGGAGCAAAATAGCAAAATGGCACATGGGTCTACTAAGCCCCAACGACTGGAAAGCCGAATGGATTGGTGCTCCCTGGCAAAACGAAGAAGCCATACCAAAACCCAAAGGCGGGCCAGACCAGCGCACGCAGATACTACCCCCTCCTGCCCCACTCTTACGAAAAACCTTCATGGCTCCAAAAAAAATCAAAAGTGCCATAGCTTATACCACGGGTCTGGGTTATTTCGAATTTTATGTAAACGGACAAAAAGCCTCCGACGATCATCTGGTGCCTAATCAGACCAATTATGGCAAACGCCCTCAACTCCCAGATGCCTATATTTCATTGCCTGATGAGTTTCGGGAGTATAGAGTAATGTATCTGGCCTATGATATTACCAACAAACTTAAGGCTGGTAACAATGTAATTGGTGCTATTTTAGGCAATGGATTTTATAATGCTCCCAAATTCTGGACGGCATCTTATGGTTCTCCCCGTTTTATTGCACAATTACACCTAATTTATGAAGATAATACTGAAGACATAATCGTGTCTGACAAAAGCTGGAAAGCAGCCAAATCGGCTATTATCTCTGATTTAGTCTATGATGGCGAAATATACGATGCCCGGCAGGAACAACAGGACTGGTGCAAAGCTGGTTTTAATGACAGCCAATGGGAAAATGTCATCAACAGACAAGCCCCATTCGGCAAAATGTCTGCGCATACTTCACCTACCGATAAAATCACCCGGGTTTATCAGCCAACCAGAGTCGAGAAACTGCCCAATGGCAATTACAAAGTTTCTTTTCCTGAAGAAATTTCAGGCTGGGTACGATTGAAAAACGTATCTGCCCCTGCCGGACACACCATTAAAATAAGCTTCAATGCCAATCAGTATTCCGGTGAAAACACCTATACTTTTAGCGGTAAGCCCAACGCTACCTATGCACCCCGGTTCAATTGGTTTGTTTTCAGTGGTGTAGAAATAAGTAACTGGAAAGGAGAACTGAAAGCTGAAAATATTCAGGCTGAAGCTGTGAATACAGCAGTAGAAGAATCGGCTATCTTTCAAACATCCAACGAGCTCTTCAATCAGATAAATCATATCTGGAAACGCTCACAATTAGATAATATGCATGGGGGCATTGCCTCCGACTGTCCGCATCGGGAGCGCTCGGGCTATACTGGCGATGCTCAGGTGGCCTGCCATACGGTTATGCATAATTTCGAAGTAAAAGCCTTTTACAAAAAATGGATTCGGGATATGCTCGATGCGCAGATTCCGGCCACAGGCTATATCCCAAACGGCGCTCCTTGGCAACCGGGTTGCGGTGGCGGCGTAGCCTGGGGAGCAGCTATTAATATTATCCCCTTTGAATTTTACAGACAATATAATGACCTTGACATTCTAGCTGAAAACTATGACGGAATGACCGGTTATATTAAATACATGCAGACCTGGGTAAATGAAAAAGGTATTATGCACTCCAAACGCACAGGCCACGACGGCAAGCCACTTCAATGGTGGAACCTGGGCGAATGGGCAGGAGTAGGCACACTTCCTCCGGACGAACTGGTGCATACTTTTTATCTATGGTATTGTGCCGATATTACAGCTAAAGTGGCCACTTTGCTAGATAAGCCACAGGATGTTGTCTTGTATCAGTCAATTGCCGATAAAACACGGGAGGCCTTTCTATCTGTATTCTATGATAAACAACAAGGTACATTCGGGAGATTCGGAGCCAATATTTTTGCCTTGAAAATGGGTGTAAACAAAGAGCAATATCCTGGAGTGATAGAAGCACTGAAAAAAGACATTGCCAATGCCGACGGTCATCTGGACACGGGTATATTCGGCACCCGCTTTTTCTTTGAGGTACTGGCTGATAATGGCCTGAACGACCTGGCCTATAATGCCATGAATAAAACCACCGCCCCGGGTTTTGGCAATTGGATAAGACTTGGAAGCACTACCACACGTGAACAATGGAATAGCGAAAGCTCACACAATCATCCGATGTTTGGCGGCGCTTTAAGTTGGTTCTATACAAGGCTGGCAGGTATGCAAACCTCTGATAGTAAAGCAGGCTATCAGGAGATTATATTTAAACCCATGCCTGCCGCCGGACTCACCTCCGCTCAATACTCCCTGAAAACCGTGCAAGGCAAAGCAGGTATCAACTGGAAAAACTCAGCAGACACTTTTGAAATGTCTGTAAAAGTCCCTGTTGGCAGCACTGCTCTTGTGTATATTCCGGCAAATCTTAATCAGAAAATCACAGAAGGTAATCTGGGCTTAGTAAATAGAAGAGATATTGAAGTGCTGAGTTTTGAAAAAGGCTATCAGGCAGTAAAAATAGGGAGTGGAGATTATACATTCAAGGTTGCTAGATAAACAGGTTTTCATCATGATTTTCAAATATCGCATGTCTGAGACCCTGTAGGGGTTCAAAATTTTGAACCCCTATCATAATAATAATTTGAATAGAACGCAGTGCATTGTCTTCATTGGCTATACATTACTTTCATCCTATCATATTCTCTCCACAATCATTGATTAATTGAGCTTTATCTCCTATATTTATACTTTGTTCTGTTTTTGCTAAACCTTCAGACTACTCTTGTCAGGAAAAACCTAACCCTTGCCTTATAAGGCATCCATGCTTAATTTTGTTTATGCGTTATTCTTACTATTTTCTTACTTTCCTCTTAACTGTTTTTGTTTTTGACACCTCTCTCGCACAATCCGGAGCGCAGGATTCTATCAGGTATTTTCAGGAGCGCCTGGCCGTTCAGACTACACCAGAAGAAAAGGCTCCGATTTTAGCAAAACTAGCATGGTTTTATAGTGAGACTGGCGAATTTGAAAAGTCTATCAAGGCTGCTACCGAGGCTATACCCATTCTTGAAAAAACCAAAAACTATGAAAAATTAGCCAGAACGTATGTTTCGCTGGCTCAGGTCTTTCAGTATCAGAGCGACTTTGGCAAGACACTTTACTACACCGAAAAAGCACTTCAAACAATACGGCTAACCAAAGACAAACCTCATATTATTACTGCTCTTATGAACTATGCCGTAAGTTTAAGTGATTATAAGAGATTTGAAGAATCGCTCAAAGTTTTTGATGAAGCATTGAAAATGGCTGTTGAGATTAACGATTCCACCAATATTACTAATATCTATCTTAATCTGGCCAGCGCCTATTATGACCACGGCGATTATGATAAAATAATGACTCCTGTAAATGCAGGTCTTGCCTTAGCCTATAAAACCCAGACACAAGATGCGATTTTAAGAGGAGAGGCGATTCTGGGAGCTGCATACATCGGGCAAAAGAAATTTGCTGAAGCCGATGAGCATTTTAAAAAAGCTGAGGCCTTACTACCTTCCATGAACTCGCCTTATTATGACAGGCAAATGGCCTTTATTCGTACCGAATGGGCCGCACTTCAAGGAAATTTCAAGGATGCTTATCAATATCAGAAAAAATTCTACGAGGTTGATACCTTATTGGCTAATACCGAAAACAAACAAAAAGTAAGCGAATTGGAAACCCGGCTGCGCATGAATGAAAAAGAACTTGAAAACACCAATCTGCAAAACAAGCTAGCCCAACAAAGATGGCTCTTTATAGGTGGTATAATAGTGCTCGGGCTGTTGGTAGCATTATTCTACCTGCAACGAAAAAGCCTCGCTCAAAAACACGATTTGCTTCAGGCGCAACACAAACTTTCAGCTGCAGAACTTTCGTTGGTGCAAAGCCAGCTGGAAGCCTTTGCCGATACCGTAAGCGAAAAGAACAGGGTAATCAATCAATTCGAAAACGAGATTAAAGACCTGAAAATAAAAGATTCAGACGCTACCCATACTCTACTTGAGCAGATTAATCAGGCAAGGATTCTTACAGATGAACAATGGCGGGATTTCAGACTAAAATTCGAAAAACTACATCCCCAGTTTATTACACGCTTACATCAGCAAAACCCTAACCTGACAGACACAGAAACCCAGATGGCTTGTATGATTCGTCTGAATTTTACAAACAATCAGGTGGCAGGTATGCTGGGTATCTCTAACGAAAGCGTAACCAAAAACAGATACCGCCTGAGAAAGAAGATTGAACAGAGCGACTTAAACACCTATCTATCAACGATTTAACCAATTGTCCATTATTTGTCCATATACGTTTTTGAGCATTTCACGTTTTCAGGTGTAAGTTTGAGGCAGAATCTGATTGAGTTCTCACTCAAGACAGATTTACAGAATCTATTGAGTGACCTTCTTTTAATCACTACGCAATCCGGATTGCATAGTAGATAATTATAGGCTTTCTCAAACAATTCTAAAACATCTGACTCATTAAAATTTAAAACGCCTAAAACGAAAACAATGAAAAAAATTGTATTTACTACACTATTCTCTCTAAGCCTGTTTCTAAGCAAAGCCCAGAGTGCTATTGATATTGAAGAGGGCAAATCAGTTACCAACAATGGCATAGAATATAGCTATGCTATTACCAACGAACGTACGGAAGATACCTATTCACGTTACGAAGTAACCATCAAGGCACAGAACAAAAGCGGTTGTCAGTTAATCTATCTTAAAAATGACAACATAACCAATATATTTGACAGCGACCCTTCTGTAATTGCCCGTTTCGAATGTCTGAATGCTACAGGAAAACGTCTTACCTCTAAAGGTGCTAATCTGAAAGCACGTCCGTTTACAGTACCTTATAACCAGCCTGAAAAAACCGCCGATGGTAAAACCACCTTCCGTGCAGTAAGAGTGCAGGGAGGCTACTTATTAAAAAACGGCGGTAGCGTTGGTAATGACCTGATTGTAATAGTACCCAAAGGCGAAAGACCCCGATTCAAAATCAGCATCCAGAATTTTTCAGAACTAACCACCGATTAATTACCCCATCATCACCTACCATTGAAAGTATATACAGTGAACTTGTTAAACAGGTTCACTGTACACAATTTCCTTATAAAAATCGTCTACCCATAATAAAGTATAGTATGAAGTCCCCATTATTAATATTTACCGCACTACTATTTACTGCCTTTCAACTAAATGCCCAGACAGGCCCTCAGCCGTCTTCCATCAAATGGAAATATGTTGAAAACGATAAAGTAAAAGTAATTTTCCCGGAAAACAACCAGGCAGAAGCCGAGCGCATTGCCAATCTGGTTACTTATATCAATAAAAATGCAACAGTATCAGTTGGTAATAAAAGCCGGAAACTCGATATCCTGTTAAACACCAATAATGCGCAGGGCAATGGTTATGTAGCTCTGTCTCCCTATCGCAGTGAGTTTTATGCCACAGGTTTTCAGGATTTTAATGACCTGGGTTCAATGGACTGGCTGGATGCGCTGGCTATTCATGAATATCGCCATGCTTTACAATACACCAATGCTAACAGAGGTCTTACCAAGCTTTTGTACCTTTTACAAGGACAATCAGGCTGGGGATTAGGCACTAATTTTTCTATACCTGACTGGTATTTTGAGGGTGATGCCGTATTGTCTGAAACCGTGCTAAGCGGTGCAGGACGAGGCCGCACCCCAAGTTTTTTTGACGAGCAGAGAGCTTTGCTATTGAGTGATAAAAATTACACCTATTTGCAGGCACGGAATGGTTCTTTCAAGAAATTATTGCCTAACCATTATCCATTAGGGTATGCAATTCTGAACTACGGACGTAATCATTTCGGGCCTGAAATGTGGCCTAAAGTGCTGGCAGATGCAGGTAGATATCGTACAATTCTATATCCCTTTGCCGGAGCTTTAAGACGCCACACTAAAACAGGTGTGAATAAAATGTACAGACTGGCCTACCAGGAAATGAAGGAGAACTGGGAGAATGAACTAAAGAAAATAGAACTTACCCCTACTACTCCTATTACCTCGCTTCCTGAAAAAACCGTTACCAACTACTCTTTCCCCCATTGGCTCGACGACGGCAGTATTCTCTGTATCAAAAGCAGCTTTAAGGAAATTTCGGGCTTATATCGCATCAAAGACGGTAAAGAACATTTTCTTGCGCCAATCGGTAATGCAACGGAAGGTTTTTTAGGAGTAAATAATAATAAGGTTTCATGGACAGAAATGCGTAAAGACGCAAGAAGAGATGCGGTTATTTATAGCGTAATCATTAGTTATGACCTACAAACAGGGCAAAGAACACAGGTAACCAAAAAAAGCAAATTCTTTAGCCCCCAGTTTTCTTCTACAGGAGACAGAATTGTAGCTGTCAAAGCCGATGAACACATTAACAATGAAATAAGCATTATTTCTCCTGCCAGCGGAAGCATCATCAGTTCTGTTCCTAATCCTGAAAATGATTTTCTGTCCTATCCTAAATGGACAAACGATGATGCGGCAATTGTCTATCTGGCAAAACGTAAATCTAAAATTGCTTTGCTCAAATATGATATTGCCACCAGGCAAACAACAGAATTGACACCCTGGACAGCACACGTTATCAGCGGGCTTTCTGTGAGCAATACCCGTGTAGTTTTCGGGGCTTCCTATAGTGGTATCAATAATATTTTTGCCGTAAACCTGAATGGAGATAAAAAAATTATCCAACTGAGTTCTGTACGTATCGCCGCTTCTCTACCTGCTATTTCGAAAGACGACAAAACTCTGGCAATGGTAGAAATGACAGCGATGGGTCGACAGTTAACTAAGCTGGATATAAAAAATACCCAAAATGCATCATTCGCTGAACCTGTTGACATGGACCGTTTTTATGTAAAAACCACCAATATTGAGCATGACATACAATATAAGGTCCTGGGTAGCGACTATCAGGTAAAAAACTACAAAGGGCTTTTAAGAGGTGTAAAACTGCATAGCTGGAATTTCGGCAGCACCAATAGCCGCGATATAAACATTTCGGTGCAACTGGGCAACATCCTGAATGACTTTTCAGGCGTACTGGCAGGCCAGTATAACTATAATGAAAAAACCATTCGTTTTTCAGGAGGCTTCGATTACGGCAAGTTCTTTTTACCTCTCTCATTCAGGGCAAGCACCGGAGAAAGAGCAAATGTTGTTTTCTTATCACCGATTCACCTCGGAACATTATCATATAAACAAAATGATATTAACGTAGGTTTGTCATTACCCTTAAGCTGGATAAAAGGTAATTATTCGACCAGCTTGCGTCTGAACTCTACATTCTCATCTATCACTACTTCAGATTATAAAGTACAGGATGTTCCACAAAACTATGCGCTGAACTTTAATGCTATGCAATTCGGGCTAAGCTTTGCAAATATCCGTCGCAAAGCCCGCCAGAATCTGGTTAATAAGTGGTCGCAGAATGTTTCTGTTTCCTATCAGAAATCTATTACTGCCGGAACGACAGCCGAACGACTGATGGGTTCAGCAGGATTTACCCTCCCAGGTTTTGGCAGAAATCATGGTATTGAAATAGCTTTCAGAGGTAAAAAAGAATTGCTGAATAACAACTATCTTTTTGAAGACCAGTTCTTACACGCCAGAGGATACGCACCAGCACCCGGAGACCTTGAAACGGTTGTGAGTACGACCTACAGCCTGCCGCTATTTAATGTCGACAGAGGTTTTGCAGGTATATTCTTCATCAATCGTGCAAGAGCCAATGTATTTTATGATTATGGAAGAATAGAACGAAATTTTATCAATTTCAAAACCTTACAACGCTCTTATGGTGGTGAAATAATATTTGACATCAAACTATTGAATACTTTAGGGCCTCTTGGGTTTGGATTAAGGAACTCTTACTTACTTGACACCGACCCGCTAAATCCCACAACAAAACAAAGGTTTGAATTTTTCGTAGCATCTAATTTTTAATGAGGGTTAGATACATAAGGCCGGATTCTGACAGAGCTTTGCTTTGTCAGAATTTTACATAAAAAAAGAAGTCGCAAGTTTTCTGATAATTGCGACCTCTTTTCATCTAAGCTAAAACTTAGCATTATTTACTCCTTCAAAACCCCTACAGCCCTTACATTCTTCCCTTCTTTCTTCATCAAGGCATCACCCAAATCTTCTCTTGCCATTTCTGCTACTTTCTGAAGCTCGGCTACAATTTCAGGGTTTTGTTCTTTTACATCATATTCTTCTCCTGCATCCCGTCTTAAATCATATAATGCCAGAGATACTTCTATATTTCCGTATTTGCCAGAAAAACCATTGTTACCCGGCAAAACAGTTTCATAAGTCCGCTCCGTTTTGTGCGGCAGCATCAGTTTCCAGTTATCACGCCTTACGGCTCTTAATTCATTGTTAGCATAATAATAGTAGAGGTATTTCCGGGGTGTTTCGTTCACATTCCCCTTCATTAAGGTCAAAATATCTACCCCGTCAATTTTATGGTCAGGCAATTTTGTCCCACATATCCGCGCCAGTGTCGGAAAAATATCAAGTGTAGAAGTCAATTGATTACAAATCAGGTTCTCCGGGATAGTCCCTTTCCAGCGCATCAGGCAAGGCACTCTTTGCCCGCCTTCAAAAACCGTTCCTTTGCCTTCTCTGAAACCACCTGTTGAGCCGGCATGATTACCAAAATTCAGCCACGGGCCGTTATCACTGGTGAAAATTACCAAAGTGTTTTTATCCAGACCGTTTTCTTTCAGAGTCTTCATAATTTGCCCTACCGACCAGTCTACCTCCATCATTACATCACCAAACATCCCCTGCTTGCTTTTTCCTTTAAACTTGGCAGAAACCCCAAGCGGCACATGCACCATCGAATGTGGCAGGTATAAAAAGAATGGTTTGTTCCGGTTTTTCCTGATAAACCCTACCGCTCTTTCTGTATACAGGGTTGTCAGTTTATCTTGTCCTGATAATTCAGTAATGGTTTCTTTTTGCTCATTTCCTTCTATCAGAGGTAATGCAGGATATGTTTTCTTCCGATAATCATTATCATCGGCAATAGGCTTACCATCATAATCCACAGGCCACATATCATTCGAATACGGAATACCAAGGTACTCATCAAAACCCTGTTGCAAGGGTAAAAACTGTTTGTGATGCCCCAGATGCCATTTACCAAAAATTCCGGTTGCATAGCCTTTTTGTTTCAACATTTCGGCAATCGTAACTTCTTCAGTATTCAATCCGATTTTTTGCGCAGGATTTAAAGCCCCGGCAATACCTACCCTGTTCGGATAACAACCCGTCATCAGCGCAGCCCTTGAAGCACTGCAAACCGCCTGCGCAGCCAGGAAATTCGTAAAACGGATACCTTCAAAGCCCAGTTTATCAATATTAGGTGTCTGATAATCCAAAGCTCCGGTAGAACTTAAATCTCCTTAACCCATATCGTCCATAAAAATCAGAATGATATTCGGAGTAGAAGTGTCCATAGGTGTTTTCCATGAACTGGCACCTAATAAGAAAGTAATGGCTAAGAGAAGAGCAATATTGAGTCTCATGTAATATAAGTATGAATACTAAATTAATTGATAATATTTCTACAAAAAATAACAACTGAAAATTGTAACCTTAAAACATCATTTCCTGTTTGAGCACGATTAAAAGTCGAGAAAAAAATTGTGATAATAGGAATGATTTTTCAGACTTTTAATTGTGCGAGTTTAAATGATGCCTGCTTTTTTGGTTACTTTTTTTCAGGTAAAAAAAGTAACAACCCACTAATTAAGAAATGGCGAAAGAATAAAAGCTAAACACAAATATTATCAATTAATACTTTCTCATTACTTAAGGTTGAATGATTTTCAGTACTGCAAGTAAAAAAATAACAGCCACTTTTTCAAATGACTGTTACGCGGTTAAGATACTATAGATGGTTATTGTTGTTTCAAATCAAAAATCTTGTCCATAAAAATCCATTTCTCTCCGGGCTTTGCCATTGGTAAGGCTTGCTGGTATTTCCACATCAGGTTTTCCCATTCCTGCACTTTTGGGTTACTCGCGTCCATTTCAGCTTTTCGTTCAAACGAAAAATCATCTTCGGTTTCCATTATCATAAACAGTCGGTTACCTACACGGTAAATCTCCATACCCGAAATACCCGCCGAGGTGATACTTTCAGCTATTTCAGGTCGTATTTTCTCATGATACTTCTCGTATTCTGCAATCATGGCTGCATCATCCACTAAATCCAATGCCAGACAATATTTTTTCATCTGTTTAAAATTATTATAAAACTGATCTCCAAGCTTTAATCATCTTTTGGTTAAAGAATTGCCACATTTGAGAATGGTTGGACATCAGACAGAGCTATTTACTTAATTGCCTCCAGCTAAAGCTGGAGGAATAATAGGTTGCCTCATCCTATCGGCTTTAGCCGAAACTTTTATTCGGCTTCTGTTTATATATTATTTAATCGTCGATATTTCATATCAACGCTCTGTCTAAATGTACATACCCCCCGTCCACATGAATCAACTGTCCTGTGGTATGGCTCGAACGTTCTGAAAGCAGAAACACCACCATATTGGCAATTTCCTCGGCAGTAGTCATTCTATTACCTAAAGGTATTTTCTCGGTAATTTTCTTCAATGTTTCCTCCGGATTTGGCAAGGTTTTCAACCATTTCTCATACAAAGGTGTGTAGCACTCTGCAACTATCACGGAATTAACACGGATACCATATTTCAGTAATTCAATCGCCCATTCACGGGTCAGCGCATTGCGCCCACCATTAGCAGCAGCATAAGCAGAGGTACCACCCTGCCCTGTTTCTCCGGTTTTTGAGCCGATATTTACTATGCTACCTTTGCTCTTCTTTAATTCAGGCAAGGCATAATGCGCTATCAGATAATAATGTACCAGGTTTTTATGCAACGAACCCATGAAAGCCTCATAAGACCCATTTTCAAGATTCACACCGTCATTTACTCCGGCATTATTCACCAGACCATCTATCCTGCCATATTTCTCAATTACCTGCTCTACTGCTTTACGACATTCTTCCGGTTCGCTCAATTCGGCGACTACCTGAAAACCATTACCACCAACGGCTTCTAAAGTTTTAGTGTTATCAGCTTCGTTTCTACCAATAATCACAGGTATTGCGCCTTCATTGGCCAATACTTTTACAATCCCCTCACCAATACCTTTGGCACCACCTGTTACGATGATTATCTTATCACTTAAATTTAAATTCATAATAGTTTAATTTTTCGAATAAGCTATTGCAACCTGTTTTTGTGTACCTAATCCGTCAATACCCAATTCTACCACATCACCTGCATTCAGATAACGAGGTGGTTTAAAACCTAAACCCACCCCAAACGGCGTACCAGTAGAAATCACATCACCCGGCAATAAAGTCATAAATTGGCTCAGGTAATGAATTAGAAAAGGAACTTTGAAAATCATATCATCAGTATTGGAGTTTTGCAGTTTTTCTCCGTTTACCGTCAACCACAAAGGCAAATCGTTTGGATTTCCAATCTCGTCTTTGGTAGCCATAAACGGCCCTAAGGGTGCAAAAGTATCACAACTCTTACCTTTTACCCATTGCCCACCACGCTCTATCTGAAACTCTCTTTCCGAATAATCATTGTGCAAAGCATACCCTGCCACATAATCCATTGCCTCCGCTTCACTTACATAAGATGCCTTTTTACCAATTACAATAGCCAATTCAACCTCCCAATCTGTTTTTACTGAATTTTTAGGGATAATCACATGATCGTATGGCCCACAAAGCGCAGTAGTAGATTTAAAGAAAATAATAGGCTCTTTCGGTATAGGCGCATTGGTTTCTTCGGCGTGTTTGGCATAGTTTAAACCTATACAAACTATCTTCGATGGTCGGGCAATACACGAACCGATTCTTGCCTCAGCGGGTACTTTAGGGCAGGTATCTGCATTGGTTTCTACCCATGCAGCCAAACGGGCCAGGCCATCAGTTGCAAAGAATTTCTCTGTATAATCTTCTCCGAATTCCGAAACATCTATGCGGGTGCCGTCTAATAACTCAACGGCTGGTTTTTCCTGTTCAAACTCACCAAAACGTAATAATCTCATAATCTATATTTTTATCTGAATGTCTAAATAGTCAATCCTTTACAATTATCTAATTTTTTGCAGATTAGAATAATGGTCTATTACCTTAGATAAAAGGTATTATTCAATTGCAATAATTCTAACTCAATACAATAATAAAGTAACAACTAAAATTAAGTCCTTAAAACATCATTTCCTGTTTGAGTACGATTAAAAATCTTGGTTCGAATCATCTAAAACTAAAAGGTCTATCGGATTTTTAATCGTACGAGTTTAAATGATGGCTGCTTTTTGGGCGCCCGGCTAGGGTTACTTTTTTTCAGCTAAAAAAAGTAACTGCCTACCAACTAAGAAATAATAGTAAATAATAGCTAGGCCCATGTATAATGCTACACCATAAATATCCATGGCTCAAGATTTGGATGTTCCTAAAACTTCAAATTCCTACAAATTTACTCCTCTCTTCCAGGGCATAAAATCATCCTGCCCTAATTGTTGTGCCTTCGTCAGAATTTTACCACTTGCTAAATCTATGCAATATTCCAGTAAGTCTTCCGCCGTCTGCTCAATTGTCTTCTCACCTGTAATTATCTCACCACAATCAAAATCAATAATATCAGGCATTTTCTTCGCCAGTTGCGTATTCGTTGATACCTTTACTACCGGACAAACAGGATTACCCGTTGGTGTACCCAATCCCGTAGTAAACAGAATAATGGTTGTACCGGCTGCGGCTTTACCCGTAGTAGCCAGAACATCATTGCCCGGAGTACATACCAGATGCAAACCAGGTTCCTTAGCTAATTCAGTATAGTTAAGCACATCCACAATAGGTGCGGTGCCGCCTTTTTTCGCTGCCCCTGCCGACTTGATGGCATCAGTAATCAAACCATCCTTTATATTACCTGCCGATGGGTTCATATCAAACCCAGCGCCAACTGCCTCAGCTTTGGCTGCATAATCACGCATCAGATATTCAAACTTCTCTGCTTTTTCCGTAGTAACACAACGGTTGATTAATTCCTGCTCAACCCCGCATAATTCCGGAAATTCCGCAAGATAGGTTTTTCCACCCAAAGCCACTACCATATCAGATAAATGACCTAATACCGGATTAGCCGAAATACCAGAGAACCCATCTGAGCCACCACATTTTAAACCAATCTGTAGTGCAGATAATGGCGCTGGCTGGCGGGTCAGTTTATTGGCCTCTATTAATCCTTTGAACGTCTCTTTAATAGCAGCCGACATCATGTCAAATTCAGTTCCGTAGGCTTGCTGTTCAAATAATAAAACAGGTTTATCAAAATTCGGGTTACGTTTTTTTATTTCGTCTAGCAAATCTGTGAACTGTGTTTTCTGGCAACCTAAACTTAACACAGTAATTCCTGTAACATTGGCATTATTGGCATAAGCCGCAAACAAAGCAGCCAACAATTCAGAATCCTGATTGTTTTCTCCACAACCCGACTCATGGGTAAGAAACTTAATTCCATCAAGGTTTGGAAACAAACGATTACCCACCGAATTTCCCTGAGCCTCCTGATTATAAGTGTCTATACTCCCGGCACCCCCTTTCTGGTGCAATTGTACTAAATCTTCTACCTGACGCACATAAACATCCGGGAAGGCATACCCTAATGCTTTATCAAATGCCTCTTTCAGCTTAAGTATATTGCGGTTCTCACAAAATACTAATGGAATCACTAACCAGTAATTAGCCGTTCCTACCTGACCGTCTGACCGGGGATAACCCATAAAAGTTCTCCCTTCCCATTTTGATACATCAGGTGCCTGCCAGTTGATTTGCGGTACTCTTTTATTAACTGAATACTCTTCTGATTCGTGTTTAAGATTAAAAGTCGTAATTTGCTCACCACGCTTGATGGGCTGCGTGGCTTTCCCTACCAGAACACCATACATAGTCACGTGGTCGCCAGTGTCCAGGTCTTCTGTAACAAACTTATGCTTAGCTGCAATGGATCTCGGTAATACGTAATTCTCACCTTCAAACTCAATATTCTCTCCGGCTTCTAAATTGCGAAGCGCCACTATCACATTATCTGAAGGATTGACTTTTAGAACTTTATGTTGCATATACTATAAATGGAATTAAAAAATATCTTACAAAAGTACAATTCATTCTTTTAGCTTTTTTATGAAATATTATACAGTTTTGATGAAATATTATCAATTTTACAAAAAAAGCTTTTTTTTCATAACATTATATCAATAATTCGGTGCAGGCAGTACTTCGTAAAGTTAATATTTCAGCCGATTACTCTTTTCTGGCCCGAAAAGACGAATTACACTATCTGTACGACAAGTGGCATTTTCATCCCGAACTGGAACTAACGCATATTGTGCAGAGCAAAGGCACCCGCTTTGTAGGAGATAGTATCGAAGAATTTGAAGAAGGTGATTTAGTGTTGCTCGGGGCTTACCTACCCCATGTATGGAAGAATGATGCCAGTTACTTCTCTGATAATTCACAATTACTGGCAACTGCCCGGGTAATTCAGTTTCTGCCGGATTGTTTCGGGAAAGACTTTCTGAACCTGAAAGAAATGGAGAATATCAGATGGCTGTTTGAGAAGGCCAAAAGAGGTTTACGGATTACAGGGAATACTAAATCAGAAGTACTGATTCTGTTTAATAAATTATTTGAAAGCACGAACGGCGTTCAAAGGATTGTTCTTTTATTGCAGATACTTGAATTGATTGCCACATCAGCCGAGGTAAATTTTTTAAGTAGCGAAGGTTTTGTAGAATCTTATCACAGGTTTGATGCAGATACCATCAATCATGTCTACGAATTTACGCTTTCTCACTTCAATCGTAAGATTCTGATAGAAGAAGCGGCAACCATCGCCAATATGTCTGTGCCTAATTTTTGCCGCTATTTTAAAAACCGTACACAAAAAACCTATATCCAGTTTCTGACAGAAGTACGGATAGGCTATGCCTGCCGTATGCTCATTGAAAACCGCAAAAGTATTCAGCAAATAGCCTTTGACTGTGGCTTTCATAATCTCTCCAATTTCAACCGCTCATTCAGGCTTCTGAAAAAACAAAAACCCACCGTTTACCGGCAGGTTTTTGGGGGATTGAAATCATAATCCTTTTATTTCAATGAATTTATCCACGCCGCAATCTTCAAGCCCTCTTCTTTAGGCACTTGTGGCATCGGAGGCATTTCGGTTGCGTAGCCAGGCCAGTTTTTAGGGTCTGGTTTATGAATAAGGTTCACAATTTTCTCATCAGAATACTTACGCTTCGCAATATCTTTAAATGCAGGCCCAACCTGACGTTTCTCTGTCTGATGGCACGCCACACAGGTATTCTTTTGCAACAAAGGTTTGATTTCATCATAAGTAGGCACTAACTTTTTTGTAGCCGCCTTCGCCGCGGTTCTATCATCGGGTGTTACAAGTTTTTCTGCTTTTGCGGCTTTACCAGTTCCGGCCACTGGCAAATTAGCCGGGCGAGGCATAAATCCGGTCAATTTATCTCCACTTGGAATATTATTCAAAGTATAGAATGCCGTATTATGCAACAAACCTTTACCGTCACCGTCTTTCACACCATCAGCTTTTATTTCATGAATAAAATGGTCTCTTAATCCGTCTACCAACAGACGAACTTTCAAGCCATCTTCTGATAATTTCAACCCTTTCACATTCAGGAATTTCTCCCCTACCGGAGGGCTGCCATACACCGGGTGATATTTATAAATAAAGCTACGCACCTGATAATTCTTGAAATCAGAAGCAGTGGCTTTGTTGACAGGCTTGGTAAACTCAATCTCAAAACCATCCGGAGTAGCTCTTACGGCTTTCATTTCAAATGGCATTTTACCAGTCCATACCAGCCGCTCAATACCTGCGGTAGTAGTACCAGCCGAACCCCAGCCACGGTTGGTTTCACCTACAAATAACGAACCGTCTTGTCCCCAGGTCATACGCAGAATACCTGACTGGAAACCTTCACGGAACATGAAGGATGCACCCTGATATTCACCGTTTACTTTTTCGATGAATACACGTGATATATTACTCTTACCCTGATCTCCAACCAGCAATTGACCTGCAAAAGGCCCAAAAGCACCATTGGTTTCATCTTTCAGAATCTCAGAAGTAGAAATACCCAATATACCATGCGGAAGCCATACAGCCGGAGTTTTCAGTTCAGGTATATCTTTTTTCATTTCAAAAAGGTATACCCCTCTTTCGTTTTCAATATTTTCCGGTTTGATATAATAGCCGTTGGCATCTTTATCTTTTCTTGGATTCACCTTTGCATACAATTGCTCAGTAGTCAGTTTTACTGGCGAATTAGGATCGCTTGTCCAACGCAAACCTGCCGGGTGTCCCATAAAATCACCTTTATTAACCTGAGCAATAAAACCAGACCCCATCCAGTCACCCTGATTATCTCCGTACCAGAACTCCCCATCAATCATCCCGATACCGCAAGGAGAGCGCATACCTGTGGCATACGGCTCAATCTTACCATCTTCTGTAATTCTTACGGCCCAGCCTCTCCACGGCACTCTACTTTCACCTCTCCACCACTCTTCATCACCAAAGGCCACGTTTCCGGTCACAATCATTGAGCCATCCGGCAAAAACTTAGGTCCATAGCTATACTCATGGTAATGACCTGAGATTGGTAAAGTGGCAATTGTCTCATATACATCAGCCTTGCCATCGCCGTTTTTATCGGTCAGTTTGGTTAGTTCACCACGTTGCGCACAATAAAAAGAACCGTTTCTATAAGCCAATCCCAAAATTTCGTGTAACCCGGTGGCAAATTTCTTGAAATACGGCTGCCCGGTACCCGCCATGTATGGGTTATTTACCACCCAGATGTCTCCTCTACGGGTAGCCAATGCTACATCGCCATTGGGCAGGGTCGTAATACCCCCTACCTCAAGCAGCATATTTTCGGGTACAGGCAGGGTAATAATACGGTAATAGTCATTTTCAGCAGTATTCTGCGCCCAGGCCGCAGACATCATCACTACTGAAAAAAGGATTGTTTTAAATATTTTTTTCATTCTGATAGAATTTTAAAGCCTCTGTTTTACCAAATAATCGAATAGCTGATTTTCTCATTAAGCGGTGCTATTAACTCTTGCTTGCCGCTTATGGTTCTGATACTGGCATTGCCTCCGTCTACTTTAATCATATAGCTGCCATCGCCAACATTATAAGTGCCATCTGCATTCTTGCTGATGGTTTCTGCTGAGGCCAATCTGGCATATAAATTACTTACAGTTCCACTTACAGCTATGTCTCTTTTCAGCATTTTACCTTCTTCAACAGGAATTATTTTATCCGAAACTTTGGCTCCGTAAATATCATATTTAAATGTTGGCTGACCGTTTTCATCCAGTTCATAGCCTCTCGTGCGGAAAGTAGCATCTGCATTTCCCCATGCTTTATCAGGTGTTTCCAGAACCGCCACCAAAGGAGCATCACCTAAAACGGTTAAGCTTCCCATAGGTCTTGAACTACCATCACCTCTATCCTGCCACATGGGTGTAGTATTCAGGAAATTACCTTTCCATACCTGAAACAAAGCACCATTATCCAGATTATAGGTAAAATGTACATTCTCTTTATTTCCTACCGAAATGGCATGTACAATTCTCTTGTTCTTATCACCCTCTTTAATATCCATAAACGAGCGAAGCAATACAGGCTCAACAGCAGTACCTAATAAGATTGGTGAAGACGGATTATTTACCATAGTCGAATTAGCCGTGTGCAAAGGATGTTTACGCACAGTAGCCGATTCAGCATATAAACCCAGTGACGGTTGCAACCAGCCATCGGCCTTCCAGTAATACAATTCAAAAGGCACTTCTCCGGCAGGTAAATCAATGGTAACTTTTCTACCCTCAGGGTCCGACTGCATCCAGCCATTCTTAAAAGCTTGCTGACCATTGATCTTCATTTCGGTATTTCCACCATGCGTAGTAGTAAAAGTATAAGTACCCGCTTCAGGCACTACAATTTTTCCGGCATATTTCACAGCAAACTCATTTTCAGCATTGGTTACCGCCCAGTTCAAAGCAGCCAGATTTCCGCTATATTCCGGTTTTATTTTTTCTATATCCCCAATCGTTCTGAAATTACCTTTATAGGCACCATATTTCAGGTCTTTGAATGATAATAACTTCTGGTTATAGCTTTTATATTTAATATTGCGGATAGCCACATTACCGTGGTCTCCCTGAAAACGAAGCGGCCCCATCGCTACTTCATTATCTACCCAGGCACCTCTGGTTTGTCCGGTCAGCTCTACGTTTTCATGAATCAGCACACCATTCAGATAGATTGAAAGAATACGTGCATTAGCTGTTTTTTTGCCATTAGCATCAAATCTTGGTGCCTGAAAAGATATTTTGATATTTTGCCATAAACCCGGGGCTTTGGCTACATTTAAGCGTGGAGCAACTCCCTGATAACCTTTTGAGCCTTCAGGTTTTGACTCATCCCAGCGCTCATAGATTCCTCCTGCGTCATTGTATTTAGCTGATTTCTTACCCCAGCTATCAAACAACTGAATTTCGTAGCGACCTTGCAGATAAATGCCAGAGTTTGAGCCTTTAGCCATCATAAAGTCTAAATCAAGGTCTAAATCGCCATGCTCCATTTTAGTTAACAAGTCCTGTTCTATGCCATATTTTCCGGGAGGGTGCTCACATAATAAAATTCCTGTGCTGGTCGGGGCGTCTTTTTTGTGTAAGTCATTGGGTTTAGTATAATCTGCTTCCACCGCTCCAACAATACTCCATTGTCCTTGCGTAGGTCTGAAAGCATCCATGTTATTCAATGGAATCATTTGCTGGGCCGATACTGCATTAGCGAGTAATCCACAGAAAATGAGATTTTTCAGGATTTTTCTTTTCATCTGTACATTTTGTTTGAAACCGCAAATGTAATAGCAATTGTCAGCAATTGAAAGGGGTCAGGCCGAGAAATGCTACAAGTATTGCAATTAATATAAGTGTATTTTTCACAATTCTTTGATAAAATCTTAGATTTATGACTGATTTTTTAAATTCTTATTGAACTATGGAGACAACCCGAAAACTTAAAATTTTGTTCGTCTGTACCATTAACCGAATGAGAAGTGCAACAGCTCAAGAAATATTCAAAAATG
The DNA here is from genome assembly GCA_943368675.1 of Chitinophaga pinensis. Lineage (GTDB taxonomy): Bacteria > Bacteroidota > Bacteroidia > Cytophagales > Spirosomataceae > Emticicia. The sequence continues at coordinate 2,168 of CALRLN020000023.1, read as the reverse complement.
ATGAAAGATTTGAAGTAGCATCAGCGGGTACAAGTGAATCAGCTCGTAATGTTATATCATTAAGTTTATTAGAATGGGCTGACAGTATTGTTGTTATGGAAAAATATCATAGAAATTTTATTCGTAAAAACTTCCCTGATATTTATAAAATCAAGAAAATTGTATGCCTATATATCCCAGATGAATACGATTACATGCAAGCTGAGCTTATTTATTTACTTAAAGAGAAATTTGAAAGTGCGCATTTAAGAGGTTTATTGTAAGTAACAATATTATCTTTACGTATTGTATGTTACTTCGCTCAACGAAATCTTAGAATAATATAAATAGTTTTAACAATGCTTCGCAAAAATGTCCATACTTCTTCGTTTTGTTGTAAACTTGCAGTCTGAAACTGCTTAGCTAAATCCAAACTGTTCATAAGATTTTAACACCTGACCTCTTAAATGAAATCCAATCGTATAATTCTGATTCTGATATTTTTCGCTGTCGGCTATTTCCTTTATTACAAAGACAAACCAGGCCCAATCAGTAAATTATGGGAAACCGTATTAACTGTTTTTAAGACAAAAGATATTTCTTCCAACAAAGATAATCCCTACAAAGCACCAGAACCTGACAATGAAGCCACTGCCACAAAAGGTGATGATGAATCAACAGCTACTGCTTCAAACAAGAAAAAAAAGGAAGAGAATGCCGAAAAAGAGGGTTCTTTATTCGATAGACTCAAAGAAAAAGTATTAGGCAAAGAAGAACAAGAGGATCTAGCTGGCGACTATGAAATTCCATCCTTTGCCCTGCCTGCTATCAATAAGGGAGACGAAATCATTAAGCACAAAAACTATACACTTCGCTACGAAGAAAAGTACGAAGTGCCTGCGTGGGTAGTACATAAACTGCGAGGTGAATTTACAAAAGGGCGTGCCAGCAGAGGTGATAACCAGTTTATACCCGATAAAAAAGTAGATGGTGGCTCAGCCTTATCAACCGATTACAGTAGTTCCGGTTACGATCGTGGACACATGGTTCCTGCCGGGGATTTTAAATGTTGTCAGGATTTAATGAACGAAACTTTTTACATGAGCAATATATGTCCGCAGGTACCGGATTTTAACAGGGGTATCTGGGAAAACATTGAAAGTCGTATCAGAGGGTGGTCTGTCCGGGATGAAGAATTGTACGTAGTGACAGGCCCCGTTCTAAGCAAAGGCATGAAAACCATCGGCCGTTATAATAATGTGGCTGTGCCTAGGTCTTTCTATAAAATTGTTTTGTATTATCCGAAAGACAATCCTAAAAAAGCCCGTGCGATTGCCTTTTTGCTGCCTAATGAAGCCCTTTTTGGTAAAAGGATGAACAGCTACGTAATTTCAATTGATGAAGTAGAAAAAACAACAGGAATCGACTTCTTTGCTAAACTTCCTGATGAGGTAGAAAACAGGATTGAAGCTGACAGCGATTGGGAGGCCTGGACAAAAATTCAATAAGAAAGGTGTGAGACAACCCACACCTTTTCCTTATAATGAATATAAGAACCGGATTATCAATCCGGTTTACAATACCCTCTGGATAATATTACCCGTAGTTTTTTCTTTCAGAATAACCTTTTTCCGTCCATCCGGCAAAAATTCATCTTTAATGTGCCAGTGATCTGCATCATAATCAACAAATGGAGACGGCTCTGTTACATCTGTTCTGCCTCTCCAGTCCTTAATAATCACTGGCTCCCATTTCTTGGTTTTTGCAGATTTATAACACGCATCTATTACTGAGTTTACGATATAGCCATCATAGAAACTTTCCATTGGTGTGGTCCCGTTATCCAGATTATCAAACATATCTGTAAACATGTGCGTGTAACCCAAAGAGTTTACCTCATCCCCAACCGGAAACAACCAACCAGAAGCACTCTCTGCCTTTTCAGCTACATAGCTGGCTTCCTGGGCTGCGGTAAACATTTCGAAGCCAGTCCGCATAAAATGGTCTGTCCTGATAACACCCTCCGTACCTGCTACTTCGTCTCTTAAATCCATTCCTCCTCTGAACGACCAGCTTACTTCAAATTGCGCTACTGCGCCATTCGCATATTTTACCAAAGCAATGGCATTGTCTTCTGCTTCAATGGGTTTTACCTGTGTGGCAGCCCAGCACATTACCTCTACGGGCCT
>CALRLN020000022.1:0-23969 GCA_943368675.1 Chitinophaga pinensis | reverse complement strand
TGAAGACCTGAACACAGCCGTGAGAAGAGGATTGAAAGAACGAACCGGACTGGATAATATTTATCTGGAGCAGTTTTATACTTTTGGCGATGTGGCGCGCTACAAACCTGAAGTGATGAAAATAATACTGGAAGCCAACGGACACGATGTGCCAGAAAATTACTGGATGCTCGACCGTTTTATTTCCGTGGCCTATTACGCGCTAATCAATTATGAGAAAGTTGTGCCTACCCCTGATGCCCTGTCAGACTCTTGCGACTGGTACGCACTGGACGAGCTCCCGATACTAATGCAGGATCATAAAGCTATTGTGGAGAAAGCTTTGCAGACTTTGCGTGATAATCTGGAACGCAAACTTGTTGGTATGAATTTGCTGCCACCCCTATTTACGATGAACGAACTACAAAAAGTATATGAAGCAATTCTGGGCGAAAAGCTTCGCCGGACTACTTTTCAAAGAAAAATGCTAAGCCTGAATATTCTTCAACGCCACGATAAACAGTATCTGGGCAAGGCGCATAAAGCCCCATATTTATATAGTTTTTTGCCAAGGCCTTAATCATAGTTGGCAGTGAGTTATCAGATGTAGTCAACATTCTATAAAGAAAGAGGTGTTTCAAAAACAAAAATACATTTCTGAAACACCTCTTACTTATTTACAGGTTACTTGATAATACTAAACAGTCGATTCCAACGGATTTTATTAAAGAAGCTACCTTTTTTATCAATTGACATCCAGATGAATACAGCTTTACCTACTATGTGGTCTTCCGGCACAAAGCCCCAGAAACGCGAATCGTCTGAACTATGACGGTTGTCGCCCATCATAAAATAATAATTCTGCCTGAATGTATACGATGTAACAGGTTTGCCATCAATCAAAATCTGTCCATTGCTATATTTTGCATCGTCGTTCCCATCGAAAGTCGTGATAATACCTTTATAAAGAGCAATATTTTTTTCATCTAATTGAATCGTAACTCCTTTTTTCGGCACTATGATAGGCCCGAAATTATCACGATTGTATGGAAAAAGGCGTGAGTTATAAGGGAAAATATTAAAGTTCGGATTCGAAGTATCTCCTTTGGCCTGTACCAACTGGCTTATATTCTTCACGAAATCGAGCGACTTTAAATCATTTATGGTTTTTTCAGAGGTTTTTACATTATAAATAATCCTGTTATCGGTACTTAACTGCTGGCCAAACTCCGTAATGCCATATTTATAAAAAAACTTATCGTTTATAGGCTCGTTGGTTTCAATTTCGTATTCCATTTGCATGCCTGATGTATTATTGAACATTTTTCCGTTCACAAATGCCTGGCCTGCCCGCATTTCAACGGCATCGCCTGGAATACCAATACATCGCTTGATATAGTTGGTGCGTAAATCTACCGGATACTTATCATATCCGCCAAATTCATCCGGCCGTTCAGGACAACCCGGATAATTGAATACTACGTTATCCCCATTCTTTACTTGAGTAAAGCCCGGTAAGCGGAATTGAGGTGCCTGAATCCAGTCGAGATAAGAGGGAATTTCGGTAAACCATATTTTCTGGTGTGTCAAAGGAATTTGCAGAAGAGTTTTAGGCGTTCGGGTACCGTAATGAAATTTACTTACAAAAATAAAATCGTCGGTCATCAGGCTGCTTTCCATCGAGCCACTTGGAATAGTATAAGGTTCAAACAACAGCCATCTGATTAAAGTAGCTGCCACAACTGCAAACAAGATTGAATCGAACCACTCCCGGACAGGTGATTTCTTTTTGGGTGCTTTTACGGGTGATTCCTGGATTTCTGTAGTAGAGGTTTTGTCGGTCATTAGCTTTTAAATAATAATATTTCGCTTTGACATAAAATGGTTGGATTGGTTTAGTTATGTTATCAATTTATTTTAAGGATGGCAATATGCTAGTAAAAAGGGCTATCATAATCTTATCCGACTCAACAATCTGTGTAGCTACAATTGTCTTCTTTCCTTTATCTTTGCGTTCCAAATCTAATACACTTATGTCCTACTGCCTTGTAATAGAGCGCATGAACGGCGCACAGAAAGAGTTGCATAAAAACTACCACGATAATCACTACGGTTTCCCGATTCATGATGATAATGAATTGTTTGGAAGGTTGATAATGGAAATCAATCAGGCCGGATTAAGTTGGGAGACTATTCTGCGTAAAGAACAATCTTCCAGAGCAGCCTACGATAATTTTAATATAGAAGTAGTAGCCAATTATACCGAAGCCGACCGTGAACGCTTAATGGGTGATGCAGGAATCATCAGAAACCGCCTGAAGATTAACGCAGCTATCGAAAACGCCCGCACTATACTTGGTTTACAGGTGTCACACGGTTCATTCGAGAAATGGCTGGAAGCAAATCATCCACGAACCAAAGAAGAATGGGTGAAGCTATTTAAGAAAACTTTCCGGTTTACAGGCGGTGAAATAGTGAATGAGTTTCTGATGAGCATCGGCTATCTGGCCGGAGCGCATGCAAACTCCTGCCCTGTACATGAGAAAATCCTGTTAGAAAAACCCCTCTGGGCCAGCATTTGAGAATTAAACCTCAATTAAAGTAAACAAAGTAAATAACTGATTGCCCATGATATAAAATTCATACAAGATACATAATTGCTTTTTACGGTAAAAGAAACACTTAAAACACGGACCAGAAAACCGTCTTTTTCCCCTATAATCTGATTGCCTGAAAAAATAATTTTGTATCAGAATTTTAACTAAAATATTTACTATCATGGATACCAGAACAATCGTTTCAAATAGCGCAGACATAAGTCTGGAAAGCATTAGCGCTGCAAAAAGCACCAATTTCTGTACAATCTGGCCAAATGTAAAAGTTGGTCTTGAATTACTAAGAGACCTCGTAAAAAATCCGGTAGTTAAAGCGACAATATCAATTGTAATCGCTGCCGGGGATGCTGTATCAAAACAGGTTTGCGGCTAACCATTAAATCTATTTCGGCTATTATTCATTGGGTTCTTTCAATCAGGCTACGTAATAAACAGTTCATGACACGGCTTGTCTTGAACTGTTATTATTTTAAACTCCCTCCGGAATTCCTGCCTGATACACCAATACAAGATTCTTACTCCCTGCCAGGAAATTCTTGATCTTAAATTATCATTCGACGTAGTATTCGCTCCGGATTCAGGTGCTTTGGAGATTACTCAAAATAAACTACTCTGGTTTTTTGCCGCTCTACAATAGTCTACTTAATTTTGAGTTTCAAAGGTGCAAACCAAATTATCTTTTAAAAAGCTAAACTCAATCAGGCTAAGATTTATATGTCACAATCATTCGGTAAAACCTGGTGGGGTCAGCAATGGCTAAACGCTCTCAAAAATATTGATTACAGCAACCGTATTCCCCGGGGTAGCACCTATGCCCGCAACGGTTCTGTCAAAAAAATAGAATTTGCAGATAATATGATTTCTGCAAAAGTGCAGGGCAGTAGCCCAAAACCGTATAATATCAAGATTGTCCTTCCGCTATTTACTGAAGCCCAATGCCGGACTTTTATTGAAAAGCTGGCTCTAAAACCAGTAATTATTTCCAAACTGCTAAATCAGGAACTTGACCCGGAAGTACTTACTATTGCTAAAGGTTTAGGACTAAAGGTTTTTCCGAAAGAATGGTCTGACTTAAAAATGAACTGCAGTTGCCCTGACTGGGCTGTTCCCTGTAAACACTTAGCGGCTGTTATATATAAAGTAAGTGTAGAAATAGACAACAATCCTTTTCTGGTATTTAGCCTGCACAATATGGACCTGATTGCCGAAATGAACAAGCTCGGCAATTTTGTTACAAAAGAGATCACTAAGATTCCAATGCTCGAAGACCTATACTTTGAGAAAGAAACAAAAAAAACGAAGAAAGTAGATTATGACCCTGAAAAGGCTTACCAGAAACTGGCTTACAGCACAATACCTTCTATTCAGGAGCCCTTGATTGCACTTCTAGCTGATAATCCGGCTTTTTATTCAGAAAAGGCTGATTTCAAAGAAAAATACAGGATTAATTTCGGACAAGCTACTAAGAATGCGCAGAGGATTCTGCAAGGAAAACAGCAACTGGCTGATTTTGTACGGTACTTTAAACCGGGTGAAGCATTCCATATTGATACCCATACCAGGATTCAGGTAAGTATTGATGAAGATCATCAGCCTAAAGGTCATATTAACGATAAAGTGTTTATTCTCTACTCTTTACTGGCTCCAATTGCACAGATACCCTCTAATAAAACTCTTGATTATCAGCCCTCTGTTGCAGCTTTACATACTTATTATCAACTGGCTTTGCACCTGATAGCCAATGGTGCCATAGTACCACAGATTCTGCAATTATCTGATAAGCAATTCCTGATACGCTGGTTGCCGGCTATGCTAAGCAAAGAGGTACGGGCATTAGTAGAAAAAACAGAAGAAATTGCCGCACCGGATATTTTTATTTGGCAGGACAAAGAAGAGAAAAATATCAGTAAGAACAGACACATTAACCTGCTTTCTGTTTTCATTAGCGATTTAATAGCCATTTTAGAAGAAAAGACTACTGATGACCTATATCTTAATCTTTTCTTTAAACGGAAAAGATATGATTTCGCAAAGCCTGGTGAAGATGCTTTAAGCGGTGGTATACAGGCGTGGTTGCAGAAATATTATTTATCATTAGGTAATTTTAAACCTCAGCTTGAAATTGAGGAAACCAGCGATGACCGATTTAAAGTAAGTATCTCTATTCATTCAACAGATAAATCCCTGGATGTGGCTGTGCCTTTAGGGCAGATCCTGACTCTTAAAAAATTCGACAAACTTCGCTTTGAAGTATTACAATCTGTTACGCAGCTAAGTAGTTTTATAGCCGGGCTTGATGCCTATATCAACAGTCAGGGAGAGAAGCTGATTATAATGGAAGATGAGGTCTTTACGCCTTTTCTGTTGAAAATGATTCCTGTAATACAATTATTAGACATTAATATTCTGCTGCCTAAATCGCTGAAAGAGTTATTAAAACCCAAGGTAAGCCTGCAATTAAAAGCAAAAAAGGGGAAATCATTTATACGCTTAGACCAACTACTTGATTTCGACTGGCAGATAGCTATTGGTGATACTTTGATGAGTCAGGAGGAGTTCAGGAAACTACTGAAAAAATCAGACAGTTTAATCAGGTACAAATCACAATACATATATGCCGGAAAAGACGATTTAGAGAAACTGTACAAACATTTCAATGCCGATAAAGAACTTTCGGCTTTTGAATTGTTACGTGTAGCCCTGAGCGGAGATTATTATGGTGCAAAAATAAGCCTGACAGATGAGGTAAGTCAATTAATAAAGGTACTGTCAGAAGTAAGAGAGGTATCACTTCCTGAGGGCATCAAGGCACAGTTAAGACCTTATCAGCAAAGAGGCTTCTCATGGTTATACCGCAATTCGCAAATTGGCTTTGGTTCTGTGATTGCCGATGATATGGGATTAGGAAAGACACTACAGGTAATTACGACTTTATTGAAATATAAGGAAGAAGGCATATTAGAAGAGAAAAAAGCATTAGTAGTGGCTCCAACGGGGCTATTAACCAACTGGCAGGCTGAATTAGAGAAATTTGCCCCAGCACTAAAAGTGCAGGTTTTTCATGGGAATAACCGCAAAATTGGAAAAGATTTTGACATATTGCTGACCTCGTATGGTATTGCCAGAACCGAAGCTGCCACACTTAAAAAATTATCCTGGCACTCATTGATAATTGATGAAGCGCAAAATATCAAAAATCAGGATACGGCACAGGCTAAGGCCATCAAGAGCATTGGTGCAGATAATTTTATTGCCATGAGCGGTACGCCAATAGAAAACCGCCTGAGTGAATTCTGGAGTATTATGGATTATAGCAACAGAGGTCTTTTAGGGAACCCTAAAGAATTCAACGAGAATTTTGGTAATCCCATCGAAGTCTTTAATGATGCAGAGGTCGCTGACAAACTCAAAAAAGTAACCGGGCCTTTTATGATGCGCCGTCTCAAAACCGACAAATCAATTATCAGCGATTTGCCCGATAAAATAGAGATGAACAGCTTTGCAACGCTGGCAAAAGAACAGGCAAGCTTGTATGAAAAGACCCTTGAAGAAGCCATGAAAGAAATAGAGATGATAGATGCTGCTGACAAAAAAGGCTTATTTGTAAGACAGGGATTAGTTTTGCAAATGATATTGGCGCTTAAACAGATTTGTAATCACCCAGCTCAATTCTTAAAAAACAAACAATGGGATGCCTCTCAGAGTGGGAAGTTAGCGCTGCTTTTTGATAAACTGGATAGTATTGTAGAGAGTAACGAAAAGGTATTGATTTTTAGTCAGTTTACTGAAATGGGTAAAATGCTACAATACTTTATTGAAGAACGTTACCTTGAAAAGCCTCTGTTTTATCATGGCGGAAACAGCATAAAAGAAAGGAAAGAAATGGTTGAGGCTTTTCAGACTAATCATGCTGACAAAATTTTTATTCTTTCGCTGAAAGCAGCAGGAACAGGTCTAAATCTTACAGCCGCTAATCATGTGATTCATTATGATTTATGGTGGAACCCGGCGGTGGAAGCACAGGCTACCGACAGGGCATATAGAATCGGGCAAAAAACTAATGTGATGGTCCATCGTTTCATTACCAAAAATACTTTTGAGGAGCGCATAAACGAGATGATACAAGCCAAGAAAGCACTGGCAGACATGACAGTAGCCACTGGTGAAAGCTGGATTGGAAACCTGAGCAATACCGAATTAAAAGATTTGTTTAGTATCTCAAAATAGAGTGATAAGCCAAACTAAATAGCTATTCGGTTTTCTTTTGAAATTTACAGAAAACAAGGTAGCTATTTAGTTTTTATGAGCTGTTTCTGCCAGAAATAGCGGCAATAGGTGACCCATGCAACTACCTGATTGAGTTGTTGCATTTTCACTTCGCAAAATCTCTCACAGGCTTGCTTCTTTATTACAATAAATCCGCATTTGCTCAGAATCTTAACAAACAGAGATGCATCCTAACGGGTAAAATCAAAATTTTCTGCAATCTCGATTACATTCAGCCAACATTTCGATAATCTGATGGCTGTTGCGTCTTCAATAGCCTGAAAAATGTCTCATCTGGTATCCATAAACTCGCAAGTATTTGCTTGCAAATATTTTTTCTAGTTCTGCAAATCAATCCTGCGCATATCAACTAATTATTCTCAGGTCGAAAACTTGACGCTTAAAACAAAGTAATCTGACGTTCTGAACAAAATGCCTTTGGTAACTACACGCTACCTTTGTCTTATTAAATTATTTAACAAGATGGAATTAAAAGATAAAATCAACAGAACATTACAGAAACCAATCAATTCAGGTTTTCATGCACAATCAACTACAAATGAGGTAATTCAGGGGATTGACCTAAGTGGCAAAACAGCTATTGTGACAGGCGGATATGCCGGAATCGGCCTTGAAACTGTACGAACTTTTGTGGCTGCGGGTGCCAAAGTAATTATACCCGCCCGGGACATTCAGAAAGCAGCCAATAACTTAGCCGGCATACCAAATGTAAATATTGAGTCGATGGATCTGATGGATGCTGATTCCATTGATGCCTTTGCTGAAAAATTTCTTGCTACCCATGATACCCTTGATATTCTGGTGAATAACGCAGGCATTATGTGGGTACCACTGCAACGTGATAAACGAGGATATGAATCACAGCTTTCAACCAATCATCTCGGACACTTTCAGTTAACCGCCAGACTATGGCCTGCATTGAAGGCGAATGGTGGCGCTCGGGTAGTGACTGTTTCTTCATTCGGACATCAGTTTGCGCCTTTCAATTTTGATGACCCAAACTTCCTTAATCGGGAATATGAAACCTTGCAAGGCTATGGACAATCTAAAACAGCCAATAATCTTTTTACCGTAGAACTTGACGGCCTTGGCAAAGCATTTAACGTGAGAGCATTTGCAGTTCACCCGGGATCGGTGAATGGTACTGATTTGGGTAGAGTGGCACCAATGGCTCTGTTTCAGCAGATGGGTACGCATGATGAAGCCGGAAATATCAAGCCGGAAGTAGCAGCCAAACTTAAAACAATCGCACAAGGCGCAGCTACAACTGTCTGGTGCGCTACCAGCCCACAATTAAATGGCATTGGTGGCGTATATTGCGAAAATACAGATATTGCTGAACTGGATGAAGGAAACATTGAAAACAATTATAACGAACCTGCGTCTTTGAGAGGGGTTCAACCCTACTCAGTAAATGCAGAAAATGCCAAGCGATTGTGGACCCTGAGTGAAGAAATGACAGGCATATCATTTCAGGTTAATTGATTATTGAAATTTACTAAAGCAAGCCGGATTTGTACTTTTGGCTTGCTTTATTTTGTACTTTTGAATCATGGAATTTGAAACCCAGTATATTGCCCCTGATATTAAACTTTCAGAGTTCAGCGGAAAGTTTTTTAAAACAGAAGTGATGTTTGAACATCATATTCTGGTCTGGTTTATTTCCGGCGAAACTAAAATCATTCAGGCCGATGCCACCTATACGTTCAATGCAGGTGACGTATTTCTGATTCCCCGAAACCAACTGACTACGGTTATCAATTATCCGAAAGATGGCCTGCCCCATAAGGCAGTAGCTATGATTTTGACTGTAGAAAAGCTGAAAGATTTTTATGCCAGAAATAAGGCTATCGGAAGGGCGCAACCTCTTCAGAAAGTATATAGTTTTACAAAGCATCCCTTGCTGGAAAGTTGCCTGGCCTCACTGATTCATTATTTTAATCTGGGTGAAAATCTGCCTTCGGCTGTGGCGGATATTAAGATAGAAGAAGCCATCACTATACTAAGGTCGATTGATAAAAGTGTAGATGGTATCCTGGCTAATTTTGAAGAACCGGGTAAAATCAACCTATCTGATTTTATGGAGCGTAATTATATGTTTAATATGACACTCGACAGATTCGCCTATCTTACAGGCCGTAGCCTTGCCACTTACAGGCGGGATTTTACAAAAATATATCATACAAGCCCCCAGAAATGGCTACAGGAAAAAAGACTACAGCTGGCACATTATCATATTGTTGAAAAACAACGCAAACCTATTGATGTGTACATTGAAGTAGGTTTTGAAAACCTCTCCCATTTTTCTTATGCTTTTAAGAATTATTATGGGTATGCGCCTAATGCGGTGGTGAAAGGTGGTTAATAGCAGATAATTATAAAGAAAAAAATGCCAGCCATACCTGCCATGACTATTGATATACTTGCCACAAAAGCGTAATATAGCAAGTTATAGTTCTTTCACAATACTCAGGAAATCTTCGAGCTTATAGGCACCGCTAACAGACCTGTGCTCATAGACCATAAAATACCGATAGTCATTTCCGGCCTTGCCTGCCCAAAGATTCCCAAGGCGAATTTTTTGTTCCGCATCCAGATGGTCACCTTTGGTTTCCAGAATAATCGTTTTATTGTTTTTGGTCTGAATGATAAAATCCGGATAATGATTGATAAAACCGTTGATCCTGAAACCTCTCTTTTCTATGTTTCTTGTCCAGAATGCAATATTGCTTAAATTACCGATTTCATTGATAACCCTCTCTTCAAACCCATTCATTTTCCCTTCCTTTTCATACAGAGACTTGGTAATATCTTTAGACGTTTCACCTGGTGTAATACTCTCTGCTAAGGCATAAGAAGATTTTATAAATATCTTATCGGTATCCAGAAACTCCCTGAATTTCTTTTCGGCAAATTCTTCTGATAGGGTTTTTATTTTTCGTTTGATTTTATCGGTATAGCTGTATTCGTTGCTTGCAAAGTCATTAAATTGCTCATCCTGAAAGTCAGACAAAATCCGGCCAATGTACTTTTCAATTTCTTTGTCCGGTATCGGATACATATTCCCGATAATGTCCATTATTCTTCTGGTAAAATTCTTTATCCTGCTTTCCTTTCTTGTTGGGTCAAGTAGATAAGCTATTATACCACTTTTTACGTCTCCGTCGAGTCTTATAAATGTAGGGGTATGTTCTTTTTTTGTTTCGTCAAGGTCTACTTTATAAAGCTCCGACGTGATACTGTCAAAAGCGATATTTGTATCTCCTTTACTGAGATTAAAATCTTTTAAAAGATTCTCTTTGTCTAAGGGTCTTTCTTGTTCTTTCTGCCCAAACAAATCATTAGCAGGTACTTTCAGAAAAAACTCCGGAAGCAGAATTTTTTCTGCCTGTGCTTTAAATACTTCCTTTATGTTGTAAGTTTTCACCAGCGATTGAATTGCAGTTGGTAATGATACAGTATTATTGACGGCCATCTGGCTTATTACCTTTTCAAAATCTTCATTCTGCTTGATGGCGGTAACTTCAATTTCAGCAATTGCATTATCAGCTACCTCCGTTTCTGCTTCTAACAAGATTCTTGTGGTATCAATATCAGCCGTTATATCGTTTTCGTTTGATATGTCTGCTTTCTTTTCCTCCATCCGGGGCTGCTCACCTGCCCCAAACATTACCAGTTGTTGCAGTGGGTCTTGTGGCTTTTGTTCTTCTATTACCGAAGCATCAGCCAGTTTATAATCTCTCTCACTGAAGCCGGCCTTATTCAGCCCTTTTACGATATTATCCAGTGTATCAAGGAACTTTGACGATGCCGTAAGTACATAACTCAGATTTAATAACGGAAAATTATGTTTCATCACATAAGGCTGCCTTAGCACCCTACCCAATATCTGTTCTACATCAACTGATGAACTCTTATCTGCCAACGAAGCTAAAATATAAGCAAAAGGGCAATCCCAACCTTCTTTAAGGGCATTGATGGTTATAATATAGCGAACCTCGCACGATTTGCTCATGAGGTCTACCCCTTTTATTTCATTAATATTGGCCGTTTTTATTTTTATCTGTGCCTCCGGTATTTTTAGTTCGGTTAGCTTTTCTTTAAGCTTCTGAACATTAGATTTTTCTTCCTCTTCATTAATGAAAGCTACCCCGTTTTTGGGTTGCACCTGAAACAATACAATCGGCCTGATGTATTTTCCGCCTTTCTTTTCTTCCTCTCTGGCTTGCAATTCGAGCTTTTTTTGTAATTGAAGACTCGAATTAATAAGCTCTGTTTTGTCCTGATGATTATAGACAATCACAGGTAGTTTCACCATATTCTCTTTTTTTAATTCGAGCGCATCAATAAAGCTGATGATATTGCTGTTTTTGCGTGGCGTGGCTGTTAAGTCTAGTATAAAGCACGGATTCAGTTCTTTGAGCATTTCTACACTCAAATCGCTTTCGGCATTATGACTTTCGTCGACAACCACCACTGGATTCAACTGTTTTATCACTTCACCTAAAGTAATTTCAGCGTCTGCACCCAGAAGACTTTCAAACGATTGTAGATTACCATTTTCCTGAAATACCTTTCTGTCTTCTTTGTTTCTAGCTCGCAGGCTGTCAAAACTAAAGAGCATGATATTCAATTGCTCTTTTATGGTGGTGGCATTAAAGCCGCTGCCCTGTAGAAGTGTGTTTTTATCAAAAACTTCGACCTTATTTCCGAAATGTGAATTGATTTTTTGCCGATACGGATGGTTAGGGTCTTTCAGGTTTTTGATTGTCTGGTCCAGAATGGTAATTGACGGCACCAGCCAGACCACAGCTTTAGGTTTATCATAAACAAAGGCATCAAAAATGGTTCTGAGTGCATTACAGGCTATGAAGGTTTTGCCACCTGCTGTTGGTACTTTTATACAAATATGCGGAACACGGGGAATATTATTTTTATAAGGTTCAATGGCTGTACCCGGGAACGGAAACAAGGGTGTTTTAGGATGACCAGACCAGAAATCATAAAATGCGTTTTTCACATCTTTTGTTTGCTGAATGTGTTCTAAAAATAAGGCCAGGTCGTTGAGTACTTCCTGCTGATATGGTTTTAATTCCATCGGTTAAAATCTTGTTATATCTCTCGGGATTTTCTTAAAAATAATGTAGTGCTGCACCATGAACTCTTTAGTAAGTACGCAATTGTCGGCATAGATTACATATTGCTCATATCTGGTTTTGATATTGGCCAGAAAATCGTAATCAAGCGTAGTGATACTTTCAGGCTCATAATAAAAATAATAAGCCGTGTCGTTGGCATTGCCTAGATAATATTCATTGTCAGCATTCTCAACGGGTTCGATAGCCCGTTGTGTTTCGGTATAATAGATATAGGCTCTTATTTTTGAAACACCTACAGCTTCGTTCAGATTGCCGTCTTCTAAAAATAGAGCTTGCCCTAATTCATAATAATCAAAACTACCTTCTATTCCTTCTTTATCACTATAGCCGTTTATTACCCGCCTTACCCGCTCGGCGGTTATGGTATCGGCATAATCTTCCATTTCTATCATGATAAACTTCCTGTTTCCGCCATCCTGTTTATTTAAATTCAGTACTGCATGGGCAGTGGTGCCACTGCCTGCGAAACTATCGAGAATAATATCATCCTTATTTGTCGAAATTTGTAATATGCGTTCAATTAATCTTGAAGGCTTAGGAGTATCAAAAGGTGTTTTAGAATCATTAAAGATTCGCTTTAAATCTTGTTTGCCTTCTTGATTATCTCCTACTTCTTCTCTTAGCCAAAGAGTTACCGGAACTGTTCCATCTTGAACATCTGAAAGAAATCTTTTCAATGAAGGTACATTACTACCGTCTTTTCCAAACCAAATCCGATTATCTAAAACTAATTCTTCAAACTTTTCTTTTGAAACTCTCCAACTATATCCTGCTGGTGGGTTTACTACTCTACCACTTGGAGTTTTTATCGGATAGTCTGTATTTTGATTATAAGTTTTTACTGATAAATCACTTGATTTCCAGTTGCCTCTTAAGTCATTATCAACATTTTTATATCTTGCATTTTGTTCCTCCTTTCTTGGAGCTAAGTTTCGATTCCAAGTATTTTTGTTTTTAGTTTATGTTAAGACAAAATCGTGCATATCTGAAAAATATCTTGCATCATTCTGAGGACTATACTTTTTTTGCCAGATTATATTGTTAATAAAATTACCCGTTCCAAAAACCTCATCACAAATCAGCTTTAAGTTCGCCTGTTCGTTATCGTCAATTGAGATAAATATTGCGCCATCATCAGCCAACAATTTATGAAGCAGTTTAAGGCGTGGGTACATCATACAAAGCCATTTGTCGTGGCGGCTTAAATCTTCACTTTCTTTGCCTACAACCTGCCCAAGCCAGCGCTTTATTTTTGGGTCATTAACATTATCATTATATACCCAGCCTTCGTTGCCTGTATTATACGGAGGGTCAATATAAATACATTTTATTTTTCCCTCATAATTGGGCAAAAGAGATTTTAATGCTTCGAGGTTATCGCCATGTATGATTTTATTTCCGCTTTTGGTTTCTGTTGTGCTTTGTATGCCGTTTTCAAATCCATACGAATGTTCCAGAACCTTAAACGGTACATCCAGATGATGGTTAATAACTTTATCTTTTCCGATCCAATGTAATGATGGCATAATCTATCTTTTGCTGATACCTAGGTTTAATCTGTTAATAATGCGATTTCTATCCCAATTAATGAATTTTTCTGTGGCGACTGCCAAATTTATCAGTTTTATTTTCAGGAACAACTAAAAATCACTCTAACTCTGCCGATTTTGCAAAGATAAAGTTTTCTCTAATAATAAAGGTTATTATTAATACGAATGCCATTACTACTGATTTAAAGATTAGTTAGCGTAGGTTAAATAAAAAAGCCTCTTCATTAATGAAGAAGCTAAATGCCCAACTACTATTTTGAGATGATTAAATACCATCAGCACCCTCTACCATTATTCTGATTCTGTCTATCCTATGCACTTTTCTTCGCAAAATAATTCTGAAGCAAATTACCTGCAAAGCCAAATAGCACGCCACTGATGATAGACAAAATAAGTACCATTCCGGGCGCCAGTTCATCCTCAGGAGAGGTTCTGTCAAGAATAAGAATTTTAAACAGAAAGAGGAATCCGGCCATGCCGACAATAAAGCCAATAATTTTACCCGCTAAATTTTTCATAATCGCGTTTAATTTAAAATTTTTGAATTCAAGAAAGAATGAGCAAATCACTTACTACAAAATCCTGAGTTTCCAGTCAATTTAATTCCACATGGTTCCATGCAAACCCAGAACAATACCCATCCATAAACCAACAATGTAAATAAGCACTGCTAATATGTTGGCCACTATTTTTTGAGACGCTCCCTGTTTACGAAGAAAATCCAGAAAGTGATTACAAGCTCCTGCCGCAGCCCCTGCCAATGGTGTAACAATTAATGGTTGAACCATCCAGTATTGTCCCCAATCAGGATGGTTTGGATTTACACGCAGAACGAAGAATAATATCACCGCTAATCCGATAGCTGCGCCAATTAATACCCTTTTGATTAATAATGTCGAATTAAATGACGCTGTTGTTAAATTGTTTTTTGCTGTCATGATGATTGAAATTTATATGTTTATGATAATAATCTACTTTTAATTTTCTTTGGTGAATACTCTTTCGCCGTTGGGCCGTTTAACAGTCATTTGTTTTTTTGAGGCATCAAATTCAAAGATTATCCCAGGTGGGTCAATTTTGAACGCAGTGTCTGAGGTGGCTTCCAATGGTGCCGCTGCTTGGTTTGGTGGTTGGATATAAAGCGTGGTTCCTTCTCTGCTGACAGTGAACTTTACCGGAGCATCAGATGAAGAATAAACCCCTACATAGGTTTGAAGCACCTCTTCGCTCACTGTATAAGTATCGAATGCCGGAATTTTAAAACGCTTGCCCCAATAAATATCTGCTACCCCATCCAGAATATCTTTCACAGGGTATACCTTCCCATTGGTAGCATACGAAATCGCCAGCTTTTCTTCTGGATAATAAGCTATCCACGAGCCGAAACCATCTATTCCACCCGTATGTCCATAAAAGGTTTTACCACTGAAGCTAAAAGTATCCATGCCTGCCTTATCTTTTATCATCTTGTCGAGATGTTCTTTTGAAACCAGCTTCAGATCAAACAATGCCTGAATGAATTTAGCCATATCACTTACGGTAGAAATCATTGAACCAGCACCAAATAGTAAACTCGGGTGGGTTTCCGGCAATGCTTTCCACACTCCGGAATATCTGTACGAAAGACTTTCGTTTTTATCCGTATCTATTGCGCTACCTGCCGGATAAGTATTTGTCAAGCCTGTTTTCGAAATAATTCTCTCATTTACTGCCAGATCGTAGGATTGGCCTGTGAGTTTTTCTATAATATTGCCTATTATGAAATAACCCGAATTGCTATAGGCATATTTAGCTCCGGGTTCGAAATCGGGCGTGCTTTTGGCCATCAAAGCCAGTATTTCGTCTTTTGGTTTTCCGGCAGTTCGCCACACTGCTAAATCTTTGCTGGCAATCATATCATGAATACCACTTCTGTGACCCAGAATCTGATCTATAGTTATTTTATCCGCATTTGGTATCTGTGGAAAAAACTTGCTGAGATTGTCTGTCAGGCTTAATTTCCCTTCTTCTACCAATTGAAAAATTATAACCGTTGTAAACATTTTCGTAACAGATCCGATTCTGTAGCGGGTATCTGTTTTCAAAGGTCTCTTTTCTGTTCCATTAATCACACTGAAACCAATAGACCGGGAATATTGCACTTCCCCGTTTTTAGCAATGATAAGGCTGCCCATTGCTTTATTCTTTTCTATGAGCCTGTCAAAGAACTTGTCGAGTTTTTCTTTGTCAGGGTTTTGTGCAAAGCCCGCATTAAACAGCAGAATTGCCACTAAATTTGTAAGTAATAGCTTTTTCATAAAATTTGTTTTATTGCGCTATACTGGCTCATTTACAGTATTTTATCTCTGCTTAAATTATTTATTCTGGGCCAATTCAGCTTATTAAATAGCTTGTTATTAATTTCTGAACAAAGATAAATAAAAGTACTTTGTATTTCAAAGTACTTTATTCAAAAATTTTATATGGCTTATTTACCTCCTGATAAATGTCATATTTATTCAATAAATCTATCTCTATCTTTAAGAATTGTTCCGACTGAAAATACATGGCATGAAACAAAAAGGACTCACAAAGGCATACTTATAACCCTTGAAACGCAAACCTTTGAATCGTTCGTCGATTTGAAAAAATATAGTTATCAAAAAAATCTGAAATGTAAGTAGCCCTAATCAATAGATTTTATCTATGAAAATATAGAATTTATTGATTTTGATTATATTTCACAACATCCTACCTTTACGACACAAGACAGTTCATAATCATTAAATCTATAAACTTTTTAAACCAAAATGGAACACGAATCAGGCGATATTAGTAAATGTCCGTTTCACAACGGCACTATGAAGCAGAATGTAGGTGGTGGCGGCACCAGAAACCGTGACTGGTGGCCTAATCAGTTAAAACTCAATATTCTGCGTCAGCATTCATCTAAATCAAATCCTATGGAGGAAGATTTTGATTATGCAGAAGCATTCAAAAGCCTTGATCTGGAAGCAGTTAAACAAGATCTCCATGCATTAATGACCGACTCTCAGGATTGGTGGCCGGCAGACTTCGGGCATTATGGTCCTTTATTTATCCGTATGGCGTGGCATAGCGCAGGTACCTATCGTGTAACAGACGGACGTGGCGGTGGCGGAGCCGGACAGCAGCGTTTTGCCCCCTTAAACAGCTGGCCCGATAACGTGAGCCTTGATAAAGCCCGCAGATTACTCTGGCCTATCAAACAAAAATATGGCCGTAAGATTTCATGGGCTGACCTGATGATTCTTACAGGGAATGTGGCGCTTGAATCGATGGGCTTTAAAACATTCGGTTTTGCCGGAGGACGTGCTGATGTGTGGGAGCCGGATGAGGATGTATACTGGGGTTCAGAAAGAACGTGGTTAGGTGGAGACATACGCTATGCAAGTGGCTCAGATGGTGTACCTAAAGCACATGGCGTGGTGTCATCAGACGATAATGCCGATGGCAAGATACATACCCGTAACCTCGAAAAGCCATTGGCTGCGGTACAGATGGGCTTGATATATGTAAACCCTGAAGGGCCGGATGGTAACCCTGACCCGATTGCAGCTGCGAGGGATATCCGTGATACTTTCGGCCGGATGGCTATGAATGATGAAGAAACAGTTGCCCTGATAGCAGGCGGACATAGTTTCGGTAAAACGCATGGTGCTGCTCCTGCCACGAACGTTGACAAAGAGCCCGAAGCAGCAGGTCTGGAATTACAGGGTTTAGGCTGGAGAAACAGCTATGGCTCGGGTGTTGGCCCAGATGCTATTACCAGTGGACTGGAAGTAATATGGACAAAAACGCCTACCCAATGGAGCAACAATTTTTTCGAAAACCTTTTTGGTTTTGAGTGGGAACTAACCAAAAGCCCTGCCGGAGCGCACCAATGGGTAGCTAAAAATGCTGAAGGCATTATTCCGGATGCATTTGATGCTTCAAAAAAGCATGCGCCTACCATGCTTACTACTGACCTCTCTTTAAGATTTGACCCGGTTTACGAAAAAATATCAAGACATTTTCTGGAAAACCCCGATGCTTTTGCTGATGCATTTGCCCGTGCCTGGTTTAAATTGACACACCGGGATATGGGGCCACGTGCCCGTTACCTGGGTCCGGAAGTGCCGGAAGAAGTATTATTATGGCAAGACCCTATTCCGGCAGTTGACCATGCCCTGATAGATGAAAATGATATTGCCTCATTAAAAACCAAAGTTCTGGAGTCGGGATTGAGCGTTTCTGAACTGGTTTCAACTGCCTGGGCATCGGCTTCTACGTTCCGAGGGTCTGACAAACGCGGTGGTGCCAATGGCGCCCGTGTTCGTCTGGAGCCACAAAAGTACTGGCAGGTGAATAATCCGATACAATTGCAAAAAGTATTAAATGTGCTTGAGGGTATACAACAGACATTTAACAGCGCACAGACAGACGGTAAAAAAGTTTCGCTTGCTGATTTAATTGTGCTGGCAGGTTCGGCAGGTATTGAAAAGGCCGCCAGAGATGCCGGCCATGAAATTACTGTTCCGTTTACACCGGGTCGTATGGATGCTTCACAGGAAGAAACAGACGTTGAATCAGTAGGTTTTCTGGAACCTATTGCCGATGGCTTCCGTAATTACCGTAAAGCCAGCTTCACTGTATCGACAGAAGAATTGCTGATTGATAAAGCGCAATTGCTGACACTCACCGCCCCTGAACTAACTGTGCTTGTAGGTGGTATGCGTGCCCTCGACACTAATTTTGATGGGTCGAAACACGGTGTGTTTACCTCTCGCCCTGGTCAGCTTACGAATGATTTCTTCGTAAACCTGCTCGATATGGGTACTGCGTGGAAGGCTGCATCGCCGGACAACAAGGAGCTATATATCGGTACCAGTCGTACCACTAATGAAATAAAGTGGACAGGTACACGTGCTGACCTTGTATTTGGCTCTAACTCAGAGCTGAGAGCCATTGCAGAAGTATACGCCAGTGCCGACGCCCAAGACAAATTCGTAAAAGATTTTGTAGCCGCCTGGACCAAAGTAATGAATCTGGATCGGTTTGATTTGAAGTGATTTTGAAGAATAGATAGATTATGAGAAACAGCCTTTGGAGACGGAGGCTGTTTTTTGTTTAAATCCTCATCTAAACACTTCTAAAATAAAAGCCTTCTCATTCAGAGAAGGTTTGAAAACAATAATATATTTCTACCATGAATTCTTACTTCCCCGGATTAGACTGCTCATAAGTAGGCCCGTAAAGCCCCGGTACTTTATTACCCGTTGCACGCAGATATACAATCATCTCTCCACGATGGTGATAAATATGATTAAAAACAAACCCACGGGCCACACTACCTTTGGGCATTGGCCCAAGTATGGTACGTTCGCCGACTTTCATCGTCCATTCGTTTTGTAAACTTTCTTCTGTTGCTGAGTTCAATGCTGCCCTGGCTTTTTCTACATTGCTTTCAAACAGGGCAAGTGTAGCGGCAAGGTCATCAGGTGAGCCACGCTCCAGGCTGTCGGTTGCCATGTCATACACATCTTTTGTAAATACACCTACATACCAATAGTAAATGGTAGCAATGTGTTGGGCAAGCTGACCCATTGTCCACGAAGTCGGGGCTGGTTTATAGCCCAGATCTTTTTCAGGGATAGCCTGTAATAATCTTCTTGTGTTCTTTACTTCCTGCTCAAACTCCGCTATTAATGCTTGCAATATCATAGATTTCATCCTTTAAAATAGTGAAACAGATGCTTTTATCCATAACGCTCAATCGTGTACGGATGTTTCGGTATTTGTTTAAAGGATAATTACAGAGATACTTTTTTCTGTCCGTCGTTTGTGCCTTTCAGAAACTTAATCAGCCCTGCCATATAAGTTTGCTGATCGTCATACATTGCCATGTGGCTTCCGTTCGGACAATACAGATAGCTGCCATTTTGTACCTGCGTACTCATCCATTGCATGTGGTTCGGGTCCATCGTATCATGCTTTGCACCAATAACCAGAGTAGGCACCGTAATATTTTTTAGTTGAGCTTTGCGGTCCCAATTTACCAGGTTACCACCTATGCCAAATTCGCTGGGTCCTTGCATGGTCACATATAGTGAATTATTCATTTTGGCAAATGAGCGGTTTACCGGATCTGGCCATTCGTCAACTGGTAAGCGGCAGATATGCCTGGCGTAGAAATTTGGCATCAGCAATTGCATATATTCGGGGTTTGCAAAATCCTTTTTGGCTTCAATCTCACGGATACGTGCCAGAATTTTCGGGTCAAATTGTGGCGCTAATACACTATCGGCATATTTACCGTAATCGGGGCAACTGCTCATCATGTTCGAAATAATCAGCCCTTTAATATGTTGCTGGTATTTCAATGAGTATTCCATTGCCAGAATCCCTCCCCACGAGTGGCCCAACAGGTAAAAATTGCTATTATCAAGCTTCAATGCCTGCCGTACCTGTTCTACTTCCTCAACGAAACGAGGCAACTGCCAGAAAGTAGTGTCGTTCGGATTATCAGAATTACCACAGCCGAGTTGATCATAATAAATGAGTTCAATACCTTCAGCCGGTAAAAAGCTTTCCATGCATTCAAAATATTCATGTGTGCCGCCCGGACCACCATTGAGTAGGAGCAATTTGATTTGTGGGTTATTACCTATTTTCTTTGTCCAGACCTTAAATTTTCCTTTGGGAGAATCAATGGTTATAAACTGAATGCCGCCTGATTTAATACCTGAGGTAGTATCTTTGAAATATTCACTTAATGAAGAGTCATGACCTGAGCTTTGCTTCGAGCAACTGCTCATCGAGACTGCAGTGCACAAGATTATTGCAAAACAAAATAAATATTTTATCATGAGAATAGCGTTTAGTTGGTTAATACAAAGTTATAAAAAACAACTACATTTCATTGCTTATGAGTAAAATAGTCATTCAGATTTTAACAGTTTCTGAGAATGATTTTACGGTTCAGTTAAATGACCTTTTAAATTCTAATGGAGATTGGCTGGTTTTTGTTTTGAATAATTTACTGAAAGATTGCGGATGCTCAAAACCCAGCTCGTAGGCAACTTCACTTACAGATAAGCTTGTTGTGGATAATTTCTCTTTCGCCTTCTCTATGAGTTTCTGATGAATATGCTGCTGTGCGTTTTGTCCGGTGAGTGAGCGCAGAATATCACTCAGATAGCTTGGCGAAATATTCAGTTTTTCAGAAAGATAATGAACCGTAGGAATCCCCTGACTCAAAGTCATTTCATCAGCAAAATATGTATCTAAAATTTCTTCAAGCCTTTGTAAGAGGTCGTTGTTGATGGCCCTACGTGTAATAAATTGACGCTTGTAAAAACGATTGGCATAATTGAGTAATAGTTCTATCTGAGAAATGACTACATCCTGACTAAAATCATCAATCCGGCTGTTCAGTTCACTCTCAATCATTTTAAAGATGCCAATTATTGTAGCTTTTTCTTCTTCTGAGAGATGAAGGGTTTCATTAATTGCGTAAGAAAAAAAACCATATTGTTTAATCTTTTTAGCCAGTGCGTAGCCTAAAAAGAAATCGGGATGTATAAGCAAAGTGTAGACAGAACATACTGTTGCGTCATTGTCGTTATTACCAATAATCTGACCCGGAGAAGCAAATAATAAACCTCCCTCATCAAAATCATAATAACTCTGCCCATATTTCAGTTTGCCCGTCAGTTTGGGTTTATAGGCAATTTTATAGAAACTCAGTACATGATTAGGCGGAAATTTATCCATCTCCATACGAACGTCCACGCCATTAATCAGACTGATTAATGGGTGTTGGGGTTTAGGAAAACCAAAGAGGCGATGCCCCTCAGATAAGGAGGTGATTTTAACCAGGCTGGTTTCTTCTTTCTTCATTGGTATGGTGTTTTTTCAGAATGATAACAGTCAGGGTAACCGTTATCATTCCTGTTTTATCATATTATTTTTCTTTTCCGGTTTTTATCCCTGAGCCGAGTTGGAAACTTCTTCCCACGCCTCCCACGTGGCCAGTCTTTCGCTATAAGCTTTGCGAACCGAAGGTAGATTCTGATTACCTAGAAAAAAGCGCAAAGGTGGGTTTTCAGCATCTACAATTTTAAACAGTGCTGCGGGTGTAGCATCAGGATTCCCTCTTTCCAGTGTTCTCAAAGTACCAAAGAATTGCGCTTTGAAATCGGCGTAGATATCCAGTCCTTCAGCGAATTTCAGTGATTGCTGACTTCCGAACTCTGTTGCATAAGCACCAGGCTCAATGATAGTTACTTTTATTCCAAATGCTTTAACCTCTTCTGCCAAGCTTTCGTGTATAGCTTCAAATGCCCATTTTGAAGAACAGTAATAACCAATAACAGGTAAGGTGACATGACCAAGATTGCTTGATGTACCCAGTATATGACCAAATCCCTGTTTTCTCAGCAGAGGTAAGGCTGCCTGAATCACCGTAACCGGACCGAGGACATTCGTCTCATAAAGTGCCCTGATGTCATTTATGTTTGCCTCTTCAATGGTACCAACAAGAGAATATCCGGCATTGTTCAAAACGATGTCGAGCCTTCCGAAATGCGAATAAGCCTTTTCTACTGCCTCCTTTGCCTGCTCAGGATTAGTTACATCGAATTCCAAGGTTAACACATTTTTACCATATTCTTCATTCAAATAGGTAATACTTTCAAGTTTACGCGCGGTGGCAGCAACCTTATCGCCTCGTTTAAGTGCCGCTTCAGTCCATACTTTTCCAAAACCTCTTGAAGCACCTGTTATGAACCATACTTTATTTGATGCACCAGGAGATGTTATTGAGGCAGCACCTGAATTTTCAATTTGTTGTGACATAATTTTGTTTTAATTAATGATACAACAAAGGTCAGGAAGCCCTTAAAGAGATTTGTAGCCAAATTGAGACTTTTCGTAACCTAAATGAGGATAAGTAAGGAACGGGTAATCAGATGCCCAAGTTTGCTGCAAACCCACGTTTTACAATTTACAGTATAGTAAAAAATACAAAAGAGCATTTTATTATTTTTTTCTCTTTACATCTTCATTTAAACAGGTTCAATAATTTGCAGATTGTAATTATCAATCAAGACGATTTTGAAAAAATACTACAACTGGTTGATATGTTATGTGATGCTGAAAACAATATGCATGGCCGATGCCAACAGAAAAGAAAAACGAGAGGATTAATGCCTCTCGTTTTGTATGAAGCTTATTCTAAATTTTTTATTATTTCTAACAGTTCTGCTGTCATCATGGCAGTAGCGCCCCAGACAATTTGTTCTTCAATAATATAGCCTGGTGTCTCAAATTTAAATCCCCGAGCCTCTACAAACCGGGTTTGTACAATTTCAGGTTTGCTGAATTCTGAGAGGGGAACTTCCAGAATAGCAGCTACCTCACGCTCATCGGGATAAAAATCAGGTCGATAATTGATATAGCCTAATACAGGCTGACAAAGCAGATTTGATGGATTAATATATAACTCGGTAAGATTGCCCAGAATTTTCACATCAGATGCCTTAATACCAATCTCCTCCTGCGCTTCTCTTAAAGCCGTAGCCTGAATACTCTTATCTTTTAGTTCTGC
Source organism: Chitinophaga pinensis (assembly GCA_943368675.1). GTDB lineage: Bacteria > Bacteroidota > Bacteroidia > Cytophagales > Spirosomataceae > Emticicia. The sequence continues at coordinate 772 of CALRLN020000022.1, read as the reverse complement.
TCTACCACCGGGAAAAGCCATTTGTCCGCCATGTACACCATCATATTGTGGCCTTAGTATCAGAGGAATATAAATATCTTCGCCTTTGGGATAAAATAAAATCAATACCCCACTTCTGCGAGTAGTTTCATTGGGTTCTCCTTTGAGTCGCATACGGTTAGGCGACATCAATCTTACGATTTCTTCATGCCCGGGCAATGGGAAATTGTTTAATCGATAGGAAAGCTTACTGATGAATTCAGCGAAATTCACGGTGTAATACAGACGTTAGGTTAATATATAGTTTTTTGCAATTTAGCAAAAAACTTGAGATATATCCTCAATTTCCGTAAAGTCTGAATAATTGTTCGGCACATCTTTCTCCGTCCATTGCAGCCGATACAATTCCACCCGCAAATCCTGCTCCTTCACCACAAGGAAAAAGCCCCTTTATTTCTACATGCTCAAGACTTTCCTTGTCACGGGGAATCCTGACCGGAGATGAAGTTCTGCTTTCAATACCAATTAGCTGTGCTTCATTACTGACATAGCCTTTTATCATTTTGCCGAACTGCCTGAATCCCTCCTGTAATGGACGAGCAATAATATCAGGCAATACTTCAGCCATATCTAATGAAGCAAGCCCGGGTTGATAGGATGTCGGGTTTAAAGCTGATGAAATTTTTCCGTTCAGAAAATCCTGTAGTCTTTGGGCAGGGGCTAACTGACAATGCTGATTTGCTTCATTCTGGTTTTTCTCCTGATTCATTAAAGCAAACTGCCTGCTTTTTAA
>CALRLN020000021.1:0-24377 GCA_943368675.1 Chitinophaga pinensis | reverse complement strand
AGTTTTATCGCTCTGAAAACGATCAACCTGTTCTTGCCTATTGGTGGTTGAACCATCTAAATAGCAATAAGGGATATTATTTTCATCGAGATAATGCCTGAAAATCGCCAGATGTTTTACAAACTGGCTGAAAACAAGCACTTTGTGTTCTTCTTCAATAATAGTTTCTATTTTCTGAAAAACTTCTTCATCTTTACCTGAACTCCCCTCATAACCCTCATCAATCATTGCGGGATTATTGGCCAGTTGCCGGAGTTTGGTTAAACCCTGCAAAACTACCATCTGAGATTTAGCCAGGCCATCCTGTTCAATTTGCTCAAGAATGATGTTCCGGTAATACGACTTCGCCTCTTCATAGGTTTTTTCCTGCTCTTCAGTCATATCGCAATAATGCACACTTTCTACCTTAGGGGGTAACTCAGTAGCTACCTGAGATTTATGCCTGCGGAGCATAAAAGGTTTTATCAGGCTATATAAGTGCTTCGTTTGTTTTTCGTCCTGGTGTTTTTCGATTGGAATCTGATATTCATTTTTGAAAAAGCTTTGCGTACCTAAAAGACCCGGATTAATGAATGTCATTTGTGTCCACAAGTCCATCGTGCTGTTTTCTAATGGTGTACCTGTCAGAATCAGACGATTGGCACTATTTAATTGCATGACTGCTTTTGAAATAAATGAAGCCGGGTTTTTGATAGATTGCGACTCATCCAGAATCACATAATGAAAGCGATAATCTTTAATGAAATCTATGTCTATTCTGACAATACCATAAGAAGTCAGAATCAGATCATAATTATCAAATTGCTCTGTGTTTTTATCCCGATAAGTACCTGTATATACAAAAGCTTTCAGTTCAGGTGTGAATTTCTCAATCTCCTTTAACCAGTTATAAACCAGCGAGGTAGGCATAATCAGTAAGCTGGGGTGTTGGGCGAGACCCAGTTCTTTTTGTGATTGCAGAAAGGCTAGTGTCTGAATGGTTTTTCCTAAACCCATATCATCAGCCAGACAGCCGCCCAATTTATATTCAGACAAAAAGCGCAGCCAATCATATCCGGCTTTCTGGTAAGGGCGAAGCGTAGCTAATAGGCCTTGTGGGGTAGGATATTGGTTGATTTTTTCAAAGTCTCGCAGTTTTTCAAGTTTGCGGGTAATAACCGAATGTGCCAGACCCTCATCAGTCAGGTCCTGTACTAAAACCAGGTGATGCTTTTTTAGGATAATATCGTCATCTACTGTTTTTTCAACAAAACTGAAAAGCTCTGAGTAGCGTGTAAACCATTCTTCAGGTATAACAGCAATCTGCCCGTTAGGTAATGTAAACTCACGTTTATTAGACATAATCAGATTACGGAGTTTCAGAAAAGGTATTTCAAACTCTCCGAAACGCACTTTTGCCTGAATATCAAACCAGTCGTTTTTTTCCTCTATATTTATCTCTATGGCAGAATATCCCAAAAAGTACTGTTTCTGATTCAGGCTATTTTCTTCCTGCTTAACCTCAAAATTATTTTCCTGCAAAAGATTAGCATGGCTTTGCAGCCAGGAGAATGCGTGAGCTTTAGAGGTTGATAATCGCCCTTGTCGCAGGTCCAGGCCCCATTCTTTCAACAGATTCAATTGGTAGCGTTCGTAAACCAGATCACGCTTTACTTTATGGAAAATCCAATCGTTGCCATTCTTTTCTACGTTTACATAAGCCTCAGCCGAAAAACTATCAAAACGGAAAGTATATTTACCATACTGAAAAGACAGATCAAAAACTATTTTACTTTCTTTTTCTTCTTTCTCTTCTTCATCCTGTTCAAAAAGTGTTGCCATTACTTTCTGATTACTATTTATAACCTCGGCAATGCTTAAGACAGGTTTTGAAGTATGTCTCTCAAAGCGTATCTCAAAACCCTGAGCAAATACGTCAAACTGGGCAATCAGCGGGGCGATGAATTTCTGATAATAGGTTTCCTCAATATTACGAGGGATAATGATATGATTCTTATTCAGAAATGGCCTTAGCTTTTTGCCATCAACATTTTTCTCAAAATGATACAGCCTGTTATCAATTAACAACCAGGCAGGCTCTTCGCATAGTACGCTTGCATTCTTAAACTGAAACTGTACTCTCTCACCCTCACACTTAATAGTAGGAAAATAGTGTGTGTTTTCTTCGTTACGGATAAAATTAAAAAAAACTCTTGCGCCTTCCTGTACCATCTTCACAGTCTTCCAGGTTGGTTCTCCATCAGTACCCATGATAAATACCTGCTTGTTGAGCAGTTTATCTAAAATCTGAGCGCGATGTTTCTCCATATAGCTATGAAGAGTCTCCTGTAACAGTTTATCTCCCTTATCGGCATCAAATACTTTCAGGAAAAAATCCAGAGGACTTATTTTTCTTGTATTAAATTTTTTAAGTACTGTTTCCTGCTGAATCGCATCAATCAATTTCACCAGTTCAAAATCCGTTGTATCTAATCGCTCAGAGAATTCCCGGATATTTTTTGAAGAAACATTCTGATTCAATAGCGTGAGTTCACCCTTTCCATTAAGTTGAACAATAAAAGACTCGAATAAGAATCCTAAATATTCATGTTCAAACAATGAATAGACAATCTGAAATGGTTGTTGAGTAGATACTTTCATGTTAACAAAATATGAAGCCCTGCCAGTAGGATGTTTGGGAGAAACTTTTCTTATCTGTATCATGGCTAAGACTTTGGCGGTAGTACAAACTACAAAAATGATGAGAGATTAGCTGATTTGCAAGGAAACCCACATATAAAAAAATGTAGCAACACGATTGCTCATGCTGCTACGGTAAAGGGAAGAAAGATGAGGTTGTTTCTTTAATTACTTTATAACCGGTAGTTAATTTATTAAATACCGGTATAGTTAAACGGAGTGATATGGCGAAGCTCATATTTTACTTTTTCGCCTACATCAAGCGTATCGATAAACTCCTTTATTTTCTTTTCTGTAATTTTCTCGTTTGTACGCGTCAGAGATTTAAGTGCCTCATAGGGTTTCGGGAAACCTTCTCTTCTTAATATGGTCTGAATCCCCTCTGCTACTACTGCCCAGTTTTCTTCTAAATGATTGTCTATGGCTTCTTTATTGAGTTCCAGTTTGTCTAAGCCTTTCAACAGCGATTTCAGTGCAATAACCGTATGGGCTACGGGTATACCCAAGTTGCGTAATACTGTAGAGTCTGTTAAATCTCTTTGAAGGCGGGAAATAGGTAACTTGGCAGAAAAATGCTCAAAAAGCGCATTGGCTACACCGAGGTTCCCTTCAGCGTTTTCAAAATCAATAGGGTTCACTTTATGAGGCATAGCCGAAGACCCAATCTCTCCTGCTTTTATTTTCTGTTTGAAATAACCCATAGAGACATAAGTCCAGACATCACGTGAGAAATCAATAAGTATATTGTTGATACGTTTGATATTATCATTCAGAGCCGCCAACATGTCATAATGTTCAATCTGTGTGGTTTTCTGGCTACGATACAGCCCCAATTGGTCATTTACAAAAGCATTTCCAAAAGCAACCCAGTCAGTCTGAGGATAGGCAACATGGTGAGCATTGAAATTACCCGTTGCTCCACCAAATTTAGCTGCATACGGGATAGTCTTTAATAGTTCGATTTGTTTTTCTAAACGCTCACAAAATACCAATATTTCTTTGCCTAAACGGGTAGGTGAGGCGGGCTGTCCGTGGGTATGTGCCAATAGAGAAATATCTTTCCATTGTTCAGCCAAAGCATAGAGTTTTTCTAAGACCTGTGCAAATATAGGTGATAAGCTATTTTCAAGCGCTTCTTTTAATGAAAGTGGAATGGCGGTGTTATTAATATCCTGCGATGTAAGACCAAAGTGAATAAACTCGGCATACTGACTGATACCTAATTTATCAAAAGCTTCTTTGATAAAATACTCAACTGCTTTTACATCATGATTAGTCGTTTTTTCGATTTCTTTGATTTTAAGGGCATCTTCTTCCGAAAAGTTCTGATAAATGGCTCTTAAATCTTTGTAATATGATTTCTGAAAAGCAGAAAGCTGCGGCAGAGGGAGCTCGGCTAAAGCAATAAAATATTCAATTTCTACACGAACACGGTAATAAATCAAGCCGAATTCTGAAAAATACTTCGCTAAGTCTTCCACTTGTTTACGGTAACGACCATCAACGGGAGAAATAGCAGAAAGGGCATTTAAAATCATAAATATTTAGTTTAATTGTAGCCAATACTCTTAAGCAGAGGTTGTAAATTATCTAAGATAGCTACATTAATAGTAAGTGCATTTTTTATGAGGTGTACAAAGATACGCAAATTATATCTTAAGCCTATTATTCTGCTTAGAGATACTGACGAATTTTTGGCATTAAGCCTATGCATAGTGAATAAAATAAACTCAGAGAAAATGGGTATCTCCAACATTTGTCTATCAGCACTCTTGTGCCTTATATAATCTCCTACAAATTTAATGCTTTAATACTAATGCATTAGTTGTTGTATCAAAAAAAAATTAAATTGCTACTCTTTTCAACCTAAACCAACAAAACCTAACAATGCAAACCTCTAACTTTATTGGCGAACTTATCGGTACGGCAGTACTTATTCTCTTAGGCGACGGAGTAGTTGCCAATGTATTATTAAAAGGCTCAAAAGGTGAAAATGCCGGATGGCTTGCTATTACTGCGGGTTGGGCATTTGCCGTAATGTCAGGTATCTTCGTAGCTCAGAAATTCGGTAGTTCGGCAGCTCATCTTAATCCTGCTGTTACTGTGGCTATGGCTGTAAAGACAGGCGATTGGACAAACGTATTGCCCTTTATTGCAGCACAACTAATAGGAGCTTTTATTGGAGCTATTCTGGTCTGGTTGGTATACCTGCCACACTGGAGCATTACTGAAGACAAAGGTGCTAAACTGGGCATATTTGCTACTGCTCCGGCTGTACGTCATACAACAGGCAATATCCTTTCAGAAGTAATAGGCACTATTGTATTAATACTGGCCTCCTCTTCATTTTATAGCATGCCGGAGTCCGGCTATGGTCCTTTATTGGTTGGGTTCCTGGTATGGTCAATTGGTTTGTCTTTAGGTGGCCCGACAGGATATGCCATAAACCCTGCACGTGATTTGGGCCCTCGCATAGCACATGCACTTTTACCGATTTCGGGTAAAGGGGCCAATGATTGGGGTTATGCCTGGATTCCGATAATAGGACCAATTATAGGCGGAGTATTAGCTGCTTTGCTGATGAATGTCTTTCATGTATAGGTATTACAGATAAATAATTTCGAAGGTTTATGATGATTATATAAACTTTTGCCGATAATATTCGTTTACGTAGAAAATAGTTCTTGCAAAATTGAACTGTTTGATTTATTTTTAGGAAACCAGAATCATTCGGGAAATGATATTGGATCATCAATATACCCTGCAATCAAGAAATGATTTACGGGAGCTCAGAGAGCTTGTGAGACACGGAGAAAACAAGCATGTTGAGTTTAAGCTTAAGACTAATCATCCGGAAAAGATTATCCGTGAAATTGTCGCTTTCGCTAATTCAGACGGCGGGAAGCTCATTATCGGTGTCGGTGATGATAAGAGTATCAAAGGGCTCAAGTTTGCAGATGAAGATGAGTTTATTTTACAAAGAGCCATTGAGCGGCATATCTTCCCGGCTATTGAGTATGAAGTGAGGCATGTGGCAGTGGAGGGCGACAGGGAAGTATTGATATTTGATATTCCTAAAAGTTCTTTAAAACCCCATTATGTTGACCTCGACGGAATAGTTGAAAACCGACGTGCCTATGTACGGGTTGAAGACCGCTCTGTACAGGCCAGTAAAGAAATGAGGGAAATTTTAAAAGGCGAACGCAAAGCAAATAATATCAGGTTTCATTACGGAGATAAAGAAAGAACCCTGATGAAATACCTGGCAGATAATGAGAAGATTACGGTTGATATGTATGCCAGCATTGCCAATATTCCCCGTAAAATTGCTTCCCGTACCTTAATCGTTTTAGTGTTGGCTAATGTAATAAAAGTACAGCCACATGAGGTACAGGATTTTTTTATAGCAGCTTAAAAACTTATTATATCAAAAGTCGGGAATGTACTATTTCCGGCTTTTTTATTGGATTTTATTATAAGTATTGCACTCTCATATCTGTTTCAGTGACCACTAAGGTTCTTATGAACAATAAATTTTGTTGGACAAACCCTTTAATTATTTGGAAAAAGAAGAATCCTGACGAAAATAATAAGAATTGTTATAAATTTTATTAAAGAATATAACAAGTTCAAAATCAATTTCATAACTTTGCAGTCCGAAAAAATGCGGACATTCAAAAGTATTAATAAAATATCTTGATTGTATGATAACGTTCTGATACTCAGTACAATCAAACAAGAGTTCTAAAAAATGGCGAAAAAAGAAAAAACAGGAATTGAGATTCTTGAAAGTGCAGATGCTTTAAAACAAGAGTTTGGAAAAGCAGAAGGTTTTTTGAAAAAGAATCAAATGTTGCTTACTTATGTGGGTGGAGGGATTCTGGCAATAATTCTGGGTATTGTAGGATATAATTATTGGTCAAAATCACAAGACGAAGAAGCACAGGTAGCGATGTTTAATGCTGTTTATGCTTTTGAAGCAGATTCTTTAAAACAAGCACTTAATGGCACCGGCGGTAACGAAGGTTTATTAAGTGTGGCCTCTAACTACGGTTCTACTGACGCCGGAAACCTGGCAAATTTCTATGCCGGAGTTGCTTTGGTTAAACAAGGTAAATATGATGAGGGTATAGAGCATTTAAAAAGCTTCAGCTCAAACGATTTGCTTGTTCAGGGCCGTGCCTATGCTTTGATTGGTGACGCTTATATGGAGAAAAAAAATACAGAAGAGGCTATCAGCTATTATAAAAAAGCTGCTGATTACAAACCTAATAAGTTTTTCACACCACTATATCTGATGAAATTAGCCGCAGCTTACGAAACGGCTAAAGACAATAAATCAGCTTTAGATGCCTACAATCAGATTCTGGAAAAATTCCCTGATTCAGGAGAAGTAACAAATGCGAAGAAATATAAGTCCAAACTCGAAGGCATAGTCGGCGAGTAAAATTTGGTTATTATAGTTATAATCAAAGGGATAAGCCGAACGAGGTTTGTCCCTTTTTTAATAAATACTGTTCTGTAGTTATATTTAAAATAGTGTAAAAATGTCGTCAGCCCACAAAAATCTTAGTGTATTCAATATTGCAGGTTTGCCTGATGTAAGCCGGAAAAAATTTGCCATTATTGTTGCCGAATGGAATAGTGAAATCACAGAGGCGCTCTTTGAAGGGGCATATCAGACTTTATTAGATAATGGGGCCAAAGTAGAAAATATTCTTCGTGCTAATGTACCCGGTAGCTTTGAATTAAGTTTCGGCTCACAGGTATTTGCTCAGAAACCCGAGATAGATGCAGTAATTGCCTTGGGATGCGTGATTCAGGGCGAAACCAAGCATAATGATTATATCAATCATGCTGTAGCAGGTGGCTTAACCGAAGTAGCTTTGAAATATAATAAGCCTGTTATTTTTGGCGTATTGACCCCAAATAATCAGCAACAAGCCCTTGACCGGGCTGGCGGAATACATGGCAATAAAGGTGATGAAGCTGCCATTACAGCCATTAAAATGTTAGGATTACAATAGACCTATGTCAAAAGCAAAACCAAACATATCAAAAGCCGCCTTCTGGGATGTCAATTTTGATGAGATTGATTTTGATGTGCATATACGTGATGTCATTAATCGAATTTTAATGAATGGTAAGTTGTCTGATTGGGTGGAAATGAATAAGTACTATGGCATTGAAAAGATAAAAGAAGAAATTGTGCAAATGCGGTACTTATCAGACCTTGCTTTAAACTTTTGTAGCTTCTATTATGAAATACCTAAAGAAGAATTCAGATGTTACAAACTCAGTCAGTCTATCCCGAAACTTTGGGAGTTTTAAGGGAGTTGATGAAAAACCCCCTATTAAGTGAATTTTATTTAGTTGGAGGAACAGCTTTTGCCCTACAGATTGGTCATAGAATTTCAGTTGATATTGATTTGTTTACTAATGTGACTTTCGATTCTATTACGCTTTCTGCTGAACTAAAAGAGAAATACAATTTTAAGGGAAGTCTTAACAGAGGTTATTTTTTGCAGGGTCAAATAAAGGATATTAAAGTTGATATTTTGAAGTACCCCTATAAACCTTCAAATAATCTTATTGAAATAGATGGAATAAGAATGATTATGTTGGCGGATATTGCAAGTATGAAAATGGCAGCAATTACCAACAGAGGGAGAAAAAGGGGTTTTATAGATTTATATTTTATGTTAAAGTACTATTCGATGAAGCAGATTATAGAATGGTATCAACAAAAATATAATACTGAAATATTTATGTTACTTCAAAGTTTGGTCTATTTTGAAGATGCTGATAATGACATTGATTTGAACATGATAATTCCTATTAATTGGGAAGAAGTGAAAAAAGAAATTAAAACAGAAGTGCAAAAGTATTTAAAATCAAAGGATTGACAGAGCTTATAAATGCCTACAATAATTCTTGAAACACCTATACAGGCCCCGGCTGAAATCTGTTATGATTTATCAATGAGTGTAGATTTGCATCAGATTTCAACAGCTCAAACAAAAGAGCATATAGTAGGTGGTGTAAGACAAGGGGTTATGAAATTGGGAGAAACGGTTACGTGGCGGGCTAAACATTTTGGCATTTGGCAAAAACTCACTACTAAAATTACAGAAGCTGACAGACCTGAGTATTTTGTAGATGAAATGCAGAAAGGCCCTTTTAAAGCATTAAGGCACGAACACCATTTTATACCAATTAATGGGGGCACCTTGATGAAAGACATTTTTATGTTTGAGTCTCCTTTAGGCATATTAGGTAAAATAGTGAATCATTTAGTGCTGGAAAACTACCTGAAAGGTTTTTTGATAGAAAGAAATCATTGTGTTAAGGAAATGGCGGAATCGGGTAGATGGAGAGAAATAATAGGTAATTGAAAAGATTTAATATTTAAAACAAAACCAGAACCTCAAAAAATGCAAGTTTGGAAATTTGGCGGTACTTCCGTAGGGAAACCTGAGCGTATGCACTCAATTCGTAATCTGATTACAGAAGATGGTCAACGTAAGATTGTTGTATTATCGGCGCTTTCCGGTACAACAAACGCTCTTATTTCTATTGGTGAATCTCTGAAAGCTAATAATGATGCCGAAGCTACCGGAAAAATAGATGCTTTGTATGCACATTATCAGGCGTTTATAAAAGATTTGTATAAAACCGAAGCAGGATATAGTGCAGGAAAGGCGATTGTTGACAAAGAGTTTAATTTTATACGCTCTCTGGTAAGCATCAAGCCTTTTACGATTAAGCAGGATAAGGAAATAGTAGCCGAAGGAGAGTTGCTTTCCACACAGATGTTTGAGGCTTATTTACAAGAGGAAGGGGTGAGTTCCGCCCTTTTACCAGCCCTTGACTTTATGCTGATTGATGCAGACAATGAGCCTGTGCTGAGCTATACAGAAGAAAAACTCACAGCCATGCTTTCGCAACTGGAAGATAAAGAGTTGTTTATTACTCAGGGCTTTATATGTAGAAACCCTCGTGGAGAAATAGATAATCTGAAACGTGGTGGCTCTGATTATACAGCTTCTTTGATTGGCGGCGCTATCAGGGCAGAAGAAATTCAGATCTGGACAGATATTGACGGTATGCACAATAATGACCCCCGTATCGTGAAAAGAACTTTCCCTGTACGTGAATTAACATTTGAAGAAGCCGCAGAGTTAGCCTATTTCGGAGCTAAAATTTTACATCCTAGTACCATTACCCCTGCAAAAATGAGAGGTGTACCTGTTCGTTTGAAAAACACTATGGAACCTAATGCATACGGAACGCTTATTGCGCATAAAACTACCGAGTCTGAAATAAAAGCGATTGCTGCTAAAGATGGTATCACAGCTATCTATATTCACTCTACCCGTATGCTGAATGCCTACGGATTCCTGACGAAAGTATTTGAGATATTTGAGAAATATAAGACTCCTGTCGATATGATTACAACTTCTGAAGTGTCGGTAGCTGTAACGATTGATAATGCCGAAAATCTGGAACAAATCACCGCCGCACTAAGCCAGTTTGCTGATTTGGAAGAGCATGACCGCAACCAGAGTATTATTTGTATTGTTGGAGATTTCAAGGCTGATAAAGCAGGTATTGCCCTGAAAGTAATGGAAGCTATGAAAAATATTCCGATCAGGATGATTGCTTATGGGGCATCTGAGCACAACATTTCTTTGTTGGTTGATACCAAAGATAAAAATGCCGCATTAGAGGCATTGAACGAGGGCTTATTTACATTTGAATGATATTATAAGGGGCATAGCCCTGATTACATAAGACTAATATGTTACAACTGAATTATATAAAAGAAAACAAAGAGGCTACCATTGATGGCCTGAAGCGTAAGTATTTTAAGAATGCCGAGGAGACAGTAGAAATGCTGTTGGGGATAGACCAGAAACGTCGTGAAACCCAGGCAGAACTAGATAGTACGCTGGCAAAATCAAATGCTTTGGCGAAAGAGATTGGTGGCTTGATGAAAGAAGGTAAAAAGGCTGAAGCGGAAACAGCAAAAGCCCAGACTGCCGAACTAAAAGCCCAATCGAAGGTGCTAGAAGAGACACTGAAAGGCCTGGAAACAGAGCAGTATGAGGTCTTGGTAACAATGCCTAATCTTCCTCACGCAAGTGTGCCTGAAGGCCGTACACCTGAGGAAAACCTGAATATATTTGAAACAGGTACTATTCCGACCTTGCCTGACAATGCTCAGCCACACTGGGAGCTAATCAAACAATATAATATCATTGATTTTGATTTGGGTAACAAGATTACTGGGGCAGGATTCCCCGTCTATAAAGGCAAAGGTGCAAGAATACAGCGTGCTATGATTAATTTCTTCCTGGATGAGGCCTTAGCAGCAGGATATGGAGAAATACAACCACCAATTTTGATTAACAAAGATTCAGGTTTTGGTACAGGGCAATTGCCTGATAAAGAAGGACAGATGTATCATGCCACGGCCGATGATTTATATCTGATTCCCACTGCCGAGGTGCCTATTACCAATATCTATCGGGATGTCATTTTAGCAGATGGCGAATTACCTGTCAAAAACGTTGGCTACACCCCCTGTTTCCGCCGTGAAGCAGGTAGCTGGGGCGCCCACGTGAGAGGTTTGAATCGTCTGCATCAGTTTGATAAAGTAGAAATTGTGCAGATACGCAAGCCCGAAGAATCATATCAGGCTTTAGAAGAGATGGTAGAACACGTAAAGGGTTTATTAGCTAAGCTCGAATTGCCCTATCGCATTCTTCGCTTGTGTGGAGGTGATATGAGCTTTACCGCAGCTTTAACTTATGATTTTGAGGTGTATTCAGCCGCACAAAAAAGATGGCTGGAGGTTAGTTCAGTATCTAACTTTGAAGCATATCAGGCTAATCGTCTGAAATTGCGTTATAAAGTAGAGGGCAAGACCCAGCTATTGCACACACTCAATGGCTCTGCTCTGGCATTGCCTCGTATTCTGGCGGCTATTTTAGAGAATAATCAGACAGCAGAAGGTATTAAAATTCCGGAAGTATTGGTGCCTTATTGTGGGTTTGATATGATAAATTAACCGATTGATTATCAATAAAAAATGCGAGGTTAAGGCCTCGCATTTTTGTTTATATTACTTTCAATTACAACCTGCTATCTGGGCTATAAAGACTGTGCCTCCACTGGCATCGGCTTTAAAGTTGGGCAATAAAATAACAGAGTTCCCCCCCTGATACAGAATATTAGCCGGGCTTTCAAGGCCAATATCAGTTGTTATCTGATTGGTAGCAGTAACAGTAGTACTGGCTACAAATCTGCTATAGACTCCTGTATAATTAGCTGACAGAGTTTGAGTGCCAGGGCAAAAAGTCTTAAAGATATTCACATCGTCAATTGCCCAACCTGCAAGATTACTACCCTCTCCGTTAGAATCAAAGTGAAATACAATTCTGATAGTTTTCCCCGCAAATTCAGTTAGATTCACTCTATATACTCCCCACCCGGCAGATTGATGAACCGTATAAGTAGGGCTTCCATAAAACGTATCAATCATTGATGCTCCAAACCATTGCCAGATTCTTTTAGTGTTTGCGGTACCAATTTCCTGTATTTCTACATAAGCATTATCGTTATCTGTATCTGCTCCGGCAAATTGAAATTTCTGCGCCCAACTAAAATATACCTTGTTGGTATCTAAATCAGGTATATATATATTGGGCGATACAAGTTCAACATTGGTATTATAATTATAAGTATTATCAAGGTCCGTTTTCCAACATTTAGTCCCACTGTTGGCTGTAGTTATAGGAGCAAAAGAGGGCGTTCCACGCTCCCATTCATCTTGTGTACCTGAATGGGTAAAACCACCATCGTTTACTTCAAAATCATTATTGTAGATATTGGTCAATATACCATTGATAGGCAACTGTTCTTCTATTTCAATAGACCAGCTATTCAATTGACCTCCATTTCCCGGTGTGTCGTCATCAATTGTTAAAATCCAGTTACCTTGAGTCATCTGCCCTTTAAACCACTCCAAGCGATATTTATAAGGTGGCTGGAAAACTATATTATTCGCAATCGTGAAACTCCCCAGCGGAACAGCGGCATTGTCATCTAACTTTATATCAAATGGAGAACTCGCATTAATATCTGTAAATAGAATGACTGTATTCCCTGAGGGGGAAGTCAGCCGAACATCTAGATCAGCAATATTACTATGATAAATATTCATTGAAACTCTTATGGATTCAATTCTTTTATTTGCCGGAATATTAATAATCGAAGTATTTGAACCCGTATCGGCAGGAAGTGTCAGCATTGTATTATTGGTGTAATTACTGATATTGCTGGTATTGGGAGGTAATACACTAACACTCATCCGATAAGTCCCGAAAGTGAAGCCTGAAGGTGCAACGGCGATGTAATAGGTTCCGGATGACTTAACAGTCAGGAGAAAACTTTCAGAATTAGGAGATTCCCCATTAGCATCATCAGCAGGTAAGTAAAAATTCATAAACTCCCCAAAAGCAATCTGGCCATTCCATGTTGTATTATCACGTTCAGGGTCAAAATCAAGACTTACCGAAATCGTTTCTCCGGCGTTTAATGCTATAGAATAATAATCGGCATCGCTTGCTGAGCTTAAACTGCCGCTTACCCAGCCCGACCCTGGTACAGCGTTGGAGGTAGCTGTACTATTATTAGGCTCTACTTCGGCAGTAGGAATGCCGCTTTGTAATCTGAAATAAAGAAAATAAGGTAATAAGGTAACATTATTAGAAACGTGTCTCACCTTTACATAATAGGTTCCTGTTGTTGGAATAACAGCTCCTGCGATACTGGAGGAATTTGAACCAAAAGAACCATCATTATCATCAGATTCTAAAACTGTGGTACCATTAATTCTAATAATTTCCAGAAAACTATCGCTGCTACCAGTGGCAGAAAAAGATGTCTGAGTAGCTGTATAAACAACATCACCGGCGTTGGCAGTAAATGAGAAAAAATCAATATCCAAATTTGGCGTAATATACCCTTTTATTTTTATATCATTTCCCCCCAGAGGATTAGCTGTAACCGCAGTATTATTCGGCTCAATTTCATCTTTCAATACCATTGTACTAGTTAAAGCAAGTGCTGAGGTAGGAGCAGAAAAATGTTGAGGTGAGAATGGAGTAAGAAAGGAAGCGGACTTTTTTGCTGGCTTTGTAGGCTGTAAAAATTTCTGATTTTTCAATACATCTGTATTATCGCGTGGCGTCCCGACTTTTGCTAAGATTGTATGGGTCACAAAAACACATAGCAAACTTAAAAGTGTGCAATTTTTCATGGGGGAGTAAGAATAATTTGGTTAGAAAAGCAAAAACATACCAATTTATACTATAAATTTTTAGTTTCAGAGAGTTCATCCATATTTTAATAATTTTTTTAATAAAATGATAATAATAACCTTATTAAACGGATGCATTTCATGGCAAAATACAATCTGAACTATTATTACAATCAGATAGTTTACTTGTTAAAACAAGTAATGTAATGACAAATAAACCGATTCAGATAGATATAGTTTCAGATGTGGCTTGCCCGTGGTGCTACATTGGCAAAAAACACTTAGAAAAAGCCCTGGCTGGCCTCGATAATCAAAACTTTCAGATCACCTGGCATCCCTTTCAATTAGATCCGACTATTCCAAAAGAGGGATTGCCTCGTGAGGAGTATTTCACTAATAAATTCGGAAGCCCAGAGCGTATTCAACAAATGCACCAGAGAGTAGAGGGGGTAGGCGAAAAGGCAGGGATTCAGTTTGAGTTTGAAAAAATGCCCAAAGTTATCAATACCATTCCTCTACACAAGTTATTGCACGTTGCCAGAGAAGAAGGTACACAGAATGAACTGGAAGAGAAACTATTCAAAGCCTATTTTACTGATGGTATTGACTTCACGGATAAGGAGAACATCATAGTATTTATGGAGAATTTTGGCTGGACCCGTGAAAAGACCGAAGATATTCTGGCTGACGAACAGATTAGTTATTGGGTAACGCAGGAAATCAAGCATTTTCAGAATTTGGGTGTTTCCGGAGTACCGTTTTTTATTCTGAATAATAAATATGGCCTTAGCGGTGCTCAACCTGCCGAAGTATTTCAGGAAGCATTGGCAAAGGTAGCCGAAGAAATAAAACCTGTGGAAGTAACAGGAGATGCCTGTGAAATAGGTGGAGAGAATTGTTAAGAAAGGAATATATTTAAATAGAAATAGCGGTTAGTGTTTATCTGATCGCTATTTTTGTTTTTTACAAATCAATAATTCTAAACAACTTCATTATCCTGCTTCTAGGAATCTGGCAATTATTTGAATATCTTTAGAAAAATAGAATCTCACATGACCACAATCTCAGCAGAAACAATCATCAAACGGAAAGACAAAAACATCCTGATTACCGGATTAGGGAACGAAATGGTAATGATGGATTTAGAAAGCGGTAATTATATTACGCTGAATAACCTGGGGCGCATTATCTGGGAGAAAATAGAACAGCCCATCCGGGTAAGTGATTTGACGGATTATTTACTTTCTAAATATAATGTAACAGAATTACAGTGCAAAGAAGAAACCTTCAATTTTCTGGAAAGATTGAATGCAGAAGGATTAATTGCCTGATACTTATCAGAACAGTACTTATAAAAACGACAAAGAATGAGTTTAATTTTGGGTATTATAAAATGCGATGATGATACCATTGATGAGAGTCTGTTACAGGCAATGTATACGCCGTTAAAAGACTTCCCTCAGGTAAGATTCGACAAAATAAGTGTAGATGAGGCATCATTCGGAAAAATACTGAATTATGGAACACCAGAAGATGTGTTTGATTCTCAACCTGTTTATCTGAGTGAACAAAATATACTTTTTACAGCACAGGGGCGCATAGACAACAGAGACGAATTAGCTAAGGTTTTAGGCATAAAAGCCAATGATGCTGTGTCTGACAGTTATTTCATACTAAAGGCCTATCTAAAATATGGAGAAGAGGTACAGTATAAAATTAAGGGAGAATGGAGTCTGGCGGTTTATAATTATAACAAAAAAGAGTTATTTCTGGCTCGCGATACACAAGGTTATACAGTCTTGTATTTTTTTAAGACCGATAAATACTTTGCCTTCAGTACATCTCTCAAATCTATTCTGGCATTGCCTTTTTTTAAAAAAGAACTAAACGAAGAATATTTTGTTTCAGCATTGAGTTTATGGAAAGTAAGAGAGAAATTTATCAGCAACGAAACATTCTATCAGAATGTTTTTTATCTCCAGGGTGGGTTTCTGCTGAAATTTAAAAATAGAGAATTTACGATTAACCAATACTGGCCACCTGAAAACATATGCGAGACCCATTATAAAAATAAACAGGACTATGCAGACGAAATGTCTGACCTTATATATAAAGCTGTAGAAAGGCGGCTGCGGAGTTATAAACCCGTGGCATCTATGCTGAGTGGGGGTCTTGATAGCAGTATGGTGAGTTATATAGCTGCTGACTTACTAAAAAAACAGAATAAAGCCCTTACTACCTACAGCCATGTGCCTTTATATAAACAAGCACTTTTAAACGACCCGACGGCACAAGAACGAGTACTTGACGAAACTCCGTTTATTGAAGCAACGGTAAGGGCATCGGGTAATATTAATCCTCAATATCTATATTCTGCGGGTGTTTCACCTGTACAGGGGTCTTCTGAAAGCCTTGATATACTCGACGGTTTTATACACGGAGCCGGAAATGCCTATTGGATGACAGACATTTATAAAACCTGCGCGCGACAGGGTTACGGCACATTGCTAACCGGTGAGGGCGGCAACGGCTCTACTTCTTTCGCAGCCATTGATTACAGACAAGCACATAGTATCCGGAGGTTCATCAGAAACCCAATCAACTATTTAAGGAGGCAGGTAGCCAAACCATTGGTTTTGAAATACTTCAGTACAGCTACTGTTTTTAATACTTTCGGAAAGAGCATTAAAGCTGGATACACCAATGCCCGAATACTGGACAGATACCAGATAATGAAAGATGTCAGAAATAAAAACGAGGGTTTTCTACCATATTATCATCATGTGCTGGAATCAAAAAAGAACTTTATGAATTATTATCATTTAAGAAGCGTTCTGGGAGCCTCATTTGGAAATTATTATGGGATAGAATTAAGAGATCCGACCACTGATATTGACGTGATGAACTTTTTCCTGACAATACCCAATGACGTTTTTTTTGATGACAATTTCAATAACAAAATGCTTGTGAAAAGAATGATGCGCAATAAAATGCCTGATGAAGTATTATTTGCCAGAAAAAAGGGACTTCAAAGCTCGGATCTTATTTTCAGAATACGAAATTCAAAAGCAGAAATGTTGGGTGAACTATCAAGTCTTAAAAAATCAGCGCTGGTTATGGATTATATTGATATGGACAAATTGGAAAAAAATCTGAAAACGTATCTGGATAATGACAATATAGAAACAACAGATACTATTCATCTTGTTATGAAAACGATGCAGGCTGCCAGTTTTTTGCAAAGAATGTTTTAAGGGAGTAAAAACAAAATATAAGCCGGATTATATAATCCGGCTTCTAAAGGCTGAATCGGGATTCTATGAGAGAATACCTGAATCTGTAACACCAGGTCCACCTGCTAATGTTGTTTCTTTCACAGGGAAAATCTCCACTTCAGGAGTATTCCAGTCCAATTTGGCTTGCTCAGTACTAGTTATTTCCTCAGAATTGTATTGATTTCCCATAAGTTGCATAAGAATTAAAGGTGATTAATTATACAAAGAAAAGGATTTCCAAATAGCAAGCAAAAGATTTAACTGAAAAAAGCTGTCAACACTTTAAATTTCTCAGTTTGGCTACCTCCGGTAATTATTTCATTGTTACAAATAAGCCAGGCATGTGCTGAAAACTCGTTCTCCTCATTTTTAACACCAAAATAAATGGTACTCCTTTTTTTTCTTAGCTTGAGCATCAGTTTAGCGCACAAAGCCTGTTCAAAGCATTCAGTTCGCCAGAACGAATACCTGCAGGCTCTTGCAATAGCAGAGCGGATGTACTGAAACTCATTTTTCGTCTTATCTACTTCTTCATGAAGCGTTACTTGCGTACCTAATAAAGGCAGAATCTTTCTGAAAGGAATAAAAACCAGTATCAGTCTGGAAAGGGCAATAAGCACCCATGCTTCACAAAAGAGAAAAAAGTCCTTTAAAGTTATTTTTTTTAACAATTTCTGTTTCGGTTTATTGTTCTACCAGATTTTTACTCTCTTCTCTGGCGCACGATACATCTTGTCGCCGGGTTTTATATTAAAAGCCTCATAAAATTCATCAACATTTACCACAGGTCCATTCACACGCAGGAAGCTGGGTGCATGTACATCACTCATTATTTGATTGGCCAGGCTCTCATCTCTTGTCTGATTCATCCATGCCACGGCCCATCCCAGGAAAAAGCGTTGAAGCGGTGTAAAGCCGTTAATTTTCTTGCCTGATTTATACTGATCCGTCTTCTTAAAGGCTTCCAGGCCTAAAATAAGCCCGCCTAAATCAGCAATGTTTTCACCCTGAGTAGCCTCTCCTCTTATATGAAGTGAGTCTAATACTACAAAATCATTATATTGCGCTATAATTCCCTTAGCGCGTTTATTATACTCATCTGCATCTTTCTTGGTCCACCAGTCTGTCAGATTCCCTTTTTTGTCAAATTGCCTTCCCTGATCATCAAAACCATGCGTAATTTCATGGCCAATAGTTGAGCCACCTGCATAGGCATAAATGATGGCATCATCCAGTTGCTCATCGCTAAAACCAGCTACAAAAAAAATAGCTGCGGGTAATACAATTTCATTATTAGATGGGTTATAATAGGCATTATAGGTCTGGGGTGTCATGTCCCATTCTGTTTTATCAACAGGTTTACCAATTTTGTTAATGTTGTATTGATACCACCATTGATTGGCTCTTATGATGTTCTGGACATAAGAGTCTCTTCTAATGGCTAAAGTTGAAAAATCTTTCCATTTATCAGGATAGCTTACTTTAGACATAACAGTAGAGAGTTTTAACAGGGCTTTTTTCTTAGTACTGTCCGACATCCAGTCTAATTTTTCGATACGCTCTTTATAAGTGCTAAAGATATTTTTGACAAGCTCTTCATAGCGCTTTTTTGTTTTTTCAGAATAATAATTCTTAACAAAGAGCTGTCCTAAAGCATCGCCTAAAAGACGTTCCTCAGCATCTAAAACTCTTTTCCATCGGGGCTTCATTTCTTTTACTCCGCGCAATACCGTTCTGTAAAAATGAAAATCTTCTTTAGCAAATGGACTACTTAAATTACCGGCATAATTGCTGATGAAATTCCAGGTCAGATATGCCTTCCATGTATCAATCGGTGTAGTTTTAAGTAACTTATCAACGGCTGTATAAAACTCCGGCTGACCTACAACAGCACTTTTTACTTGTGGCATTTTCATTTTCACAAATAGATCCGAAAACTTCATCGATGGTGCCAGTTTATCCAATGCTGCCAGATCCATCTTGTTATAGTTTTTGTAAGGGTCGCGCAAAGCCTCTATTTTGCGAGAGTTTTTCGCTAAGGTTTCTTCCAGTGCATATACATTGGTCATGTTTTTAGCGGCAGTCGCCTCATCATTACCCAGTAGCTTAAACATACGTTGTATATGCGCCTTGTATTCTTTGCGGATATTGCTATTACGGTTATCAGTATTGAAATAATAGTCTCTGTCTGGTAAGCCCAGCCCTCCCTGATATAAGTGCAGGGCTTGTTCTTCACTATTTTTTTCATCCTGAAATACATAGCTGCCAAATAGCGTACTCATCCCGGAGGTTTGCTGAAGGGCCACTTCGCTTAACACGCCCTCTATATCTTTAATGGCGGTGATCCGTTCTAAATCGGCTTTCACTGGGGTAATACCTTGTTTTTCGATGCCCAGGCTATCCATACCAGTAAACCAGAAATCACCAATCTTTTGCTCGTTTGAGCCCTCACTTCCGGTTTTTCCGGCCGATTCTTCACTAATACTTTTTAAACGTCCATAAGTTTCTTCCTGTACAATGCTACCGATACCCCAGCCGCTCTCAGAGGCTGGAATAGGGTTTTTCTTGATCCAGTTACCTACTGCATATTTAAAAAAATCATCTTTTGGTGAAACAGTCGTATCTACGACTTCTTTCAGAATATCTCTCTGGGTAGATTCAGAAGATTTTGATTGACAGGAAGACAAGTAAATACCCGAAAATATTAAAATGCCTGAGATTAAAACCTTAGGTTTAGTTATAGCTCGCATAAAATAAAAAGACTGGAATGGAAATGATGTTTAAATTTGAGAAGATTTTTTGATAAACTTACTTATACTCATCTAAAATTACGTATATGATAAAATTATTTTTCATTGCCCTGGTAATTATTGCTGTTGCAGTATTTCTACTGAATGCCTGTGGCCCGGCAAAGAAAAAAACTATTGAAGAAAAAACGCCGGATACGGATAGATTCCCGACCTATGATTTTGGCAACCCTACCCAAAAGATAAAACTCTCCAAAAGCCTGAAAGAAATATCAGGTCTATCTTATTACAAAGACAATCAATTGATATGCGTAAACGATGAGGAAGGGAAAATATTCATTTATGATTTAGCCGGGGAGGATATTGTAGAAAAAATAGACTTTGGTAAATCAGGCGACTACGAAGGAGTAGAGTTTGTAGGTAATGAGGCATTTGTTATGAAAAGCAATGGTAAAATTAAAGTTGTTGACATAAATACCCATTCAGAAAGAGAAATAGATTGCAGTAATGATGAGGTAGTGGAATATGAGGGCTTGGGATACGATCCCCAAACCAATAGCCTGCTATTAGCCACTAAAGAGCATATAAAAGCCGAAGATGATGTAAAGATGATATACAGCTATGATTTAACAAAAGGAGAGCTAAACCAAAGATTTACTATTACTAAAGACATGGTAACAGGAAAAGAAGGCAAATCGGATTTTCGTCCATCAGGCATTGCGGTGCATCCGATTAGTGGCGATATTTATATAATTGCTTCACAAGGAAAAAAGCTTCTGATTCTTACAAAAGAAGGTGTAAAGAGAGATTTGATAGAATTGAAAGATAAATTATTCGTTCAGCCGGAAGGTATTTGTTTTGCGACATCCGGCGATTTATATATCTCTTCTGAAGGCGATGATAAAAAGGGTTACATATTGAAATTTATTTACAATTAAACGGGATTTAATAAGTGTTTTTGTTTGTTTTGATAGCAGCGAAATAGTTGTTCTGATAGTAAAGGGTTTAACTTTTATAGGCCTTTCGACTTTACGAACATAATCAAAAAGGGTTTTGTGGATAAGCTATTTTGTCTAATTTTGCAACAAAATTTATAATAACCAGAAAATTATATATTATGGCACAATATGATCTTGTAGTACTTGGGAGTGGACCTGGCGGATACGTTACCGCTATTCGTGCTTCACAATTAGGCATGAAAACTGCCATTGTTGAGAAAGAGAACCTTGGGGGCATCTGCCTGAACTGGGGTTGTATTCCAACAAAGGCTTTGTTGAAGTCTGCCCAGGTGTTTGAATATATTAAACACGCAAAAGATTACGGAATTGAAGTAGGGGAGTCGAGTGCCAATTTCGAGGCAGTTATCAAGCGTTCACGCGGAGTAGCCGATGGCATGAGCAAAGGTGTTCAGTTCCTGATGAAGAAAAATAAAATTGATGTTATCTACGGAACCGGAAAAGTAAAAGCAGGTAAGAAGATTGAGGTAACGGATGCAGAAGGTAAAAAAACTGACGTAGAGGGTAAAAACATTATTATTGCTACAGGCGCCAGAGCCAGACAATTACCTAATGTACCGATTGACGGAAAGAAAATCATAGAATACCGCAAGGCAATGAGTCTTGAAAAAAGACCTGATTCTTTATTGGTGATTGGTTCAGGAGCTATTGGTGTAGAGTTTGCGTATGTATATGCCAGTATGGGTACTAAAGTAACTATTGTGGAGTTCATGCCAAATATCGTTCCGGTTGAAGACGAAGATATTTCTAAAGAACTGGCTAAGGCCTATAAAAAAGCGGGTATTGAAATCTATACCAATTCGAGTGTAGAGAAAGTAGATACAAGTGGCAATGGTTGTGTTTCGACTGTGAAAACTCCAACCGGAGAAATTAAAATCGAAACCGATATGGTGCTTTCAGCAGCCGGAATTGTTGCCAATATCGAAAATATTGGTCTTGAAGAAGTGGGTATTGCTACTGACAGAGGTAAAATCTCGGTTAATCAATGGTCGGAAACCAATGTGCCGGGTTATTATGCCATTGGCGATGTAACACCAGGCCCAGCCTTAGCCCACAAAGCATCTGCTGAGGGTATCATCTGTGTAGAAAAAATAGCAGGTCATCATCCACAACCGATGGATTATAAAAATATCCCGGGCTGTACTTATTGTACACCAGAAATTGCTTCTGTAGGTTATACAGAAAAAGCAGCCAGAGAAGCAGGCTATGATATTAAAGTTGGTAAATTTCCATTCTCGGCATCCGGTAAAGCAAAAGCCGCAGGCAGCCCTGAAGGCTTTGTGAAAGTGATTTTTGATGCCAAATACGGTGAGTGGTTAGGCTGCCACATGATTGGCGCTAATGTAACCGAAATGATTGCTGAGGCTGTTGTGGCCCGTAAACTGGAAACTACCGGGATGGAAATCATCAAGTCGGTACATCCTCACCCAACAATGTCAGAAGCCATTATGGAAGCAGCTGCTGCAGCTTATGGTGAAGTGATACATTTGTAACAACGTAGTTGATATAGATATAATCAGGAATGGGTGCTTACACAGAGGTAGGCACCCATTCTTATTTTTAATAGTCAGGAATTTTCAGACTGTCTACAAATACAAAAGGGGCAAAAATTGCCCCTTTTGTACCACCTTTTTTAACCTAAACACTACCCTAAAAACGCTCGGAGCATCCATGCCATTTTTTCATGCTGCCCCATGAAACCTGTGAGTAAATCAGTCGTAACTGCATCTCCCAGTTTTTCATCTATGTCTTCAATGTCTTTACGCAAATTTGTTATAAACGCTTCATGGTCTGTTAACAAATGGCTTATCTGAGCATCTTGTTTGTCTTCATAAGGACCCTCTTTTAATCGGGTCGTTGCCAGAAAATCTTTCATTGTACCATTTGACTGGTGTCCTAATTGTGTGATTCTCTCAGCAATCTGGTCTATTATGTCTCTAAGAACTTTATACTGGTCTTCGTAAAATTTGTGTAATTCAATAAAACGCGGGCCTTTAATATTCCAATGATAATTTCTGGTTTTTGTTAATATTACATGCTCATCTGCTAGTATAACCTGTAATAACTTAACAATTTCAATTATATCTTTCTCGGGTATACCTATATGGGTTTTCATGACTATAAAGTTGTACTAATCTTATGCTCCTTTCATTTTAGTTGAAGTGAGCTTCACACGTTTCATGAAATTATTGAATTCATGGTTTTGAGAACCTCTCGTTCTGCCATCCCAGTTTTGCGGATTGTTTTTCACAATCTTAAGCAAAACCACCGCCATACAAAACATGGTTATTATGCTGATTATGAAGATGATAGGTGTCATGATTTCAATAATTTGATGAAACGATTGTTATGTCTTTATATTTAAAAACTTTGTACCATATATTTTTTTTATTGTTTTCGGGTCTTTCTTCTAAAAAAAATGGGGAAAATGTGGCGTTTTGGGAAAATAAATGTGGAATTTTCACCCCAATTGTGTTTTTAGCTAGAATAATGTTGTATGGTATGTATTATTTATGATACTCTTTATACCTAAATATAGACCAGCTGTATTATTAAGATGTCCCGTTTAAATCAAGCACAACCACTTATGAAATCGTTTAAATCAAAACTGAAGGAATATTATTCGTTTATACATGAAGTATTCTCCGAATTCAGCACTGACAATGCCACCAAGTTGAGCGCCTCTTTATCTTATTATACTATTTTCTCACTGGCACCGATGCTGGTTGTTATTATCTCAGTAGCGAGTATTTTTTATGGAAGAGAAGCTATACAGGGGCAGGTATATGGACAGATCAATTGGTTGATTGGAAAAGCGGCTGCCGCACAGATAGAGGAGCTTATCAAAAATGCCCGGCTGTCTCAAAAATCAGGTATTGCAGCTATCATAGGTACTGTCACGCTTCTGGTGGGTGCAACCGGGGTTTTTGCTGAAATACAAGACTCGATTAATTATATATGGTCTTTGAAAGCCAAACCTAAATCAGGCATATTAAAATATCTGCTCGATAGGCTATTATCATTTTCGTTGATATTATCTCTTGGTTTTCTGCTGATTGTATCATTATTGATTAATACATTTCTGGATATTTTTAGTCAGCGATTACAACTGTTTTTTGAGAACATGACAGTCTATTTATTCATGCTTATTAACCTGGCAATTGTCTTTTCGGTGATTACACTTTTGTTTGCTACCATATTTAAAGTATTGCCTGATGGCAAAATAGCCTGGAAAGATGCATTTTTAGGTGCTGCCGTAACAGCTATCCTGTTTATGATTGGTAAATTCCTGATAGGCTATTATCTGGGGCAGTCAGGTATATCTACTACTTTT
>CALRLN020000020.1:0-24734 GCA_943368675.1 Chitinophaga pinensis | reverse complement strand
TCAGATATTCTCTCTCTCCGGTCAGGGCTAGTTGTATTATTTTCTTTCTGATGATTCCCTCTTCACCATCTTTAACATCAATCAGGTTCAGGTGGTTAGAAGACGGTAATTCCAGATAGGCAAAGTTCCGGCCTACTGTCAGGTCTATTTCGTCACTGGCCGATACAATATCGTCGCGCGTACCCAATAGCTGAATAGTAAGCATTGTTTTTTTATACTTACCACTAAGGGTTTTATAGGCTTCATTCAACTCATCTATGAAATCATTGCCTCTTCTTACATAAAAAGCGAACGGTTTCCTGCCTGTAATCTTTTCTTTAGCCTTGCCCAGTACTATCCCCAAAAGGAATTGGGTCAGCATAAAAGTTGATAAATCAGGATGAATCGTCCACCCTTTATTAACTCCGGCCAGCATAATTACTCTGTCCACTTTATTTACCCAGGCTTTCTGCTGTGCGTCCGCCTCTACCAGAAGCTTGCGTGCCAACAAAGCACCTACACTATGCCCCATGATAGTAATGGTTACATTATCTTCGTGGGTCATCCAATAATCGTCAATCATTTGTAATACGGGAGCAATGACCTCGTCAGGGCTGGCAGTTGAAAACGCACTCAATGACAGGTCAGGGATTTCAACCAGCGCTTGTTCAAGTGTATTATTGACAACCGTTTTCAGAGCATCATACTGGGCTACTTTCATAGTAAACCCATGAAGTATTATCACAAAATTTTTAATGCCTTTTAAGCTCGGGACAGTATTGATTTTTTCAGATGACATGTCAGTATTCAATTGGCGTGTAGGTTCTAAAGGCAATATTCAGTTAACAGGCCTGATTCAGGTCGGCGCAAAATCAAATCAGTATTGATACTACAAATACAGGCTTGTCAAATCTAAATAAATCGTCAGATAATTGGTCAGAATTACCCTTATTTTTATTATAAGGTCCCTGTATAGAAACTATTGGCAGTGTTTGAATGATATTCCGGGGTCTCCATAATAAATAAATGCATGGAGCCAGTGAGCATAATCAGGCTCAATCGCATTCTGAAAGGCATGATGAAGAATAAACAAATGTCTGCTTGATGACATTGTCTAATAAAAAACAAAGCTGAGGAAATCAGAAACAGCAATAAACTAAAGTGATTAGCTGTATACTCTGTAAAAAGTCAGGCCCTATTGCCTGTAAAACCAAAGCAAATCAGGATAAATGCCCTTACACCCTACCCGATGCCAAAACCCCTATGGACTCACGCAGGTCTCAATAATACGCATCACTTCTGCGCCTTCATAGCCGCTATCCGGATTCGGCCCTTTATCTAAAAAGTATTTTACCACAGCCTTAATCATCGGTTGTTGCACGTGCATAAGTGGGTCAAAAGTAAGTACCTCCACTTTGCCGTCAATCTCAACCGTAATGCTATCAGTACTGAAAACCGTAAAGCTGATTTTGCCTTTGGTGCCCTGTATCTCGCAATAATCAGCCGCTTGCCCGGCATTAAAGCACCAGGTACCATTAAAAACAACACCACTTTTGAACAGTATATTAGCTATTACCATATCATCCGCATGATAAAAGCCTCCCTGGTTAGTAGCTAAGCCTGTTACTTTTTCTACCCCACCGAAGAAATAATACATCAGATCTAACTGATGTGGAGAAAGGTCATTAAATAAGCCCCCGCCCGCGATGGCAGGGTCGATGCGCCAAGCAGTTTTAGGGTCTGCCATTTCTTCAGGAGTTAAAGGAGTTTTGGCTAATTCAAGGCGAACCAATCGTACATCACCAATGGCTTTTTCAGCAATCAATTGCTTCACTTTTTTGAATCTCTGCTGCTCACGGCGATAATGCGCCACAACCAGTTTAATATTTTTCGCAGTAGCTGCTTCTGCCATCCGGACGGCAGCGGCATAGTCACCCGTCATCGGTTTTTCAACATAAACGGGTTTACCCGCATTGATAGCTGCCAGTGCGTATTCTTCATGACTTGATGGTGGGGTAGCCACATAAATGGCGTTAATTTCGGGGTCTTCTATTAATTGTTGCGCATCACTATACCATTTAGGCACGCCATGCCTGCGGGCATAGTCTTCGGCTTTGACGGCATCTCTGCGCATAACGGCTATTAATGACGAATGCGGCACCTTATTGAAAGCCGGGCCGCTTTTCACTTCGGTCACATCACCGCAACCGATAATTCCCCAATTGATTTTTTCCATGCTGAACAGGTAGGTTTTGATTTGAGCAAATATCGGGGATAATAGCTCAGCACACCAACCATTTCAAAAAAAAATCATTGCCCGACAAACAATTATGTTTGCCGAGTAATGATTTATCTATGCACCATGCCCTGTGCCCTCGGCTAATTACAAGTCTTGATTTCAGCCTTGAAGACAGACCCGGCCTCGGCCACAAAACCCGGTTTCAGTATAATTGCTTTACCTGCTTCATAACTGACCTTCGGCGAAGGCGTATAATTCGGATCTCCTACTTTTTTGTCTGCTTCGATGGTATTAACCGCTTTTACCTGACTTGTTCCGGTCGAAATATTCTTTGTTACCGTTGCAGTGGCAGGCGCAACTGATACAATAACAGTTGTATTGCCACCGGTGCTACATTGCACTATATAAGTGGTAGTTGTACCAGGGCTAAAAGTGGCGGAGGTACCGGTTGTCACGCTTGGTCCGCCTGTCCAGCTAATAGTACCGGTGCAACCACTGGCGGTTAATGTAACAGAACTACCCGGACAAATGACCGGTTTATCAGGCGCAACACTGATAAAGCTTTGTGCACCGCAGTCAGTATCCTGCGTTATCGTAATACTTGTCTCAGCGCTTTTACAGCCATTGGCCGACAAACAGTAACCTTTATATGTACCCGGAGAACTGATGTTACGGGTATTCCGGTATAACGGATTAAAAGGTACGTTAGGTCTGGCATTGGTAACTACCCAATAGAACGCATCTACCATGCTCGGGCATTCAGCTGTCAGCACTACCACCTCCCCATTACACATAGTGAGATTATCTGCAACAATGGTCGGAGCTATAGGTTTTTCATACGGAGTAACTATAAAGGTATCTGAAGAATCACTTACACAGCCATCATAAACTGCTGCGACTCTCAACATTCTGACTGTTGTCGGGCTGATACTTATAGAAGCACCTGAACTACCACCAGACCAGTTATACGTAATACTACCAGAAATGCTTGTATTATTTGAAGAAACTGTCAGCGCCATTGGTTCACCGGCGCATATTTCGGTAAGCCCTGAAATAACAGGCTTAACAGGCACAGGCTTAATAGTAATGGCATCGGTTGCCACTCTTTCGCTTATGCAACTGCCGTTTACACAAGCTGCATAATACGTAATATTGTCTATCGGGCTCTGGCTCAAACCTGTGCCGGTTCCGATAGCCGAGCCTCCCGAAGACTGGTTATACCAGGTGATAGCCCCGGTAGCACAGGTAGCACTTAAAGAAACTGTTGCACCTGCGCATATCGCTGTACTATTCACCGTTACACCTGTTGGATTGGTCGGTTGTGCAGTAACAACCACCTGGCTTGTAGCTACCCTGCTGCTTTCACAAATACCGTTTTTACAAGAGGCATAATAGGTAGTTGTAACAGAAGGACTCTGGCTTAAACCAGTCCCGGTTCCGATGGCTGTACCTCCTGAAGCTGTATTATACCAGTTGATTGTTCCTGTACCACAGGTTGCTGTCAGAGAAACAGAGGCACCACTGCAAATCTCTGTTCTATTTACTGAAACACTCGTCGGACTATTCGGCTGCAAAGTTACTACGATTGTTCCGGTTGATACCCTGCCGCTTTCACAATTGCCGCTCTTACATGAGGCATAAAAAGTAATATTTGATAATGGGCTTAAACTCATGGAAGTGCCTGTTCCTAACGATGAACCGCCCGTTGGCTGATTGTACCAGATAACCGAGCCCGTGCTGCAGGAAGCTGACATTGTAACTGAGGTTCCGCTGCAAATGGCATTACTACTGGCCTGTACACTGGTAGGGCTTGCCGGTTGAGTTGTCACTGTTATAGCATCGGTTGATATTCTTTCCGTTTCACAATTGCCGCTTTTACAAGTAGCATAGTAGTTGGTGGAATTTGTCGGACTCTGGCTTAGACCTGTCCCGGTCCCTATGGCAGAACCGCCCGAAGCCTGATTATACCAGGTGACTGTTCCGGTTGCACAGGTGGCAGTCAGAGAAACTGAGGTACCGCTGCATATTGCCGTTTTATCTACCGATACACTTGTTGGATTGGCTGGCGTAGCATTTACTGTTATTGTCTCTGTGGCTACTCTGGCACTTACACAGGAACCATTCGAACAGCTTGCATAATAAACCGCACCCGGTGTGCCTGGACTAACACTGATTGAAGTGCCTGAACCTATTGATGAGCCACCTGACGATTGTCCGTACCAGAGTACAGTTGCTGTACTGCATGAGGCAGACAAGGTAGCACTCTCGCCGCTACAGATGGTTGTTTTAGCGGCTGCTACTCCTGAAGGTATCCCGGGAACGGCTGCTACTATTACCTCATCGGTAGCAACTCTTCCACTTGAATTTGCTTCATAAACACAAGCTGCATAATAGGTAGTATTTACAGTCGGACTCTGGCTCAGATTTGTACCTGTACCAATAGACGATCCTCCTGATGCCTGATTATACCAGATTAAATCTCCGGCATCACAGGAGGCCCTCAGAGTGACACTACTACCGTTGCATATACTGGTGGTATTAACAGAAACCGAATCAGGGTCAGTTAAGGTAGCAGCTTTAAGGAAAAATGCGCCAAAGCCTTTTGTGGCAAACTTTATTTTCCAGAAACCTATAATACCATTCCAGGTTATATCTACATCTTCAGGATTAATAATCTCTGCCTCTCCGGTATACGAGGCCGGAGTACCTGAGTTGTCACTACTTGTTCCTCCACGTCTTTCAATTCTGATATATTTAATATCCTCAGGCTCGCAGTGACTATACGGAAGTTTAAATATTGCTGAATTATTTAACTCAGAATAACGTTGAAAATCCTCCTGTGTAAAATAAAGTGTTATTTCACCAGTAGCTGTTGCAGCATTTTCTTCAGGATTTATCTCATAATGACGTTTCACATATTGGGCATTCGCTTCAGTATCAATCCATACTCTTGCATCTGTTTCTCCGCTTACAGGCGCCTCACCCACGGCATTGGTAGTACTGATTAAATTATTAAATTTATCGCAATGGCAGGTGGCTGTTACAGGGTCAACCTGCACCTGTTTATTAAAATAGCGGTTCAGCTCCAGATTTTCAACTATCCTGTTTGACTCCGTACAAGTCCCAAGGCTCCACAACTCCGTACCATAAGAAACACCATTAATGATTGGGTCAGCATAATAATACAGTTTGCCGTTAACGTTCGTGAGTCTATACGGACCAGAACTACTTGCACCATCACTGGCATTTTTTACCATTACAGTACCTTCCGGAGTACCATTACTTCTCCATAATTCATTCCCGTTCTGGCCGTCATCGGCATTGAAATAGAGCACATCACCAACATTCACCAAACTTGAGATTCCTGTAGAAGTATTTCCGGGAGCAATTTCTTTAAGCATCACTGTATGTTCTTCAGTTCCGTCGGTTTTCCATATTTCTGCACCGTGCGTTCCATCGTTGGCAACAAAATATAATTCACCATTCAATTCGGCAAGTCTGCCGCTAGAAGAACTTTCTTCCCCCGGGTAGATGTCTTTTACCATTTTTGTACCATCACCGGTTCCATCACTTTTCCATAATTCCATACTATGTGTACCGTCATTTGCCAGGAAGTACAACGTATTACTTACAGCTTTAAATTCATCAAAACCTGTTCCTGTTGCGCCTTCTCTTATATCCTTTACGATTTCAGTGCCGTCAGATGTTCCGTTACTTTTCCATAGTTCTTTCCCGTATACACTGGTTTCAGCAGTAAAATACAATGTACCGTTAACATTAGTCAGGTTACCTAAGCCGGTTCCTACATTCCCTGCAACAATATCTTTTACCATCTTTGTGCCGTCGTATGTACCATCACTCATCCATAATTCCACGCCATGGACCCCGTCATTAGCACTGAAATACACGTTATTTCCCACAACAGTCATATTCCGGATATCAGCCCCATTTGCACCTTCTCTAATATCTTTGAGCATCACGGTGCCATCGGTTGTTCCATCACTCACCCACAATTCTAAACCACTTGCTCCGTCATTGGCTGCAAAAAACATTCTGTTATTCGCTTTTACCAGATTTCTGATTTGCGCACCGGCGTTTGCATTCGTATTAATATCTATCACCAGTTCTGTATTAAAGTGCTGGCCATTGGTCTTCCATAATTCTTCACCATGAACCCCATCATTGGCAGTAAAATACATGGTACCATTAAAATCAATAGCCCAGCCAATATTTGTACTTGCACTCCCTACATTCAAATCTCTCACCAGATATGTTCCATCAGCCGTACCATCAGTCCGCCACAATTCGGTGCCATAAGTGCCGTCATCTGCTAAAAAATACATGCTACCCGCCACATTGAGAAACAATGACGGCAAAGCATTTCCGTTTCTGTTTATTAGGTCTTTTACAAGAGCCGTACCACCCGTAGTGCCATCACTTTTCCATAATTCAGCACCATGTGAGCCATCGTCTGCTGAAAAATAGATAGTACTACCGTTGACAATAATATTGGAAACTGAAGAATTCCCAGTTCCTGTATTAATATCTTTCACCAGTTCAGTACCATTGGCATTTCCGTCAGTTTTCCATAATTCATTGCCATTTATTGCATTAGTTGCCGTGAAGTACATAACATCCCCAACTGGCAGGAGGTTATCAGGGTTTGACCCAGATGCTCCTGTATTAATATCTATCAAAATCTCGGTTCCTTCTTCTTCTCCGGTACTTTTCCATAGCTCAACTCCATTAGTTCCATTATCTGCCTGAAAATAAAGCATATCTTTGAAAACAACCAGACCGGACGGAAATGAGCCGGAACTTCCATCGTTAATATCTTTAACTATTCCGGTTCCGCCCCCGGTTCCATCTGATTTCCATAACTCAGTGCCATTTATACCATCATTGGCCGTAAAATAAATAGCCCCATTCATAACCGTAAGATTTGCCGGATCAGACCCACCTTCACCGTCATTTATATTACTCACCATCTGAGGCTCTCCTAAGGTAGCATGGACTTTCCAGAGCTCTGTCCCATTTACTCCATCATTTGCCTGAAAATACACGTAGCCATCCATAACAGCCAGATTTTTAGGATTTGAGCTCCCCTCTCCTACAAAAATATCACTTATTCTAGTTACATTTGTTCCGTTTATTCTCCATAATTCCCTTCCATAATCAATGTCCTCAGCTGTGAAATATACATAATTCCCAACCAATGTCATCTCCTTAGGATCTGAATCATCTGCATCCTTAATGTCCATCATAAGGCTGGTACCACCAGAAGTCCCATCACTTTTCCAGAGTTCATTTCCTTCATCATCTGTATAGGCACTGAAAATCAGCGTACCGTTCAGATTAATAAAATTGGAAGGGTTTGAATCTCCGTTAGGATTAATATTCTTTACTCTGACCGTATTACCACTTGTACCATCGGTTTTCCATAATTCAACACCATATTCTTCATCTCTTGCCGTAAAATAGATTACATTACCAACGAGTGTTAAATTTGCCGGTGAAGAACTGGCTTCACCCAAATTAATATCTTTCAATAACACTGTGCCTTCAGGAGTTCCGTCAGATTTCCACAATTCAGTGCCATTTTCTGCATTTTTTGCGCTGAAATAAACATTCCCGTTAAGCGCAACAAAATTCTTAACATCGGCCCCAACCTGAAATATATTAATATCTTTCACCATATACGGTATCTGTTCCATTGGTGTAACTGTTACCTCTGGCAAAACCACACGTGTACTCTCATATCCTTCCGCCTGGCACGCCGCATAAAAAGTAGTGGTTGCTGACGGATAATAACTGAAAGGATTTCCAGTACCGATACTTGTACCTCCGGTTTGCTGTGTATACCAGATAACATTACCTATCGGGCATTCAGCATAAAGCGAAACATCTCCACCTTTTACCATAGCAGTACGGCTTATTGACTGATTGACAGGCGGATATAATACATTTGTAACTACAATCTCGGTAGCTGGTGTTTTGGCACTTTCGCAGCCGTTATCCCGGCATGCAGCATAATAGACTTTATTTGCTCTTGGGCGAACCACCAGACCGGAACCGGACGATAATGGCCCTGCCCCTGATGACTGCCCGTACCAAAAGACGGTTCCGGCAGGACAGCTCGCTGTAAGAGTCACTTCTTCGCCAATAAATACGGTTGTCTTGCTTAACTGAATATCTGTCGGTACAGCCGGAGGTGTTTTTAAAGCAACGGTATCTGCAGTATATCTTTCACTTTTTAATACATCTGTTTCACAAGCTGCATAATATCTCATGTTCTGAGTGGCAACCACTGAAAAACTGGTACCGCTGCCAAGTGAAACACCACCCGTTGACTGGCCGTACCATACAACACTGCCTACTTCACAGACACCAAATAATTCGACACTTCCACCCGGACATACTTCAGTTGGGCTCGCTGAGGCATACAAGGGCTTACCAAATGTCGGGCCTTGTACAAAGAATCCCCCGAGTCCTAATATATCAAAATTTATCTCCCATCTTTCTAATTCACTGTTCCAGACAATGTCGTTATCATCCGGATTAATAATAATCGGTTCGCCTGAATAACTCTCAGGTACTCCGCTATCATCACTGCTTGAGCCAGCATATCTGGCAATACGAATTTTTGATTTTCCGGCAGTATCATCACTATTGGACGGAAGTTTAATACCTCCATCGCCTACAGCCGTATTGTAAGCATCAAAATCGGCCTGTGTAAAGTATAAAGTTATTTTTCCTGTACCACCAGCATTCATAACCGCATCTCCATCAGATCTTATCTCATAATGTCGTCTCACGATTGATGCCGATGCTGTTTCATCTATCCATTGCCTGACATTAAGTTCACTACTTAACGGATAATCATATTTACCTTCAGTTTTTGTGATAAGATTATTGTATATATCACAATGGCAGGTTTCAGTAAAAGTGCCACCCCCCGGCTGGGTGTTGAAATAATCTGTTTTGCCAAAGGCATCTACATCGGCATGAACAATTATATTGGCATCAGTACAGGTGCCCAGACTCCATAATTCTTTACCGTAATTAATTGCTCCGTCTGTTAAAGTTGACCTGAAATAAAGTTTCCCGTTTACATCAGTGATGTATTCAGGCGTAGAGGCTGAAAATGCACTATTTGTGAAAATTACCGGTTCTGTTCCGTCAGGGCTTGTTTTCCATAGCATACTATTACCATCGCCGGAGTCAGCAATAAAATATACATATCCATCACTACTTACAGGGCCTGAATTGAGTGAATTTTCTGAACCCGGCCAAATATCCTCCACCATCGAAGTCCCATTCAAAGTACCATCACTTTTCCACAGCTCGTAACCATGGCTACCATCAGTTGCACCAAAATACAAGACATTATCATAAATTACCAGCTTGGTTATATTGCTGCCGCCTGACCCCGGGTTTATATCTTTTACAAGGTAGGTGCCATCTGGTGTGCCATCACTACGCCAGAGTTCATTTCCGGATTCACTGGTGTTGGCTACCATATAAACAATATTGCCAATACTGGTCATATAAGATATTGTGGTACTCCCCGATCCGCCTGTAATATCTTTTACCAGATAGGTTCCATCTGATGTACCATCACTACGCCAGAGTTCTTTTCCGTGTATTCCATCATCGGCTATAAAATAAACAATGCCATTCGCATTGGTTATTTTGGCAGGACTCGAAGAATTGCTAGTTCCGGTATGAATATCTTTTACCATCACAGTCCCCAGGGTAGTGCCGTCGCTTTTCCATAACTCAACACCGTTTGTTTCATCAGAGGCGGCAAAAAACAAGGTGCCGTTCACATTTGTAAGATTTTGAGGATCAGAACTACCCGCACCATCCCGTATATCTTTCACCAGCATTGTTCCGTTTACTGTTCCATCACTTTTCCATAATTCTGCTCCTAGTGTTTCATCAGTCACTGTAAAAAATGCCGTCCCATTTACGTCGGTCATCAGGTTTAAGTCAGTATTGGGGCTTCCGGTAGTAATATCTTTCACCATCAAAGTTCCATCTGCTTTGCCATTACTCATCCATAACTCACTACCATTTACACCATCGCTTGCTTTAAAAAACAAAAGATCCCCGACTTTCGTAAGTGAGCTGACATACGAAGTCTCCGGGCCTGGGTTAATATCCTTTACAATAACAGTCCCTTCCACAGTGCCATCGCTTTTCCATAATTCCCGGCCATATTCAGGCGTTTCAGTAATAAAAAACAATGTTCCATTCAGGTTTATAAGCTCATCCGGTTCTGATGACAACTCTCCCGGATTTATATTGTCTGTTACCATATAAGGTAACTGTGGCATAGCTGTTACCGTAACCTCACTGGTCGCTACCCTTTCCGTTTCACATTTACCGCTCCGGCAGGTTGCATAAAAAAACGTATTTCTGGTCGGATAATAGGCTATTGAAGTACCCACTCCTATTTCAGTACCCGCACTTGTCTGATTATACCATACAACGCTTCCGGAAACACATGTAGCACTTAATAAAACTGATGCGCCACTGAGAATTGATGTTTTATTTACAGAAACTTCGGTAGGCAAAGCAGGCAATGGAATAATATTTATTTCAGAGGTGGCTCCTCTGCCACTTTCACAAGTACCGTTCACACAGGAGGCATAATAAGTGGTAGCAGTAGTCGGGGTTTGGATTAATCCGGTCCCTGTCCCGATAGCACTGCCCCCTGATGCCTGATTATACCACGTGACTGTTCCGGAAGCGCAGGTAGCCGTCAATATAACAGAGCTGCCATTGCAAACTGATGTCTGATTTACAGATACATTTGTAGGACTACTCACATTAGTAACCGTCACCAACGAAGTGGCTACTCTCGGACTTTCGCTTACAGTTACCCTTGTTGGAGTCAATGAATAATTGCAAGCTACATAATAAGTTGTATTGACAGTCGGGCTTTGAGATAGCGGGGAACCGGTTCCCAAAGACACCCCTCCGGTAGCCTGATTATACCATATTACCGTACCAGTTTGGCAAGTAGCACTAAGTGAAACACTACTGCCTGAACAGATTGTACCCGGACTAGCTGTTACTGAGGTCGGACCTCCAACACCCGCAACAGAAAGATTACGAAAATCTCCTTTTGAGGGGTCAGCAGGCAGCGTATTATCCGAAGGATTTTTCGGATTATTAATTCCTTTAGCAGCAGGCATTGATTGAGCAAAAGTACATAGAGCTGCAAAGCAGAATAAAACTATGAACAGTAGTTTTCTGAGCATGGAAAGGTGTGACATTTTTTAAAAATTGTTAGATAAGGAAAGTACTTTTATGGCAAATTTTTATTGTACTCGTAAATACACTAACTGCCCAGATGTTTTTCCTAAAAGCACTTCTTCTCTCTCACCATTTTTGGGCAGAAAAAATCAAAAAAATGTATGCGGAATAAATTTTTCAGGAATAAACTCCTGAAGTGTAATCTTAATCATACGCTTTGAAGAGCCCCGATAAACACGCAGTTTGAGTATTGTTTCATGAGCTTTTTTTTAATCAATACAATTTTAATACCATTATTTATATACGCTGTTTTTTTATTTTTAGGACGGCAATACTCAACTTATAATCTCTCATTATTCCTTTGGAAATCCTGATAATGATTCAAAAAGGCCGACGTCCAGAAATGGACTAAAAACTGTCCGTTTCTGGACACCTGCCCACTGAACAAAGCATAAAAACAGCCCATTTTAAGCCTCTGAGGGCACTTTTTAATTCTGGCATTCTATTTGTTTTCTATAATTACAACAAATCATTTTTAAGCTGAAATTTCATGAAAAGAACCTTTTTAGGAGAGTTTGAAGAAGTAGTACTATTGGTGATTGCGGGCTGTTCAGAAGAGGCCTATGGCGTTACTATCTGGGAGCGACTGCAACAACAAACGGGGCGTGCCATAACCATGAGCGCTGTACACGCTACCCTCTACCGCCTCGAAGAGAAAGGTTATCTCTCGTCTGAAATGGGCGGAGCAACCGCCGAGCGTGGCGGACGTAGAAAACGCTTTTTTGCCCTCACAGCCACCGGAAGCAAAGCATTACTGGAAATACAGGAAATGCGCAACCATCTCTGGGGTGATATTCCGGAAGGCAAACTCCAGTTCATCATTAAGTAAAACTGAAAAGCTATTATGACTGATAACAAATTACCCAAACCACCACGTTTGGCTGACCAACTGCTGGAGTGGTTTCTTTCGCCCGACCTGAAAGAAGATGTACAGGGAGATTTGCAGGAGTTTTACCAAAAACGCATCACGCAAGTAAGCATCCGGCAAGCCAATAAGGAATATTGGCAGGCGGTGTTTCATTATCTGACACCTTTCTTTTTTAAACTCAAATCAAATAATCACAATCAATCTATATCCCCCTCTCCCATCATGATCCGGAATTATCTGAAAATCGCCTGGCGCAACCTGATGCTTCGCAAGGCTTTTACGGCCATCAATATACTCGGGCTGGCCATTGGGCTGGCAACCTGTTTGCTGATTGTGCTGTTTATTCAACATGAATTAAGTTATGATGCCTACCACACCAATGCTAACCGAATGTATAGAATGACTATTGAAGGCTCTATCGGCGGCAAAGAAGTAAAAAGTGTGCTGATGAGCGTACCTGCCGGGCCTGTACTCGCCCGCGAAGTGCCGGGGGTTGAAGCTACTACAAGATTGTACGGTGAAGGCTCTTTCATTGTGAAACATGCCAACGAGAGTTTCAAGGAAGAAAACGTTATTTTCCCTGACTCCAATTTCTTTGAAGTGTTTTCTATTCCGCTTCTGAAAGGCAACCCAAAAACTGTTTTAAAAGAACCCCGAACGCTGGTTATTACAGAAACGATTGCCGAAAAATATTTCGGTAATGCCGACCCCATCGGTAAAACACTTGAAATAGGCGAAAGAGGGCCATTCAGGATAACCGGAGTCTGTGAAAATGTGCCGTCTAACAGCCACTTCCACTATAATATGTTTGCCTCACTTAATGGAATAAAGCTACGTGATAAATGGCTGGCAAGTGGCGCCTATACCTACGTAGTGCTGCGTGAGGGTTATTCTGTTGAAAAACTGAATGCCTCAATGCCTGCCATTATGAATAAATATATTGCCCCTGAAATACAGGAGTTTATGGGTATTACACTGGCTGAATTCTTCAAAAAGGGTGATAGGTTTGGCTTTGTTTTTCAACCTATTAAAGACATCCACCTGCATTCTCATCAGGAGGGTGAAATTGAAGCCAACAGTGATATTAAATATATCTATATTTTCTCGGCCATTGCCTTATTTATATTGCTGATTGCCTGCATCAATTTCATGAATTTATCAACAGCAGGCTCGGCCAGCAGGGCAAAAGAAGTAGGCATCCGCAAGGTATTAGGTTCTGTTCAAAGCCAGTTAATAGGGCAGTTTCTGAGCGAATCGATTCTGGTTACTTTTCTGGCTTTATTGGTGGCGCTGGTAATGGTGATGCTCGCATTGCCTTATTTTAATCAATTATCCGGCAAAGCATTTGAAATAAGCGTATTAGTAAAAGGATTTATGCTGCCCTCTATCCTGCTTGCTTGTCTGTTTATTGGTTTACTGGCTGGCAGCTATCCTGCTTTTTTCCTGGCCGCTTTCAGACCTGTAAGCGTACTGAAAGGCAAAATCAGTGCGGGCTTCAGGAGTAGCTGGCTACGCAGCACTTTGGTTACTACTCAGTTTATGGTCTCCATCGGTATGATTATCGGCACAATAGTCGTTTACCATCAATTGAGTTTTATTCAGAATAAAAAATTAGGATTTGATAAAGAACAAATCATTGTTTTGCAGGATACCTACGTATTGGGCAAGCAATTAAATAGCTTTAAAGAAGAAATAAAGAAACTGTCTCAGGTATCGAATGCTACGCTGGCAGGTTACATTCCTGCCGGAGCGTCTAACGGAAGCAATGATGGTTTTAAAATTCAGGATGGGTCAGGCAAAGAAACTATTTATCGTGAAAAAACTTACTATATTGACGACGACTACCTGCCTACTTTAGGCATCAGACTGACTGCCGGGCGCAATTTCTCAAAAGATTTCCGGTCTGATAGCGCAGGCGTATTAATTAATGAGGCGGCAGCCAAACGATTTGGCTGGAAAAACCCTCTGGGAAAACGTCTTTCCGCAGTGGATGATAAAAGTCGTGTTTATACAGTGATTGGTGTAGTAAAAGACTTTCATTTTGAGTCAATTCATCAAAGCATTGCGCCTCTGGTAATGTATTATGGTGCAGATAATTATCAGATGGCTATCCGTACACGAACTAATGATATTCCG
Source organism: Chitinophaga pinensis (assembly GCA_943368675.1). Taxonomy (GTDB): domain Bacteria; phylum Bacteroidota; class Bacteroidia; order Cytophagales; family Spirosomataceae; genus Emticicia. The sequence continues at coordinate 10,188 of CALRLN020000020.1, read as the reverse complement.
CAGTTATTAACACTATTGGAACAAAAATGGAAGGCGCAGACAAATAATCCGTTTGCGTATTCATTCTTAAACGACCGCTTCAATAAAACCTATCTGGCCGAGCAACGAATAGGGAAGCTATTCAGCATTTTTGCCACGCTTACTATCATCATTTCCTGCCTGGGTCTATTCGGACTGGCCATGTTTACAGCACAGCAACGCACCAAAGAAATTGGTGTGCGCAAGGTGCTGGGTGCTTCTGTGATGAGTATCATTGTCTTATTGTCAAAAGATTTCATCAGGCTTATTCTTCTTGCCATAGTAATCGTATCACCCATTGCCTGGTATGCAATGAATCAATGGCTCAAGGATTTCGCCTACAGAGTAGAAATAAGCTGGTGGGTATTTGCACTATCAGGGCTATTGGCTATAGCCGTTGCATTGATAACAGTTAGTTTTCAGAGTATTAAAGCGGCATTGATGAATCCGGTGAAGAGCTTAAGAAGCGAATAAAGAAATTTAGTGGCAACAGTTAATCGGCTCAATAATTAAAAAACATGAAAAAGCAGAGAACTTCGCTTTCACCACCTGCCTGGGCCGACCGGCTGCTGGAGTGGTTCCTTTCGCCTGACCTGAAAGAAGATGTGCAGGGTGATTTACATGAGTTTTATCAAAAACGTATCAAGCAGGTAAGCACCAGACAAGCCAATAAAGAATACTGGCAGGCAGTGTTTCATTACCTGAAACCTTTCTTTTTCAACAATCAATCGAAAAATCATAATTCAACCATATCCCTCTCTCCAATTATGCTTCGTAATTATCTGAAAATCGCCTGGCGTAACCTGATGCTTCGCAAGGCGTTCACGGCCATCAATATACTCGGGCTGGCCATCGGTTTAGCATCGTGCCTGCTCATTGTTTTGTTTGTTCAGGATGAATTAAGCTATGATAATTATCATGCAAAAGCCACTCGTACGTATAGAATGGTTATTGATGGAATGCTTGCAGGTAAAAAGATACAAAATTCGTATGCCAGTGCGCCTGCGGGTCCTGCATTAATGAGAGAAACTTCCGGCATTGAAACAGCTACCAGAATGGTTTCCAGAGGGACATTCATTGTAAAAAAAGGAACTGAGACTTTTAAGGAAGAGCGCGTTATTTTTGCTGACTCCAATTTCTTTGATGTATTCTCCATTCCATTGCTGAAGGGAAACCCAAAAACGATTCTTAAAGAACCGCGCACAATGGTAATAACACAGACTATTGCGAACAAATATTTTGGCGATGCAGACCCAATCGGCAAAACCCTGACCTTTGGTGAAAAAGATGTATATAGGGTTACCGGAGTTTGTAAAGACGTACCCTCTAATACGCATTTTCATTATGATATATTCGCTTCAATAAATGGTGAAAAACTGGGTGATAAATGGCTATCCAGCGGGGCACTTACCTATGTGGTACTTCGTGAGGGGTATACCTTTGAAAAACTGAATGCTGCTATGCCTGCCATTGTTAATAAATACATTGGCCCTGAAATTCAGGAATTTATAGGGATTACTATTTGCGAATTCACAAAAAGAGGTGATAAAATCGGGTTCGTCTTTCAACCCGTTACTGACATCCACCTTAAATCTCATTTGGATGATGAAATTGAAGCCAATAGTGATATTAAGTATGTTTATATATTCTCGGCAATTGCAGTATTTATTTTGCTCATTGCCTGCATCAATTTCATGAATCTTTCTACTGCCGGTTCTGCCAATCGAGCTAAAGAAGTTGGCATACGCAAAGTATTAGGTTCAGTACAATTTCAGCTGATAGGGCAGTTTTTGAGTGAATCAGTTCTGGTTACTTTCATGGCTTTATTGGTAGCTCTGATGATAGTGGCACTAACAATACCTCTCTTTAATCAATTATCAGGGAAAGCATTTGAGGTGAGTATATTAGTAAAAGGAATGATGCTTCCTTCTATTTTTCTTGCATGTCTGATTATCGGATTACTGGCCGGAAGCTACCCTGCTTTTTTCTTGTCTGCTTTCAAACCCGCAAGTGTATTAAAAGGTAAAATCAGTGCCGGATTTAAAAGTGGCTGGTTACGTAGTACTTTAGTTACCACGCAGTTTGTCGTTTCAATTGGTATGATTATCGGTACCATTGTAGTCTATCGTCAGTTGGATTTCATTCAGAATAAAAAATTAGGTTTCGATAAAGAGCAGATATTGGTGCTTCATGATGCTTATGTATTGGGCAACCAATTAAATACATTTAAAAACGAAATCAAACAACTATCGCAGGTAGCCAATGCCACTATGGCAGGATACATTCCTGCAGGAACATCTAATAACAGCGCCGATGGGTTTGAGTTGGTCAATGGCTCAGACCATCCTGTTACTTACCGGGATAAAACCTACAACATTGATGATGATTATTTACCTACACTGGGTATCAGACTGGCGGCTGGTCGTAATTTTTCAAGAAATGTGCGTTCTGATACGGCAGCAGTATTAATTAATGAGGCTGCTGCCAAAGAATTTGGATTTAAAAATCCAATCGGTCAACGATTGTCAACCATTGGGAACGGACAACCATCAAGCAAACGAATCTATACCATAATTGGTATGGTAAAAGACTTTCATTTTGAGTCTATCCATAATCATATTGCGCCTTTAGTAATGTATTATGGTGCCGACACCTATCAGATGGCAATCAGAGTACGCACCAGCGATATACCAGGTTTACTGAATACACTAGAGCAAAAATGGAAAGCCAAAACGGATAATCCGTTTTCTTACTCTTTTTTGAATGAAAGATTCAACAAAACTTATTTGTCAGAACAGCGTACCGGGCAATTATTCAGCATTTTTGCTACGCTTACTATCATTATTTCTTGCCTGGGTCTGTTCGGGCTGGCCATGTTTACAGCACAGCAACGCACCAAAGAAATTGGTGTGCGTAAGGTGCTGGGGGCAACAGTGATGAGTATCATTGTCTTATTATCAAAAGATTTCATCAGGCTCATTCTACTTGCCATATTAATCGTAACGCCCATTGCATGGTACGCCATGAATCAGTGGCTCCAGGATTTTGCCTATAGAGTAGAAATCAGCTGGTGGGTATTTGCACTATCAGGTCTCCTGGCAATAGCCGTAGCATTGATAACAGTTAGTTTTCAGAGTATTAAAGCCGCACTGATGAATCCGGTAAAGAGCCTACGCTCTGAATAATTTTTTTGTGGCGCGAACCCGGGGGTTCGCGCCACATAAGATTTTACTCGCTCCTTAAACTCTTAACAGGGTTAGCAATCGCCGCATTAATAGCTTTAAAACTTATAGTCAGCAAAGCAATCCCAACGGCCATAATGCCTGATAAGCCAAAAACCCACCATTCCATCTCTGTTTTATAGGCAAAATCAGCTAACCATTTATTCATGACATACCATGCTAAAGGTGAAGCAATTAGAATAGCTAATATAATTAACTGTAGAAAATCTTTTGATAATAGAATTACTACATTAGTTACTGTTGCTCCCATTACCTTCCTGATACCTATCTCCCTCGTGCGCTGTTCGGCAGTAAAAGTAACCAGACCAAACAAGCCTAAGCATGAGACAAAAATTGCTATTGCCGAAAAATACAGAACTACACTACCTGTGCGTTGCTCAGTGCGATACTGGTTCTCTAATGACTCATCAATAAATTCATAAGAGGGTGGCATGATACTTTTGTACTTCCTGTATACCTGCTCCAGAGAAGCAATTGCTTCGTGTATCATATTAGACCGGGTCTTAATCAGAATGTTATTGTAGGATTTTCCAGGCCAGTACCTGAACAGAAACGGCTCAATAGAAGCCTTAAGAGGTCTGAAATGAAAATCTTTCACCACCCCTATCACCTTTCCTTTCTTTTCATAGAAAGTTAGTGTTTTGCCCAGCGCTTGTGTTGGTGTCCAATGCATCCTTCTTGCGGCAGTTTCATTAATCAGATACGCCTCCGTAGTATCCGTTATAATTCCGGGGTCAAAATTTCTTCCGGCCACCAGCCTTACTCCTGTTGTTTTCAGAAAATCATGGTCTGTATTATAGTGCGTTATCACCATACCTTCTCCTCGTGTTTGTCCTTCCCACGCAAAATCGTAAGTAGTGCTCTGGGTATCAACCAGATGCCCGCCTGATAGTGTTACACTCACAATACTGCTTTGTTGTTCCAACTCTTTCTTAATCAGCCATACTTTGTCTTTTAATTCAGGTTTTATTCTGGCGGCCAGCAATTGCGATTTATCAAAGCCCAGATATGTATTCTGCATAAAAGTCAGTTGCTTATATATTACTATAGCCCCTGTTACCAACATTACAGACATCGTAAACTGTCCAACGACTAGCGAGCGGCGAAAAAACTGTCCCGACTGCACATTAAATACCCCTTTAAGCACTTTTAGAGGTTGAAATCCTGACAGATAAAAAGCAGGATAAAGCCCTGCGCTTAAACTAATGAGTAAAGTAAAGCCTGCAATCCCGGTCCAGAATATAGCCTTGGTATAAGGAATACTTAATGACTTGGCTGCCACATAGTTTAACAATGGCAAACAAATAATCAGTAAGGCTACGGCAAAAATCATTGCCAGAAAAGTCAGCAATAACGACTCACCCAGAAACTGCACGACCAACTGTGTACGCAAAGCACCAATAGCCTTCCGAATTCCAACTTCCTGCGCCCGTTTCATGGCCCTTGCTGTTGACAGGTTCACAAAATTAAAGAGCGCAATACATAATACTATCAGTCCCACGGCAGTAAAAACCCAAAGGTATTGTCTGCTTCCTTTAGTAGGCCAGTCGGTATTAAACCTGAAATCCTGATTTAAGTAAATATCCAGCATGGGCTGCAGACTGATTGTCGGTGGATTTTCAGGCCGATGCTTTAACATAAAATCATGCATCTTATTATTCATTGCAGCCACATCCGAGTTGGGCTCTAGCAAAAGATAATTAAAATGACTGTCGTTGTTCCATTGATACTGGCTTTTGTTGTTTTGTGTATAGAGAAACGAAAACAAAATATCAAACTGGATATGAGAGTTATGAGGGGGATTTTTGGCAATTCCTACCAGGGTAAAAGTCTCATTGTTAAATCTGAAAGCTTGTCCCAATATCTTTGCAGAGGCCTGCCAGTTGCTGCCAAAGAAACGCTCTGCCATACGTTCGCTGATAATAATTTCGTTCGGACTAAGCAAAGCCTCTTTAACATTGCCTCTTATAAGAGAAAAGTTGAATATTTCAAAAAAAGAATTGTCTACACCAATCATATCCATAAGTTTTGGCTCTATGATGGTAGAATCATGCTGTAACACTCCTCTATGCCTGCTAATTCTGCAAAATTGTTTAATTTCAGCAAATTCAGCTTTCAATGCAGGAGATAACAAACCAGGCGATGAGGCGTCATTCAGGATAGTGCCAGCTTGATTTTGTCTCTCCACAACCCGATACAGATTCAGGGCATTAGTATGAAAACGGTCATAACTGAATTCATCATATACGTACAGGCATATAGCCAGACAACACGCCATACCAACGGCAAGCCCGCTGATATTGATAAACGAATAAACCTTGTTCTTGAACAGGTTACGAAAGGCAATTTTGAAATAGTTGCGTAACATATCAGGGTGCAGAATAAAGGGTGATTGATGAGTAATAGCTTGAATAGTAAAGTCTTTTTTGCGTCGCCACAAACGTGGGTGTAGTAATAAAACTATATCGAGCAGATACAGCAGTCTGGCAATCCTAAAGCCATACCGCTCACTGCGTTTATAAAAAAATTCGTCTAAATCTCCTAGCAATTCTTCACGCAGATGCGGGGCTGCTATCAGGCTGAAGAGCCTTTCAGCCCAGCGATAAGGGCGCGGTGAGTTTTTCATGGCAAGCCCCCTCCAAGAGCAATTCTAGGAATACCCGCCCATAAATCGTTGCGTATCCGGCGTGCCTCCTGCAATGCCTCCGCTCCCCAGTTAGTCACTATAAAAAGGCGTTTTCTTCTCCCTCCCCTTTCGGCTGATGCCTCACCAAATCTGGAGCGTACCATCCCTTTTTCCTCCAGTCGCTGCATGGTACGATGCACCGCTCCGAGGCTCATCGGTCGTTCCAGTCGCTTGCTCAGTTCTTCCACTACTGCCACACTATAGGCATCATCATAAAGCAGGGCAACGGTCAATAATACAAGTTCTTCAAATTCCCCCAGTTGGTCACCTTTCATAAAATCATATTTAAATTTATATCCTCCACATTTGTATAGCAAATACCATTCCATGTGCCAAACCCCCTTTTTTCACCCCTATTTGACCCTCAATAAGTCTTTTTCTGTCCGATTCCGGACGAATACGCGTACGTTGGCGGACGTTGCGACCTACATGTATCACGAACTTTCAAATCGTCTTTTATATGATTTGAAAGTTCAACTTAAATAGTAGTTTCGCCTTTCAGAATAATTTCTTTTCTTCGTTACAAATTCATCCTGTGCATCTATGAGATTCAACGCCATCCTTTTTGTTCTGACATTCATATTTATCGGAAGCCTTTCTGCTCAAAAGGCGAATCGTGGCCCGGTTAGTACTTATAGAAATCCGGTCATTGCCGGAGATTTTGCCGACCCTTCCGTTATCCGTGTAGGTGATACCTATTATGCTGCCGGAACATCATCCGAATGGGGCCCTGCGTATCCTATCTATACTTCTAAAAATCTCGTCGATTGGCAGTATCTCGGCCCGGTCTTTAACGAACTGCCCGTGTGGACAATGGGCAGCTATTGGGCGCCTGAGTTATTCTATCATAAAGGTACCTACTATTGCTATTATACTGCCCGACGTAAATCTGACAAGCAATCATATATTGGCGTAGCAACTACCAAAGACCTGAAAAATGGGTTTACGGATCACGGTCTGATTATTGAATGGACAACCGAAGCCATTGATGCCTTTGTGGTTGAAGACAAAGGCAAATTATTTATCACCTGGAAAGCCTACGGCCTTGATAAAGGCAAAACCATAGAATTACTGGGAGCAGAACTATCGCCTGACGGCTTAAAAGTAACAGGCAAGGCGTTTACACTCATCACAGCCAACAAAACTGACTGGGAGGCAGGCGGTGCCGAGGGGCAGGCAATTTTTAAAAGAGGAAAGTACTGGTATATGCTCTATTCGGGCAATTCTTGTTGTGGCAGCAAATGTAATTATATGGTGGGTTTTGCCCGAGCTGAAAAACTGCAAGGCCCCTGGACCAAGTACGCGGGCAATCCGGTACTGGTGAGTGATGATACCTGGAAATGCCCTGGGCATGGTACCGTGGTAACCACACCCGAAAACCGCTATTTTTACCTGCACCATGCTTACAGTGCAGCAGATTTCACTTTTGTGGGCCGTCAGGGGATTCTTAGTGAACTGGTATGGGATGAAACCACCCAATGGCCTGCTTTCAGGTATGGCCGGACCTCGCCTGCGCAGGCCGAATCTCCGGCTGGCACGAGTATGGCTAATTATGAGGGGTTTTCAGTAGATTTTAGCCAGCCGATACCTAATCTGAGATGGATATACGATGTTCGTTTTCCGAAGCCGGAATATGCCGTAAATAACAGCACATTGCAGATTGATAATACTAATCATACAGAAACCGGGAATTTCATTGGTTTTACTATCAAAAAAGGGTCATATACTTTCTCGGTCGATGTAGTGAAGAAAGATGATTTAATGCAGAATATCGTTATCTATGGCGATGCTAAAAATGCCATCGGCTACGGAGTGCGTAAGAATATGGTGGAACTATGGCAGATGAAAGACGGTGTGTACGAAACCATTAAAACACAGCAGATACCCGAAGCACAAAAGGAGGTGACACTGAAACTGCAAAGCTATAACGGCCGTTTTTATGAATTCAGCTGGGAGGTGAAAGGCGAAAAACCTGATGCAGCCAATAAGCTTGTACAGGCAGAAACCCTCTGGCTACCTCGCTGGGACAGAGCCGCAAGAGTCGGCCTGAATGTATCAAGCAAGGCAGCAGGTAAGGGTGAAGTGAAGGCAATGCAGATGAAATATGAATAAAAGTCATTTGCTTAATAGCTTCCTTTTAACTACAATTTCAATCACCTGCTCACGCATGGTGCGGCTGATGGGTATCAGGTGGTTCTGAATCGTAATATCATTATTTTCGATACTCCCGATTTTGGCAACAGCCACCAGATATGACTTATGCACACGTAAAAAACGTTTTGAGTCGAGGTATTCCTCTACTGCTTTCAATGGCAATAGGGTCATATACTTGCCTTTGGTTGTATAAATAATCACATAATTCTGTAGAGCCTGCACAAAGAGAATCTCCTCTATCAGAATCTTTTCGTATTTACTTTCGCACTTAATAAACAGATAGTCAGGTTCCGAATGCCTGGCTAAGCCTTCAGCCTTCTGATTTTTGAGCCAGTTTAATTCTTTGGCTTTGTTGGTAGCCTTAAAGAAGCGGTTAAATGTAATGGGTTTCAGCAGATAATCAACCACATCAAACTGAAAGCCTTCAAGCGCATAGTTGGGGTATGCCGTTGTGATAATCACCATCGGCAGATTGGCCGTAATTCTCAGAAACTCCAGCCCTGTCATGTGGGGCATCTGAATATCCATAAAAATGAGGTCTATGCGCTCAGTTTCCAGTATTTTATTCAATTCCAGTGGATTTTCGGCAATAGCAATGGTTTCAAGGTAATCAATCACCTCAATGTATTTCATCAGGCCTTCGGCGGCCAGTGGTTCGTCGTCAACTATTACACACCTCAGTTTCATTGCAAATCTATGGCTAGCGCTACTTTAAAAATATCGTTGTCTGACTCAATCCTGAGTGTATGTCTATCAGGATAAATCAGATTGAGCCGTCGTTGCACATTTTTCAGGCCTATTCCTGATGGCTGCGTGTTCGCTTCTGTTCCCCGGCTATTTTCAATCTTCATTTCCAATGTTTTATTGTCTTTCACGGCCAGACACATACGGATAAAATTCTTCTGCGTTTTGCCTTTAGAAACGTGTTTGAAAGCATTCTCCACAAACGGCAACAATATAAACGGGGCAATGCCAATACCATGTGCCGATGCATGATTAATCTCAAACTGTAATTCGGTCTGGTTTTCATTCAGCCTGAGCGATTCGAGCTCTATAAAATTATCCAGAAAATGCAGTTCTTTGCTCAACGGAATCTCCTGATCGTTACACTCATACAACTGATACCGCAGCATATCCGAAAAAGAAGCCAGCGACTCAGAGGCCAGATCAGGATTCTTGTGGATGAGTACAAAAATAGAGTTGATGGTATTGAACAAAAAATGTGGATTTATCTGTGATTTCAAATACTTCAATTCGGTTTCCAGATTATCCTTTTCCAGTGTCAGTCGTTTTTTCTCGGTTTCAAGCCAGTTTTTGCCCAGTTTTACACTCATTGCCAGGGTCATTGCCCCTAAAGTTGAAGGTAGGGCATTGGTCGTAAAAATAATCAGGTACTGGTCTGGCCTACGACCGAATATCTGCTCAAAAGTTTTATCAGAAAAATAGGGCGCCAGATAATACCCACTCACAATAAAAGCCGAACAAACAATAATAGTTAGAATCACCAACGCAATATAAGTCTTGTATTTGCCGACAATCAGAAACCGGGGCATCAGATAATAGAGATTGAAATAAGCCCCAAGAATATGAAAAACGATATAGAAATAAAATTTAATGGGTAGCGGCCCAAGAAAAAGATAGGCATAGGCATCGGGCAGGCTGCCGATATTAATCCAGAGCCATAGCAAATGGTAGCCTATCCAGAATGGTATATGGTGTAGTTTGTATCTAAAAAACCAGTTTTGCATCAATCAATTGCCCGACTATATTATATCAGAAAGGTACAGATAATACGGCAAGCGCCCAAACCCTGGTTGATGTATGGTAAGAAATAATTGATGAAATGCAGTGCGACAAGCAATGCAATGATAAAAATAGTCGTCGATGCCCCGGTAAATCAGTATTATTGCAGGTCGACGACTTTTCGGTTTGTTTTTTTGCAAAAAAACCGCTAATATAGCCCCTGCAAAGCCCCTTTTTAAACGGCTTTTAATCGCACCATTGAGGAATTGAAACACCCTGATTCTAATTCAGTTTTATAGGCTTCAAATTCTTTTAATCGCACCATTGAGGAATTGGAATTAACCT
>CALRLN020000019.1:0-24805 GCA_943368675.1 Chitinophaga pinensis | reverse complement strand
AACGGGAGCCGCTATTAGACACGCACTCATCTCCCGGAAAACCGCTCATTATGAACCCAACATTGTGTTCTGCTGCTGTTTTAAACAGGGTGTCCTGCCAGATACAATCAGAATTGGCGTGCCCTCCCATAATAAGATTACTGCGCTCAAATTCTTCAAATACATCTTTGAAATGAAATTCTTCAATCCGGTGATGATTTTCAGGCAATAAACCTGCGTACTGAATCATTGCCTGCTGGGTAGCCTGTTCGTCAATGCCCCGCTCTGAATAAGACCTTGTTTTTTCTGATAAAACAAAAGCATAGGTGTGGATGCGGTTTACAGGAATATTGAGGGCAAGTATGCTTGTAATAGCCGAAGAATCTAATCCGCCGCTAAGCTGGCTACCAATGTTTTTAAGCGTACGGGTGCGGCATACAACTGCTTCTGTAAACAGTCTTTTTAACTCTTCATAAAGGGCTTCATCCGTCTTAAAGGCTGATATATCCGTTTGCTTTAATTCCCAGTATCTTTCTTGTTTGAAAGTCCCTTTTATCGTATCAACTATGGCCGAGTGCGCCGGCCTGAACCGGTGAATATTGGCAAAAAAAGTTTCTTCGATTTCCGGAAGATAGCACTTTAGTTCTTTAGCTATATACTGCTCGTTCAGGGCAGCTTGTATGACCGACTTAATGGCATGGATTGTGGTAGAAAAAACAAATTTCTCTTCGTCCTGATAATAAAACAGGGGCTTTATACCCAGGTGGTCTTTAGCCATAAACAGCTTCCGTCCCTGAGTATCCCATACAACAAATGAAAAATCACCCAGTAAATGCTTTACACAGTCCGGCCCGTAAGCCACAAAAGCCGCCAGAAGATATTCATGGTCAGTTTGTGAATTTTTCAGCCCAAGTTTCACGGATAGTTCATTACGGTTATCCAAACGGCAGGTGGCAACCAGAATAAATCGGTCGTTGCGACAAATATTCTTTAGATTAGCCGCTTCGGGGGTGGTAAATAATAATGCATTAGCCAGCGAGGCTTCATCAGACTCAAAAAAAACATGCGCATCAGCATTAAAAAAACTCATGCTTTCATGCATTTTTTTGCAAATATCATTTGTATTAACGTTGGAAGACAGGCGAACACAACCCCAGAAATGGCTCATAATTTTCGAGAATATATTTAACAGCTAAAGCTTATCAAATTTAGCAGAAGACTTTTTTGATTTAAAGAGAATTTGCTAATAAATTTCCAATGCTTCGTAATCAGTGTCAATTGAATAATAAGTCATCAAGAATTTAGGTATTGCGAAAGAATCTCTATCAGTTTTTGAGTATTAAACTTGCATAAGGTTCTATAATGTGATAATATTTTCATTATGCTTCATGAAATATAAACTTAACCGTTTACTATTTTTGCATCATGGTTCAAAATCCTCTTTTTTAACCACTAAAACTATCTATACTATATGACCAACACATCCATCTCTGACATTGCTCAGCCGGGAGCAGACTCAAAACCGGACAGAATCATCGCAACTGTTTTTCACTGGACACAATTATTACTTATTACCACCGTCTGGATAAGTGCCGGGCTGTTCGGGCTTTATATCCTGGCTTTCTACGCCGCAGCTTTGTATCAGGGTAATCTTGAAAGATGGAACGAAATATTGCCAAGCTTGTATGACCAGAACACGGCCAGAGCAACCATGGGCATTGGATTACATTTTGCCACGGGTGGAATTATTCTGATACTGGGTAGTATTCAGCTGATTGATGCCGTCAGGATCAGATACCTTGCATTCCACCGATGGGTGGGTCGCATTTATATACTGGCTTCTATACTTGTCTCTCTCGGCGGACTGACATTTATTATGTTAAAAGGCACCATTGGCGGTATTGTAATGGATATCGGCTTTGGCCTTTATGGCATATTAATGTTGCTGGCTGCTGTACAAACGTATAGACATGCCGTTGCTAAAAACACTGAAAGACATAGCGCCTGGGCTTTGCGACTGTATGCCCTGGCTATTGGGTCATGGTTATACCGGATGGACTATGGTTTCTGGTTTATACTGACCGACAAGGCAGGGCATAACAATACCTTCACGGGTATGTTTGATTATGTGATGGCGTTTTTCTTTTATGTGCCCAATCTGATAGTTGCTGAAGTATTTATCCGTTCTCAGAACAATCGCAAAATGTCCATGTGGCTGAATCTGGCTTTTACGCTCGTCTTATGGGCTCTGACAGGCTTTTTGCTATTGGGTACCTATTACTTCACCAAATTCTACTGGGGACCGGCTATTATTGAGTGGGTATTTTGATAATACCACCATTTTATGAGTACCTGCAAAAGACAGGAATTATAATTGGTAACACTTAGAAACTGTTTGAACAAAGCAGTATTAATTCAGACAGTTTCTAAGATTACTTTCTGCCTCTCATTATCTGAATATAGTTCGTATTTGATTTGATAGTATTCATTCGCTAATTGCTGCAAGCAAAAAAAGAAGCTGTTAATTGAAATCCTCTCCCTCATTGAAATTTATCAGATAAAAAAGATTTTCTTCTTAAATACTCTCACAACAAATCTGCCTGCCCATTAACCTGATTAAAAAAATAGCTGTATATTCAGGCTTATTTTATGTCAGCCATACTAATTTATGAAGCATAACACCCTGTTTATACTTTTATTAATACTACTAAACGCACAAAAGCTTATCGCTCAGAACAAAGCGGCTGCCATAGATACACTCCTCAGCCGCCTGAATCAGAAAAACCTTTTTAATGGAGCAATTGTGGTGGGTCAGAGAGATAGTCTCATCATTAGTAAAGGCTATGGTTATGCCAGTTTTTCCAATGCAAGTCCATTTACCGTCAATACGCCTACCGATGGCGGTGCTATTGCCAAAACCCTTACGGCAGCAGCTATATTATCTCTCGCTGACCAAAGAAAGCTCAGCCTGCTTGATTCTGTACAGCAATATATACCCTCCTACCCTTATGCCAATACAAAAATCTGGAATCTGCTGACACATAGCACCGGTGGTTTGCCTGATTATACCTATTATTTCGACAAAATACCCCCTACTGAAACACTAACCAATCAGGGCATTATTAGTCTACTCAGCAAAAACAAGCCTGCGCTATTATATGCACCCGACTCTAATTTCAGTTATGATAATGTCGGATTTGACATAGCTGCGACCATAATAGAACAGGTAAGCGGTACTTCCTACCAGAATTTTCTTTATAATCAGTTTTTTGCACCACTTAAAATGCAGAATGCCTTTGTGAGACCACCCCTGCTCAATCAATGGCCCGGAGAAAGAATAAAAGGCTATAGTTATGAAAACGATATACTCGAACTTGCTGACATCGGTGACCGTGAAGGTTTCTATGGTGGTAGCAACGTATGGTTCTCTGCTTCAGACCTCTATCGCTGGGGAAAATCATTTTACCACGAACCAGTACTGAGCGAGTATTTACTCCCGGTTATTACCTCATGGGTTAGCATCCAGTCCAGATTATCAATGATACGCCTGGGTGCCTGGTATCAGGGCAGAAACATGAATGCGCACTATTACTGGGGCAATGTAGCCGGATTTTACAGCTTTGTGTATTGGGATAGTGAGCAGCAGTTTACCATTGCTTTTGTAAGCAATACTAATACACCTCAATGGGTCAGGCCGCAACTAACAGAAGCGCTGATTGATATTGTGGAAAACCGGAAAGCGCAGCTTATTGCAGAGCCGCAAGCCGAAAAGGTAGACGAAAAGCAATTACAGGCTATTACCGGAGCTTATGAAATAGATAATATGGGTAGAATAGAGATATATCTGAAAGAGAATAGACCTTATATGAAAGTACAATCAGGTATGGAGTACCTGATTTTTGCGGTTGATGATAAAACCTTTTATGTACCCGGGCTGGACCCCTGGATTACATTTCAGAAAAAAATAAACAACCAATTTCAGACCCTGCAATGGCGCACAAGTCATACGCATCTGGCGGGAAGACGTATTGCAGAATGAAAAACATTATTGGAACCTGTTTAAACTTTTTATTTTATGGCGAAAAATGCCTTGTAGCACGAACCACTTGTAGTAGTTCTCTCAAACCATATATTTCTGTAACGCTGTCTGTGCTTCCAATAAGGTTTCAGCTAAAGGCACGTGCAAGACGCGCGCAGACGAATTGTTGTCTTCAAAGGCTTCGTCCCACAGGCCTGCCTGATGCCATATATGCAGATGGTCCCAATCGGGACGATCAATAATCGGGTACCAGCAAATACCCCATAAGGGAATATTATTTTCAAAAGCCAGTGCGCATTGCCGTGTAATTTCTTCCAACCAAAGAGAACGGTCTTCTTTCGGATGACTGGTTTCTGTTAAAACAATCGGACAATCATAACGGGTGTAGGCTTCTGTCAATAATTCGTTCAGGGTTTTCCATCCGGTTGTGAGAGGTGCTTCTTTCCAGCATAAGGTCAGGTGAGGGTCACACACCCATTGATTATTGTAATAATAATTAAATCCCAGCATATCCAGGTAGCCCGGGTTACCGCCCAATTCAGGGCACATTCTGCCACATAATATATCTATTACCTGATACTGGTTCTCATGTAACTGAGAGGCTTTGATTATCTGCTCGTAGGTAGGATTAATACCCGGTACAATATTCACCAATGGTTCGGTAGTGAGTATGCGTATGCCCGGGTCTATCTCTTTCAGGGCCTGAATACCCTCAATATAAGCCCGCATCAATGCATATTTTACTTCCCATCCCTGCCCGACACAATATGGAGAAGTTCCTCTTACATCTCCTCCTAACCAGGACATAAAGCCTACTTCGTTGATAGGTGTCACAATAAGCACATCTTCTGTATTCTGTGATCGGTAGAAATTAACGAATGCCCGGCAGAGCGCTGCAAAGCGCCTGGCAAACATGGGGTGTAACGGCGTGAGGTCGTCAGGAAAACCAAAATGGCATAAGTCCCAGACCTGCTGTATATTCTTGTCTCTGGCACATTGCATCATATAAGCCACCGACGACCAGTCATACTCATAAGGTCTTTTTTCTACCTGACTCCACCTGATGCCCTCCCTTACCGTTTTCATAGCAAAGGGGGCCAGCCTGTCATAATCTTCATTGATTAATTCGAGATGCCGCGTGGCTGTCATTAAATCTACTCTATTGCCAAAGGCATTCAGCTGGTCGGTACATTCAAACCCAGCCATCCAGAACGATCTGAAAGGATTTCCCCTATTATGTAAGTATGCTTTTATATTCATCCGCTTGCCTAACCATCAATAAAAATCAGATAAGCGGGTTAGTCGCTTATCTGAAGTGTAGTATTAAATTTCTACTGTACCTGCACTAACTACGCCATCTGTTTTGGGCATTGCAAAGCCGTTGAGATGTACTTTTTTATGATTTGAAATTGATGCTTCACCCGGCACATTTACCTCACCGGTCAGCTTTTTGTATAAGGTTAATGCCTGCCCTACAACCTGATCCATATTATAATACCTGTATGTGCCTAAGCGGCCAACAAAATGTACATTGGGTACCAGCGCACTCAGCTCTTTGTACCGCTGATACAATGCAGCGTTTTCAGGTTTCGGCACCGGATAATACGGGTCGCCATCCCAGCATGGATACTCATGGGTAATACTTGTCTTAGCATGTTGCTGTCCTGTCAGATGTTTATATTCTGTAATCCGGGTAAATTTTTCCGTAGTCGGATAATTCACTACGGCTACCTTCTGAAACGTAGGGGTGTCAACGGTGCTATGCTCAAATCTTAAAGACCTGTATGGAAGTTTTCCGTAACAATAATCAAAGTATTCATCTACAGGGCCTGTATAGATAATTTTGCGGTAATCAAAAAAGTCTTTTACGTCTGCAAAATCAGTATTCAGCATTATATGAATGTTCGGATGACTGAGCATATTTTCAAACATCCGGGTATAGCCCTGCAAAGGCATATACTGAAAGCTGTCGGTAAAATAACGGTCATCCTGGTTGGTACGGGTAGGAATTCGTGACGTAACCATTTTGTCTAATTCTGACGGGTCACAACCCCATTGTTTCTGGGTATATCCCCTGAAGAATTTTTCGTACAGATCCCGCCCAATCTGGCTCACCACGACATCTTCTGAAGTACGGATAGTTTCTATTTTCTCGCCAACTTTTTCAAAATAAGCGGCCAGTTCTTCACTGGTAAAATTATGCCCGTACAATTTATTGACCGTATCCAGATTAATAGGAATCGGCAATAGTTTATTTTCTACCGAAGCCAGCACTTTGTGTTCGTAATGGCGCCATTGTGTAAATTTTGACAGATAATCAAAAATATCTTCTGAATTGGTATGAAAGATGTGAGGACCATATTTATGTATAAGAATACCATCCTGATTATAAAAATCATAAGCATTGCCTCCGATATGGTTTCGCTTGTCTATTAGTAAGATTTTTTTGTTGCTTTGAGTTGCTAGTCTTTCAGCTAACACGCTTCCGGCAAAGCCAGCTCCTACGATTACATAATCGAACATGGGTTTATTTATTAAGTGTGGATATTTAATTTTCTACTATAATTTTCTTTATAAGGCCCTTCATATTATCCCAGGTAATATCCCATGAGTTTTTTTGTAAAAAAGTATCTACCTGTGTCTGCCATTCAGACACGTTTTCATTTTGCAGTGCCGCCGCAATAGCTGTTTCGAACTCCTGTGCATTTTTAGCAATGCTCACCAGCCCCAATTCTCCATAAGGAATAATCACATCATGAATCGGGGTAGAAACAACAGGTTTCATGGCCGCCAGGTACTCAGGCGTTTTTGTCGGGCTGATATAACGAGTCGATTCGTTCAACGCAAAAAGCAAAAGGGCAACATCCCAGCCACTCAGGTAGACAGGCAATTGGTCGTAGGTTTTCATGCCCAGGTAATGAATATTATCAGCCTGTGGCAATATATCATGACTGATTTTCACAACCGGACCAATAATCACAAAATGCCAGTCGGGGCGATTTTGTGACAGTTCTCTTAATAATTCAATATCAAAACGCTCGTCTACTACCCCATAAAAACCCATTCTTGGATGAGGAATATCCCGTTGGTCATCAGGTTCGGTCATCAGCTGACGCGCCTGCATGAAGTGTTTTTTATCAATACTACTCGGAAATGCGTGAATATCTGAATGACGGTTCTGTTTGGCTTCGTATAAACTTCTGCCTCCTGTAAATATCACATCAGCCTGTAAAAACAGTTCTGATTCCAGATCGATGAGTTCAGGCGGTGCGCCTCTGAAGGCCGAAAGTTCGTCCATACAATCATACACCACTACTCTTGGAATAAGATTGACCGTAAACTTTAAGGCCATAGGGGTATAATACCATACACCATAATTCTGAATCCTGAAATCGAAGATGAGTTTGGCCAGCATATCCTGCAATTGCAGATTGACTTTTGAATGGTCAATATCATGAGGGAATTGCGGTGTTACCACAAATAAATTGACGGGGTGCGCCATTTCTTTTACAACCATTTGCGGAAACGGAATGGCATCAGAATACACCGGTTCTTCTACATAAAAGACACGCCAGCTTGCTGCCGCACGCGTCATCAGATGCTGCGGGCGCTGAAAAACGAAATCCCATCTTAAATGTGAAAAACAAAGTAAACTTTCAATATCATTTGCGTCACGCATTTGTTGTGTAAACCCTCCATCATATAACTCTGTAACTTGGTCTACCATATTTAAATTATCCATCTTGACAAACTTGACAAAGGTTTTGCAACTTTTTAAAACTATAGTAAAATAAGTATTCCGTGCGCAAACACCCTGGTGGTGGGCAATTAATAGCCCATTTATACTCCATAAAATCAGTTTTGTAGAAATGTGTAGAAAATCAAAAGATTCACGGGTATTATATTCCCGATGGATTGGTGGGTTGGATTACCGGAAAGCCGGAAAATTAAAAAAACAAGTACTTCTGATACCCTCTCAACCAAACCGCCTGTTAGGCGCCTTCGGATCCAATGTAATCACATTAAACATATCATAAACCCTGCTGGCTGCTGCTTCGCCGTAGAGTGCCGCCAGTTTTTCGGGGGTTTCTGCATTTGAAATCAGGTGCACTCTAAGGCCTGGGCGGTCGTAAAGCTCCATTATTACTTTTTCCATCACGTTTACAGGCGTAGTTTTAAAAGATTCGCCCCGCACAATGACCGACAATTGCTCACGCCCCAATTCCTCAATCAATAGGTCATATCTCGAAAAACCATACATATTCTCTTCATCGGCCAGCGGTTTTTCTGATAGAATCCTGACAATTGTCTGTTCCGGATTGTTCATATAACTCTCTACAATTTCCTGCGCCTTTACGATTCTGAACGAGGCCAAAGGGTTATCCTTAAAGGCTGTCAGGAGGGTAGATTTACCTGTACCTACCCTACCCAACAGGCATATTCCCTTGTTTCTGTCCATGACACAGGCCGAGGTGGTATGAAAATAATTCAGGCATAGTTCCAGTGTCTTCACGCAATAGTTATCCAGCATAAATTTCCTGGTCGGATTCCGCTCTTTTACCAGACTATCAAGATTCGTCATTATCCTGATTCTGAAATCATTCAGGCTCAGGTTCCTCATGGCTTGTATCTTTGCATCTCTGAGCGCCACCTGCTTTTTTGCGGTTTCAACGGCATCCTGTTTCTGCTGCTTTTTCAGATAATCAAAAGATTTTGAGAAATACTCGCTCGTCAGTCTGTCTGCCAAAGCCTGCACAAACTCCTGCCTGATGCCTTCGTTCAGTCTGGCCGAATGCTCATTGGCCGACAGAACCGGATAAATAGCAGCATAGAGTTTATCCTGCAAAGGTCTGAACTCCCTTTCCCGAAACTCGGCGTACGACCCCATCTGCTCCCTGCTCAAGGACAGACTCATCGTCGGCCGGTTGTTCAACAATCTGTCGCCCGGTCTTCCGGGTATTTCGTTTTCCATCTTTTTTTGCAATGCTTGATTTGTAGTAGGGAATCCAGTACAGAAAATGCTCTCTGGCATCGGTAATATCTTTCCAGCTTTTATTCTTGCCCAGGCCAAATTTGGTTTCAACAAAGTTTTCAACGGCGGTCGCATATTCTTCTGCCGGAATCTCACTATTCTTTGCGCCTATTCTGCCTATTTCGCTGTTAAGCAAATCAGCTTTCAGCTGTTCTTTTGTAAAAAGCTCAATTGCATAGGCACCTGCCTGCTGGCGCTGTCCGGCCATAGGCAATGATATTTGTTCATCAGTTTCTTTTTTTTTCAATAAATCATTTTCATTGCTGAAAAGAGTAGTAGTAATATCGTTTTGTTTAGTTTTGTCTGGTTTATTTAATGGTGGTGACTTAGGTGCCTGGTTAGGTGTCAGTTTAGGTATATGCTTAGGTGGTGGTTTAGCTGCCAAATCCTGATACCTACTTTCTTCTTCTGCCTCCTCTTCCACTTTTGGTGTGGGCTCAGGTGTCGGCTTAGCTCTCAGATTCTGATACCTTGTCATATCTCTAAGTACTTCGTTTTCCGGTTTTACAAAAGATGAAGGCAGCAGAATCTGATACCTTGTTTTATCTCCGTGTCCCTTGCCTCCTGAAACAAAATCAATCAGTCCAACCTGCTTCAAACGGTTACGAGAAGTCTTCATCGTATTTACGCTCATCCCGACATTGGCAGACACTCTACCATCTGAATGCCAGAAAACATTTACCCAGCCTAAACTATTTGCTGTTTTTATCAGATAAAAATACAACTTAGCTTCCCAACCCGTAAATTGAGCACCCTCGTCCACTCTCCAGAAATGATTGATTAAATCAATATAATTCATCGGACTCCCTAAATTTTGAAATAATATAATCGTGAATGATGATATTAAACCATCAAAGAAAAATATCTATGGCTCACCTCGCTAATCCGTCATTCGCTGGACACGATTTTTCGGTTCTTAAAACCTCTATGGTTGATATATTCCTGGTATAGACAGTAGCTACGGTGGGTCTGGCTTCACGAACAATCTTTCCGACTTTTTCGGTTGAGATAAATTTCTGCTCTATATTGAGCTTGTGCAGGCCGGTTTCATCTGCAATCACATCGAGCAGTTTTCCGCTAATATCCAGTTTATTGTTTTGAACTACCCGAATTTGTTGATACAGAAGTCGCTCAAACTCCTCTATCCGATCAGAATTTTGTTGTACCATAATGATTAAAATTGAACATTTGAGAATATAAGTTTTTTAGCAACAGCAGTCAGCGATTTTGCACCTTTGCCGGGATGCAAGCCCGTAAAGCGTAAGACAAAATAATCTACCGATTACCTATATACGCACAGCAGCATATAATGGCATAGCCGCAATAATTTAAAAAAGAATTGTGTGGACTCAGCAATTAATACCGTATTACTTATGCCGATTTTCTATATAGTTCCTGTTTTCTGGATTCATACATTTCTACCAGACCAAAATCATATACATGTTCGTCAACCAGTTCGAGTTGCTCTACCGTCATGGCATTAGCAATAAAGCTCGCAATGCGGCGTAGTTCCTTTTCCTTGTCTGTCTCCTCAGGGTTTGCGGCATCTGCCTGGTTATCGATATACTCAACTTCCGTACCCTCCACATTATGTATCACCGACTGGTCAGTCATTACAGCTTTCTGCATTTCAACCGATAGCGGTGCATCACCACTATTGAGGTGTAATTTCGTAACTGTTTTCAAAGCCATCTTATCAAAATCTTCTGTCCAGATCCCTTTACCGTTCTTAAATGTCTGCGAATATCGTTTGCCATGCCTGTGCACCGAATCGGCATCCATAAAAAAAGTACTTTCGTAGCCATTCAGTAATCTGAAATTGCTGGCGTAGCCAATCACTCTGTCGCTTGTTTTTTTGTCCCATTCAAAATGGAAACCCTGAAACGAATCATCGTCAACCTTCTGTCCTTCATATACAATCTTGGCATCGAGCGACTGATACTGCCCGCTTCGGATAGCCAGTTGCTTAAAACCCTTATAGCCAATCAGAAACTGCGCCAGTTGACGCCCGGTCTTCCGGTCATTATACGGCACCAAATAAGCAAATCCCAGGTTGTTGCTGAGCGGCAGATCTAAAGTAGCAGCCGTAGCTGCGGCATGATATACACTGGTTGGATCAGCTCTTTTTAATAATTCGTTACTAGCCACAATCTGCAATACCGAAGTCATGAAAGCCGTAGCTCCTTTGCCCAGCAGTTCTTCAAATTTCTGTTTTACCGGGGCTTTGCTGAAAAAGTCTTTGGTAGTTAATTTTTCTGACATATTTGTTCAATTTGTATAATTTGGGATTAATTACTATTCAAATGCAAGACGGAAAAGACTCCTGCCGTTGCCCTTATTCAGCCATCTGAAGGGCAGCATACAGAATCGTTTTCAGAATGCCTGCCCGGCATTTATAAAATACCGGTTTATTAATTATTTATGGGATACGGATACTATTTCCCTGGGTTCCGGTTTACAGCCTTGGCCGGATACTCAGCCGTGATAGTATTAGCAATGGAAGCGTATTATTAAACGTTATTGATGACCTTTTTATTGGACAAAAACGCTTATATTTTCATGGCTTAGGATTTAAAAAACACCTCCTCCAAGCGGAGGAGGATTTCAATGTTCCCCTTAATTACAACAAAAACTATTTAATAAAAACTCATTAAAATCTTCTTAAAAAAAACACCTTTTCAGGCATTGAAGGTTTTCATTTTCCGGTGCCGGAATCCAAAGTAATCAACCCCTCACCCAGCTCGGACTTTACTCTTTAAAAAAAACTCCTCCTCCTGAACGAGGAGGGTTTTTAACCATTTGTTCCAAAATCTAACCCTAATAAATTCTTTTAGTCACAGCAAAACCAGCATCTTTAAAAAATACCTCCTTCAGTTGAAGGAGGATTTTAATCTATCCTTACTAAACGTGATAAATACTTCAATTTCTTTTGAAAAACACCTCTTCCATAATGGAAGAGGGTTTATATCTATTTGTAAACCTAAACTATGAGACCCCTTAATTAATTTTTCCACCTGTGTTTAAAAACACCTCCTCCATACAGAGGAGGGTTTGTTTACTTCTATTCTAACCCTAAACTAACATATTGTGTAGTCACAGCATTCTATGAGAAATTTCAAAAAATACCTCCTCCAGACAGAGGAGGATTTAAACATTAAACGTATGTCAAATTAACCTATTTAACGATTGTTTGTCTGCCGGGCATCAGCAGCACCTCCTTAACAAAATCCAGGCTTTCTTATGCTAAGGCGGCTATCCCGATTCTTCTCAGACAAAAATATTTTTATATTGTGTGGATTCAGTAACATTACTAAATCAATAAAATTTTAATTGCACATTTACGTATTTTCTGTATTTTTGTTGTTAAAAATATGAATGTTCGTAAAATGATGAACAAAAATAGCGAACAAGTTCGTATTAAACAAGTAAATTTGAAAAATATTTTTATTTTTTTAAACATAACCATTCAATGACTATTGGCATACCTCCGGTGAGCGGTACTGAAATAAGGAGTTTCCGCAAGAAAAACAAGCTTTCGCAGACAGAGTTCGCCGAACTTGTTGGTGTATCCATGAGAGCAGTGCAGCTTTGGGAAAGTGGAGACAGGAATGTGTCCAGCCTGGCCGAAAAGACCATCAGAGAGGTATTCCTGAACTATAAAAAGGCTGGGATGGAAAGTGCTTATGTCAATAATAACGGTAATAGATTTACCAGCAATGCTGACGGCGACCTGCTTGTAGAAGTGCCGCTACTTTCAAGAGAAGCTTTTGCCCGGTATCTGGACGAAATAAGCGATGCAGGTACGTTTCAGTTTGAAGAAAAAGTACCTTTTGTAGTTGATAAAATTGACAGAGGAAATTTTATCGCTTTCCGGATTTCCGGCGATAGCATGAATGGCGGAAAAATAGATGATACCCCGGACAGAGCCACAGTACTGGGCAAGGAATTACCAATGGATTTGTGGATGGATGGTTTCGGTGAATCAAGATTCGGGTGGATTATTCTGACCAAACGCAATGTGTTATTTAAAGATATTACGGGCTTTGACCGTGAAACCGCCACCATCACCTGCCATAGCCGGAACGACAGCCCCGAATACTGCGACTTCAAACTATCTCTGAACGATGTGCATAAGATTTTTAAAGTGCTGAAAAGAACCTTTTGAGCAAATACATATACTAAAAAATGCGGGCGTGTTTATAGTGAAACAGCGTGATTGAGGCACTGAATACTCGGTTAGACTTACGAACACCAATAAACCGGAAATTTTATTTCCACCATTGCGCTGATTGATTAACTTTGCTGTTAGTAATTCCCCTTATAAAAAAACTAACATGCAATCTCCTAAAAGCCAGGAAGTGACCGCACGCTTCTTTGAAATTCTTGACGAACTTGTCCAGATGGGTCATATCCATTTCATGAACGATTTCTATGTTGAAAATGACATCAACAGCCGGAATATCTACCAACTGCGCAAAGACTATAGCCGTGATATTATGCAGTTAGAATGGCTCGGTATTTTAGTAGAAAAATACAAAGTATCAGGCGAGTACCTGCTCACGGGCAAAGGCAAAAAATATAAAAAGCCATTGGCGTTTATAGAAAGGCCCAAACGCCGCAAATACATGAAGCATAAACTACCCGCAGTGGCAAGCTTATAAAAACAGGCAATTTTTTGGATTGCCGTCTATGCACCTGTTTTATTCTGTTACCTAACGAATACACACTATGCCGGGCTATTACCGGAATTTCAGCAAATGGACCTCCGTAATTTTTTAAGTAAATCATTCAACACCTGAAAAAGATGAGCGATAAACCAACAAAAATCACAATATCTGTGAGCATCAAGGCTCCGGTTGAAAAAGTCTGGGAAAATTTCACAAACCCCGAGGCCGTTATGCAATGGAATAATGCCTCAGACGATTGGCACACACCCAAAGCAGTAAACGACCTGAGAGTGGGTGGCAAATTTATCTATACAATGGCTGCCAAAGACGGAAGTTTCAGTTTTGATTTTGGCGGCGAATATGACAATGTACTTGAAAATCAGTTAATTGAGTATACCATAGAAGATGGCCGTCAGGTTAGCGTCAGGTTTACAGGCAATGACGAGGAGACGTACATTGAGGAGATTTTTGAGGCAGAGTCACAAAATCCGGTAGAAATGCAAGAACAAGGCTGGCAGGCTATTCTGAATAATTTTAAGGCTTTTGTAGAGAAAAGCAACTGAGTGATTGAGTGATTACTGAAATTGTTTCATCACTCAATCGCAAACCCTGTTATTTCTTACCTGCCTCTCTGGCAATAATCCGGTAAGTATTGTTGCTATGAATAGTATCGCCTTTGATACTTAGCTCATCTCCTATTTCCCACCGTTTGAAATTTGCACCCATGTTAGGGATAGAAAAAATGGCCTCAAAACTCTCTCCTTTGGTATCTTTCAGGGTAGCTACATAGCCATCTTTACCATTTTCAATACTTTGAATTACCCCTGTGTATCCCTCAGATTTAGCACATCCACTTACAGCCATTACAAAGGCCACCATCAGAATCCCTAAAATTGTTTTCATTTTTAATTTGTGTTTTTAGCGTTTGTGTAAGAACGCCTATATCACATAATTAGTTTATTCAACAATAGCTAAAACCGTAGGAAAGCCCTTATCTCTGCTCTAATAATAGGTATCCATACAACGCCCTGGTTTTACAACAATGGTATGGCGCACCTCATAAGGCTTTTATTTTTGAGAATTATTTCATACATTCAACATATCTAAAACAACCATGCTTATGCACAGCAATCAGACTATTATTGAATCAGAGCCACAATATAATAAGGCTCTTTTCAGGCATCTGGCAGCCTTCTTCACACTCTTAAAGAAAACCGTGAAGGCTCTTGGAAATTACATCCTAAGCAAATAACGAATAACCGGATAAAGACCATTTATTAAAATCCTACCTGATTCTCACGATTTAAAAAATCGTTATTCAATATATTCTACTCCCCTTCAGGTGCCGGGGGCGGCTATTATTGCTTCATTACCTTATATCTGAATCCATTATCCCCATCACCCAATACACTCACCAGAATAGTTTTGTCATCAATAACCTTGTACTGAATCTTTTTCGGGAAATCATGACTGAGGTTTTCAAAAGACAACTGGTCTTTTATTAAATCATTCAATACGAAAGGAATCTTCTGGTTGTTGTTCTGCCCCAATGCCTGTGCCTCATAAGTAAGTTTGTGGTCGATAAGTCTTATACTCAGGTATTCTGTTATTATTTTTTCTCCTGCTTTTATTTTATAAGCCTGGCCTTCCATTGTGCCATCTTCTTTACTTTTCCATACTTCGTAGCTTTCTTTATTCTCGGTCTTCCAGGTTCCCTCTAAAAACTTAATCCGGTCGATTGTATCATTTGCTGAATAGGAGCATAGCACAATTGTACTCAATAAACTGATAAAGGTTTTCATAGTGTCTTTGTTTAAATTTTGAATGGAAACGGTTAAGCATGAAGTTTCTTACAACAAAATTGAAAGATAATACCTTCAGAAAATTGTAAAATCGCGACAAGCTATTCACTTCCTATAAACAATGCCGACATCCGGAGGTTATTGGCATAAAATTGCTTGGGACTTACCCCTGTAAACTCCTTGAAATCTTTAATAAAATGCGCCTGATCATAATAATTGCCCTCGTAGGCAATGTCGGTCAGGCTCTCATTACTCTGTGCCGACAAAATCCTGAGAGCAGACTGTAACCTGATAATCTTAGCCAGTTGTTTCGGGCTCAAGCCTATCACCGACATGAATTTCCTCTCCATTTGCCTGCGATGCACTTGCAGGCTGTCTGATAATTCTTCAACCGACATCTGTCCGTTTAAACGCATAATCATCTCCACACTTGATTTAATCCATTCACGAACTGATTCCGGCGTAATCAGTTTTTGTATTAAAAAAGTCTCGACAATACTTATTCTATCTTCCACAGAGGCAGCTTGCATTATTGCATTCTCCAGAGATACACCTTCTTCTCCGAATAATTCATGCAGTGGCACAGCCCGGTTTTCCATCTGTGCTACAGGCATGGTGGCAAAAGCTGTAAACCCGTCAGGCTGAAAACGTACTGCAAAAATGGCACTCAGTCCGGTAGGCTCGATGTCAAGCGCCTGCGTAATCTGCCCGAAAACAAAACTTCTTGGTTGAATGATAGCTTTGCCATCTCCAAGATATTGTCTATACAAGTCTCCATAATGAAAAATCATCTCCATGCAGCCATCGGGAATAATCCTTTGTTTCTGTGGCTCGGTCTCAGCCGGGGCAAGTAATAGCCAATAGCATTTAATAAATGGCTGCAATGCCGCACAAGGCGCATAAGTTCTATAATCCATTGCTGATTATTTAAAAGACGATTAAAAATAACGATTAGAAAATTATACAGCTGCTTCCAGTTAATTATTTTTATTATTAAAAAACACCATTAGTTTATATCCTGCCATCAGCATTGCTGCGACAAACTTCCACAATCTCCCGGCTAGCTATGCCCTTTATGAAAAAATCCTTATTTTTACCAATCAAATGGCGCCGCCGATTATAATGAGTTTTCTAAAGAATCTTTTTCTGCAATCCCGTCATATTCTTTTATACGGATTCCTTCTGGCAATCCTGGTATTTGCGCTTAAATGGTTTCAATGGAAATTCCTGATTGTTGAAAACTCTACTGATATTTATACAGGGCTGATTGCCATATTCTTTACTGCGCTCGGCATCTGGATAGCTGTGCAGCTTATTAGACCGAAAGTCCAGACGCTTGTGGTCGAGAAAGAGGTGTATGTAAACACGGCAAACACCCCTGCTATTAATGAAACTGAACTTAAAAAACTTAACCTCAGCAAACGCGAATACGAGGTTTTGCAATTACTGGCAAAAGGCCACAGCAATGCCGAAATTGCCGGAACGCTGTTTCTTTCATTAAGTACCGTTAAGACCCATGTCTCGAATCTGTTTATCAAGATGGATGTTAAAAGTCGTGCACAGGCCATTGAGAAAACCAGGCGATTGAAAATAGTGGCATAGCCTGCCTCCTACTTTAGTAGGAATTCTACCGGAAAACACAAATTGGTACTAAAGTATGAATATTTGTGAACAGACTACGCTTAGTTTTGACAAAAAATCAAATCAAACTATGACACGTAACGTACTCATTTTCGGATTAATCCTCGGCACCATCCTATGTGCCAACATGTTTTATATGGTCGACAGGTGTTACAACAGCCCGGATTTCAAAAGTAATGATATACTTGGCTATGCAGCTATGGTGGTTATTTTTTCGCTTACCTTCTTTGGTACGCTTAACTACCGCAATAAAGAACTAAACGGGCTTATTTCGTTCGGGAAAGCTTTCAAAACAGGTGCTTTCATTGCCTTGGCAGGTGCCACCATGTATGTAGTTGTATGGCTATTTTATTATTACCTGTTCGTACCTGATTTCCTCGATAAGTATATTTCTCATGTATTGAGAGAAGCCGCTCAGGATAGCCCTGCGGCGTTAGCCGCCAAAACCAAAGAAATGGCGAACTTCAAAGAAATGTATAAAAACCCGCTTTTTGTAGTGCTCATTACGTATTTTGAAGTACTACCTGTGGGACTGATAGTAGCTTTAATCAGTGCGTTTATATTAAAAAAGAAAGCCGGCAATAGTTAATTGGCTCCGGCAGAGTCAAGTCGCTTTGCTTGGGGTATACCCGCAAAGCAGACTCTGCCGGAAACTTCCCCTTGCCCCTATGTTCTCTGCCCTTGTATTTTCTTTTGTATCTGCCAATAATGGCCGAAGGGGTCTTTGATCATGCCTTGTCTGTAACCATAGAAATGATCCTGAGCCGGATTAATCTCTGTTGCTCCCGCACTGATAGCACTTTGCATTACTTTGTCTACATCAGAAACAAATAAGCCAATGATGGTCGTAACGCCACTATGTTTTTCAGGAGAAAAGCAGGAAGAATTGGCTGTTACTTCATGTAAATGAAAAATGGCTTCGTCAAGTAAAAACTCAACTACATGAATGCTGCCATCATCGTTAGAAAAACGCATCTGTTCTGTTGCGCCAAATGCTTTCTCATAAAACGAAACATCTGTAATACCATTATTGATAAAAAGCTCAGGGGCAAAAAATGTCCGGTTTTCTTGTGCTGTCATTGTCTGCATATTAAATGATTCAAATATTTCATTATTTTTTCATTTGTTGATTTTTCTTGACATCAGGTAATCCTCCTTCATTTTTGCCAGGTCTATTCCTAAGCAATCCTGTATCAGTTCCTGAATGATTGCTAAAGGCATTTGTGTTTCATCAACAAAATTGATGCAGCCTTTCTGAAATCGAGGTTCGGGTAAAAGTACACGGTACTTTTCGTATAAATTCTTATTGCCATAAATGGGCATAACATGTAAAGACATATAGTTTTTCACGCTGGCGAGCCCGTATTTCATAAACCCATTTGCTTTATACAGAATCATTTGCTTTGCCATCATTGGCTCAATTGCAGCCTCAATGGTCGGGTCATTGGCAAGTATAATCCTGTGTATATTTGTCAGGATATTTTGCCTTTCCAAAGCCTGGCTGGCTATATAAACTTCAATTTCCATACAGATTTAGTTTGAGCCTATTCTTAAGATTCGCAACAGGTATAATACTATAAAGCCTTATCAAATCTAATAAAGATTCTTCAGGTATTTTAACATATTACAAGCTATTCATTAAAAAAAAGTTCGCAGCAGGGATGTTAATTGCGCTCTTGATTTCACATCTGTTTTCTGATAAATCCGGTGCGTATGGTCTTTGATAGTCTGCACCGTTACAAATAACTTATCGGCAATCTCTTTGTTGGTCATGCCCTGATAAATATGCCGCACTATTTCTGCTTCGCGCGCAGTGATATTGTATTTTGCAATAAATGAATCAATCGCCATTATCTGGATAAAAGCTTCTTTTGCATCATTGTACAGGGCTGTAATGAGTGAGGATGAGGAAATTTGAGTAATTTCAAAATCACTGTGAAAATGGCGCACTGTTCAACATTCTACAATTAGCCTTTCTTTCATTATCTTTGAATACCAATTCAACCTGATGTCTATCCATGACCTTAAACAACAGTTATCCGACCGATTTATCAGAAATAGTCAATTTATTTGATTTTGAGCAAATGGCTGCTTCGAAAATGACCCGAATGGCCTATGAATATGTTGCCAGTGGCGCAGCCGATGAAGTAAGCCTGAGGTGGAACCGTGAAGCGTTTGATAATCTTAAACTCAATACCTCAGTACTGAACGATATAAGTAAACTGGATACAACTGTGTCGCTTTTCGGTCAGGAGTTGGCGCATCCGATAATGATTGCCCCTACTGCCTTTCATAAAATTATGCACCCCGATGCTGAAATAGCCACTGCCAGAGGAGCAGGTATGACCTCGGCTACCTATGTTGTCAGTTCATTTACCACTACTCCACTCGAAGAAATTACTAAGGTCGCTACCTCGCCTCTCTGGTTTCAGTTATATGTAAGAGACGACCGCAGTTATACTAAAGACCTTATCCAAAAAGCCGAATCTCTGGGCTACCAGGCACTTTGTGTGACCGTTGACACACCTACGCCGGGCATACGTAACCGACAGGCAAGAGCTGGTTTTGCCCTGCCCGACGATGTGATAGCACATTATTCTCTGGGCGAAATTGGTGCACCGAAAAACCCTATCACCTGGAAAGACATTGAGTGGCTGCAATCATTTACCAAAATACCTGTTTTGCTTAAAGGTATCATGAATGCCGAAGATGCGGGTAAAGCTGTTCAGGCTGGGGTATCAGGCATAATTGTATCCAATCATGGGGCAAGAAATCTGGATACAGTACCTGCTACCATCGAAGTACTACCCCGCATTGCCGACAAGGTAAATCGGCAGATACCCATCTTATTTGATGGAGGGGTAAGACGAGGCACAGATGTACTGAAAGCCCTTGCCCTGGGTGCTAAGGCTGTATTGCTGGGTAAACCCATCTGCTATGGATTGGCCTGCGGTGGTGCAGAAGGCGTAGCAAAAGTATTGCAGATATTAAAAGATGAACTGGCTTTAGCCATGATACTTACAGGCAGGCCCACCGTGTCCCAAATAGACCGCTCGATTATATGGGAATAAAGCACCCTTTCAGCCAGTATATTTTGTTTAAATTCAATTAATATTTCTTATCAGACTGGCAGATTGCCGATTTTCCGGCATGCCCTTCCCCCGTCCAAAAATCAAGGAAATTATTCGGATTAACCGTTCAATAAAAAATTTTGACCATCCAACGTATATACTCTAAATTACGGGCTAATTACAGCAAAAGTTGTTTTGGATAGGGCTACTTGTTTTTAGTAGCTCCTATTTTCGTAACTTAATTGCTGAGTATGACAAAACATTGTTATCTGGCTAACTCCTCCCCTTTCATTCAATCAATACTTCTTTTGTCAGCGTAAATTTCAGAAAGAAATACCCCAATATGCCTGCCACGAGCGACGATAAGAGAATAACAAATTTGGCATCGTTAATGATGAGGGCATCGTCAAAAGCAAGTATGGTAATGAATATAGACATCGTAAAACCTATACCACCCAAAAAACCTACGCTGATAAGCGTCTTCCAGTTCAGGTCAGATGGCAGGCCGCATATTCTGAGTTTCACGGCAATAAAGGCCAGCAGAAAGATTCCTAGCGGCTTGCCTAGCACCAGACCTGCTGCTATACCCAGACTGTAAGTCCTAGTCAGTAGTTCACCAATATTTCCGTTTAGACTGATAGCCGTATTAGCCAGTGCAAAGATGGGCAGTATGACAAACGCCACAGGCTTATGCAGAAAGTGTTGCAGAATATAAGAGCTTGATTTTTCGTCTCCGTTACCAAAAGGGATAGCAAAAGCCAGTAATATTCCGGTAATCGTAGCATGTACGCCCGAATTGAGCATGAAGTACCACATGGCAAGCCCTCCTAAAAGGTAGGGTATCAGGTTCCTGATTTTCAGTCTGTTAAGTGCCAGTAATACTACAAATATGCTTAAAGCTATAAAAAGATTGCTCCAGAATATTGTTTTGGTATAAAAAACAGCAATCATCAGGATGGCCCCGAGGTCGTCAATCACTGCAAGTGCTGTAAGAAATACTTTCAGAGAAGCCGGGACTCTGTCGCCTAACAGCGATAATATACCCAGTGCAAAGGCAATATCAGTAGCCATAGGTATCCCTGCTCCGGCTTGCTCGGGTGTACCCCAGTTAAAGACCAGAAACAGCATAGCAGGCACAAACATACCGCCGATAGCACCAAAAATAGGCAGAAGTGCATCTTTTATATTCGATAGTTCGCCCAGATATACTTCTCTTTCCAGCTCCAGACCAATCAGCAAAAAGAAAATAGCCATCAGGCCATCGTTTATCCAATATTCCACCGGGTGGCCGCCAAGGTCTGCATGCCAGAAATGGGCATATTCTGCGGCAAAGCCCGAATTGGCCAATATCAGAGAAACAGCAGTACAAGCCATCAATATTAATCCGCCGGCTTTTTCGCTCTCAATAAAATCTTTGAATAAAGTTGTCAGTTTCATGCCTCTGCTTTTAGTGCTGAAACAAAAATAGGATTTTAATTTTATAATAGGCAGATTTGATAGTATCTACACTTTCATAAAGTAGATTTTAATAACCCGAAAGTATAACTCCACAACAAAGCATATGATAATATTTATAATAATTCAATCCAGACGCTATGTCGTTACGTCCTTTCACCGATACAATAACAAAGTCCGTCAGGGGCTATTATAAAAAATACTTTCCATAAAGTTGTGCCGTGTTTCTGAAAACTGAAATCAGGTTTTTCTTTGTCTAGGCCATTGGTTTTTAGTTCATCGAAGGCTTCCTGAACGCTATTCACTTCAAAAAAACAGCCGTCCTGTGTTGGGTCTCCTCCATTTTCGGCAAGACCTATTTCAATCTCATTTCTACTTAATACGGCAGATCGATGCGGTGTGTCACTAACAGCAACTCTCTCAAAGCCCATAATAGTTTCATAGAACGAGATGGCCTCGTCCAGATTCGCCACTGGCAGGTTCATTTTATCCTGCTGATACGGCCAGGCATTTTTATAAATTACTTGAGATGTATGCATTTTTGAGTTTTATATTTTCGGTTTTACTTTTTTCGGTTTCTACTATTTTTAACCCTCTTCCCCGGGTATCTTCCGTGTCATCAAAACTCCTACCAGAATTAACCAGCTTACCAGACTAAAAATAAATATCCTGAAACCGGAAACACTGATAAAATTGAATTTCATAAACACACCAACCACCCCTGCAATAATAATCAGAATCCCATAATAGCCCATCCATTTTGGCAACTTAGCTGTCAGAATAATAATCACCGACCACATCCCGATAGCAAAAGTAGTGGCTGCTATAAATATATAATCCATGGCTGCATTGATATATCTGCCATAGCCGATAATGGCTTCCAGCACTGCTTCGTCTACTCCTGACTCATAATAACGCCCTACAAAATAAGGCAATACCAGACCATTAACAGACCCGGCTATCATGGCCGCTATAAGCCCTGCCACAAAAACAAAAAATGGCAACATGGCAATTCTGCTCGGTGTTTGTAATAATACTGATAAGCCCCATGCACCGAAGCCAATAAAAGGCATACAAAAAATAGCCAGTGAATGAGAAAACACTATGGCGGTTCTCATCTGATTGATTTTTTCCATACTACCACCACTGGGGTGTATTACCATCGTGATGGTAGCTAACAAAGAGCCAATGAGCAGGCATAAAGCAGAGGTCTTTCTGAATGAATATTCCATGTGATTGTTTGTCAGGTAAGAGCTGCAAAATTGGCTCATAATCATACAATCAGCACTTGATTCAAATCAAGAAATACTTCGGTCAATAAATCCCTCTTACCCTGCTCAGGGTTTCAGGGGTAATTTTAAGGTAAGACGCTATCATTTTCAGCGGGAAGTGATGTAATAAATGCGCCTTTGTTGCTAACAGGTGGTTATACTTCTGAAGGGGCGTAAGAGCATTATCAAAATAATGCATTCTTGCCATGGCTTGCTCCATTATCTTACCTAACTGGAAAAAAACCGGAGATAATTCAATAAGATTGTGGATGGCATAAATCGTAAACTCAAATACATCACAGTCAGTATAAGCCTTGATTTGGGTAGTTGAAGGTTTCTGCCCTACAAAACTCTGATAATTCATTATGCAGTCTTTTTCTGTATACAAATCAATAATATTTTCGTCAATATCATTGATGGCAAACTGGTAGGCGGTGCCGGATGCGAGCATAAAAACCGAACGCGCAACCTCTCCTTCAGCCAGCATTATATCATTTTTTTTAAACTGTCTTTGCACCATTACCTTTTCTGCCAAAGCTATATCGGCAGCACTGAATCTTCCTATTTTATTTAAAATGGTGTCAAGCATTTTTTTTAGGTGCATTCAACAATCGTCTACCCTCTTTCATGGGGTTCAACATGAATCAATATCTGGTCGAGCTCAGGTATTTCGGCCTGCAGATAATCTTTCAGGTCATGCGCAACTTTGTGGCTGTCTCTTACGGTCATGTCAGCATCTACTTCAATATGCAGGTCTACATGGTATTTCATACCTGCTTTTCGCACAAAGCATTTTTCAGTCTCCTGCACCCCATCTACCTGCAATGATTTCTGTCTGATTAATTCAATCACATCGTCATACAGGTTTTCGTCCATAATCTCTCCAAGGGCCGGGCGAACAATCAGATAACAATTGTACAAAATAAACCCCGAAGCAAACAAAGCTGCCCAATCATCTGCCGACTCATATCCTTTGCCTAAAATCAGGGCAATAGAAATTCCGATAAACGCAGCCACCGACGTGATGGCATCGCTGCGGTGGTGCCAGGCATCGGCTTTAAGCGACGAACTGTTGGTCTCTTTACTTCTTCTCATTACTATCTGGTAGGATGCCTCTTTCCAGAATATAATCAGGCCAAGCACTATCAGTGTCCAGGCTTTTGGCAGTGCATGAGGTGTCTTAATCTTCTCGATACTTTCGTAAGCAATGATTGTTGCTGAAATTATCAGAAAACCCACAATCAGAAAAGTAATCAGCGGCTCTATGCGGCCATGGCCGTAAGGATGGTTTTTATCTGGAGGCCTGCTGGCATATTTCAGACCCAGCAGAACCAGTAGCGAAGAAAAAATATCTGTGGTAGACTCGATGGCATCGGCAATCAGGGCATAAGAATTACCCAGAAATCCGGCCAGCCATTTGATACTCGCCAGACCAATATTACCAAAAATACTAAAGTAGGTTGCCTTTATTACTTTTTCCTGGGGTGTTTTTGCCATCTATGCGGAATAAATTGATGAATTACTCCCGGCTCGGAAGCTAATCACTGAATTCATGCAAAGGTAGGGATTATTGTCGAATGTCGAACGGTTCCACACCCGACAATTCCTCCATATCTCCTATTTCAGCACATACCCCATACCAAAAATGGTGTGAATCAGCTTTTTTTCAAAATTTTTATCGATTTTCTTCCTCAGATAATTGATGTACACCTCTACATGATTGGTGTTTCTGTCAAAGTCAACGTTCCATACATTTTCTGCAATCTGCAACTTGGATAGCACACGTCCCTGATTCCTCATAAAATACTCCAGAAGTTTAAATTCCTGGGCGGTAAGCTCAATTGTTTT
>CALRLN020000018.1:0-25637 GCA_943368675.1 Chitinophaga pinensis | reverse complement strand
AGCCATTCCTTTAGTAAGCGAACAGACAAAATACAAGCAAAAGATACTTTTTTGAGGTAGACTTTCAGATAAAAAATCTTAATAACCAATCAGGCATCCATGATATTACTTCAGAGCTGCCTGATTAGCTTTGTGATTTTATATGTTTTTTTATGTGATTCTAAACCCCTGTTTTACGCTATATCTTTACACTTTTGACTCATATAAACAGAAAATTGTTGAAAAAACCTACTATTCAGTAGTATTCATTGCTTTTTCGGCAATCAGAATATTTTCTATTCCTTTTAATAAAGCATCAGGGTTAAACGAAATACTATCAATTTTGTTCTTCACTAAAAACTGAGCGTATTCAGGATAATCACTGGGGGCCTGACCGCAAAGCCCGGTGTGTGTACCTGTTTTTTGAGCTTTTGTTAAAGTCATCTCAATGAGCTGCATCACGGCCGGGTCAAATGGGTTAAAAATTTCGCTCAATAACTCACTGTCGCGGTCAGCACCAAGGGTAAGTTGTGTTAAATCGTTTGAACCAATCGAGAATCCATCAAAATGTCTGGCAAATTCTTCGGCTAATAAAGCATTGCTCGGAATTTCAATCATTACATATAATTCCAGTCCATTTTGATTTCTTTTTAAGCCACAACCTTCCATTACTTCAATTACTTTTTCTGCTTCCGCAATTGTTCTGCAAAATGGAATCATTAATTTCACATTGGTCAATCCCATTTCTTCACGGACAATTTTCATTGCCTGGCACTCCATTTCGAATGCCTCTTTGTATAATGGATGATAATACCTTGATGCTCCTCTGAAACCAATCATCGGGTTTTCTTCATTTGGTTCAAATTGCTTTCCTCCTAAAAGATTGGCATATTCATTTGATTTAAAATCGCTCATCCTCACAATCACATCTTTAGGATAAAAAGCCGCAGCCATTTTCGCAGTTGACTCGGCAAGTTTATTGATGAAATAATCTGCCTTATTCTGATTTTCTCCGGTAATTTTTTCAATCTTTTCTTTAACACGTGCATCGGTAATTTCATCAAAATGCTTTAATGCCATAGGATGAATACGAATAGAATTACTGATGATAAACTCCATGCGCATGAGTCCCACTCCATCATTTGGCATGAAAGAATGTTCAAAGGCCTCATCCGCATGAGCCAGAATGAGCATTACTCTGGTTTTTGTTTTTTCTATGGCAGAAATATCAATTATCTTTTCTTCCCATTTCAAAGTACCATCATATACAACGCCTGTTTCCCCTTTTGCCGTTGAAACCGTAATATCTTCACCATCCTTAATTAATTTTGTTCCGTTTCCGGTTCCTACAACTGCACTGGCACCCAGCTCTCGCGCTACAATGGCTGCATGAGAGGTTCTCCCCCCCTGGTCGGTAATAATGGCCGATGCTTTTTTTAGAATGGGGTCCCAATCAGGGTCCGTGCGTTCGGTAACTAATATTTCACCTGCATTTAGTTTTGCAATCTCTTTAGGCGAATGAAGAATACGGGCTTTCCCTGACACAATTTTACTACCTAAACCTGCACCAGAACATAATTTTTTACCCGTTTCGAGTAAAGTATATTGTTTAAAAACCTTGTGTTTTAAATTATTATGCACGGTTTCTGGTCTTGCCTGCACGATATAGATTTTCCCATCCTGGCCATCTTTTGCCCATTCTATATCCATATGGCAATTGTAATGCTCCTGAATAATACATGCCCATTTTGCCAGTTGTTTAATTTCCTCATCAACCAATACAAACTGATTTCTTTTTTCGACAGAGGTAGTTAAATTGACAATAGCATCTTCAGGTTTGACGATTTCATCAATTGTTTTAGCTGAATAAACCATAGTCTTGATTTTACTACCTAGTTTGCGAGAAATAACAGGCTGCTTTGCTTTGTCTAATGTTGGTTTAAAAACAAGAAATTCATCTGTATTTACACTACCCTGTACCACATTTTCGCCGAGGCCCCAGGCACCCGAAACCAAAACTACATTTTCAAAACCCGAGTCCGGGTCTAATGTAAACATGACACCCGAACTGGCCAAATCTGACCGGATCATCAATTGAACGCCTATTGATAAAGCAACTTTAGCATGTTCAAATCCATTATCAACTCTATATTTTATAGCCCTGTCTGTAAATAAAGAAGCGTAACAACGCTGGCAGGCTTTTATCAGATTCTCTTCGCCGGATACATTTAAATAAGTTTCCTGTTGCCCGGCAAAACTGGCATTCGGCAAATCTTCGGCTGTAGCGCTGCTACGAACGGCAAAGGTCTTTTCAACACCACCGCGTAACATTAATTGTTTTGATGCCTCAATAATTTCATTTTTCAATTCGCCGGGAAATGAAGATTCAAGAATCAGTTTGCGGGCTTTAGAACCAATTTCCGGGAGGTTATTAAAAGTCTTTATATCAAGTTCAGAAAGAATTTTTGTTAAAGAAGGTAATAATTTATTATGCTCCATAAAGCGCCAATATCCTTCTGATGTTACAGCAAATCCATCTGGTACTTGTATCCCTTTTGAAGACAGTTTAGAAAACATTTCGCCCAATGACGCATTTTTACCGCCGACACTTGCGATGTCTTCTTTTTTTATTTCAGAAAAATGTTTTATTAATTGCATAATTATAAGTATAAAATACAGGTTTTGCCCCATCTGTAACGCTTCGTAAAGACTCGGGCTAATTCTATAGGAAAAGATAAAAAATATTAGATTTATAATGCTCATCCAACGGCTAAGCCCGACCAATGGCTTTTGCAAAACCCTCTCGTTTTCTTCTCGAAACCGAAACTAACTGGTGATTCTTCATTTCAATTGAGTCTTTTACCTCACCCCTTGGTTTTTTTACATATTTCAGGTTAATCAAATAAGATTTATGAACTCTAAAAAACGAAAACGGCTCAAATTCTTTTTCAAATTTTTTTAAAGATTTGGCTA
Organism: Chitinophaga pinensis; assembly: GCA_943368675.1. Classification (GTDB taxonomy): domain Bacteria; phylum Bacteroidota; class Bacteroidia; order Cytophagales; family Spirosomataceae; genus Emticicia. Next base: position 22,685 of record CALRLN020000018.1, on the reverse strand, counting down.
CAACATGAACTTGTCCATCTTTAAGGTAAATAAGGGTATAATTTTTAACCCCTCTCAGCAAAATAACTTCAGAATAACCTGTGTATTTTTTACCTACTATATGAAAAGTTGATTTTGGGGAAATAGTTGAGATTTTCATAGCTATAAATACGGATTTGACAATTTGAAAAAGCTAACTGACAACTTAAAAGAATCTGATGATAGAATCATCTTTATTTATGCTGTGAAATGAACAATATTCTCTTTTGAGGAACATCATAAATTTCTAATGTCAATGTGGCCTCATATCCTTTTTCTTTCATGTATTTAGAGATGTCCGGATATGCTTTCATTGGCCCAATCATATAAGATAAATCTGACTTTATAGGAAACTCCGCAACGACTGAGGGGGCTGTTCTGGCAGAATCTATTTTAAACCCTTTTGCCTTAAGCGCGGTAATTTTATTAACATCTTTAATTTCAATAACACCACCAACGAAACTTCTACATTTCTCATCAGTGGTTTTCTTGGGGTCGTCATAATAAATACCAAATCCTTTGTTGTTAGTAATATCCAGCTTTTTTAGTTTTTTCTCTGTTTCTGTCATGAATTCTCCGGCTTCTTTTTCTACAACAGTTACATCACTGAAAACCCTGAGCATCCTATTTACTGCAAAATCTGTCCATAGTGCAGTTACCCTATTTCAATAACAGGTATCATTGTAACTTTTGATTTTATCGAATTTGAAATCAGGCAAGCCGCTTCTGATTTCTGTAAAACCCGTTGAGCTTTGTCTCTATCCTGTTCATTAGGAATTGTTACTGTTGGTTCAAGAATAATTTCACTCATTATAAATTTACCTTCAACCTGCTCTAACTTACCTTTTGACTTACAGGTAAAATGCGTGAAATTCAATTTTGAGTTTTCGGCAATAGATAAAAAAGTAGTCATTAAACAACTACTTACAGCCGCAGTAAACAGATGCTCAGGAGACCAAATGCCCGGAATCCCTTTTGGGAATTCGGGGGGTGTTGCTACTTCAAGGCAGTTCCCGGACTCCTTGGTTAGTTCCGGAGAACACATAACACCTTTGCGATTAGAACTCCAGTTTACTTCTACATTATAATAATGTTGTTCCATTTTAGACGGTATTTTGCAAGCTTTTTAATCAGTCACTCTTGTGAACTTCTGCAAAAGTTGAAAAAGTTGCTATTCCCAACTATGATAAGAGTCATAAACTTAATTACTATCTATCATAATCAAAATTCCGGAATATAGAATGTAATTATATCCCCTTTGTGAGCACACCTTTGTAGCTTCTATAGTTTAGGTAATTCATAGGTCAGGTAAAAAATCCAACGAGCCTGTTAGGTTAATTTTTTAATTATTGAGAACCTATCAACGCTATGTAATCAATAATCAGATGAAATATGAGCAGAAATTATCCATTCGTAGGCAAAAGAAATAAGTTTAGTAAGTATGTTTGATTAACTTATCAAAATTGGAACTTTCAAAAATGAAGCTTTATGAATATTCCGGGCAAATGTTCCAACAAAATATTATACACAGCTGTATATCAGTCAATTATAGTGTATCATATTTGACGTGGAAATTTATGTCATTTGAGCCAAAATCGTATAAGCAAAAACGAACGTTTAAACAATTAGAGAAACCAGAAGAAAATTACGCAAAAAAATAATAAACCATTTAAAACATAGATTTTGAATGGTTTATTATTTAAGTCGTCCAGAATTAGGCCTTATTTATTACATATAAGCAAAGCGCTTAGGATGTTTTCATGGTAATCTCCCGAAATGCACAGCATACCTCAGATTTGCAGCAAAACCTCTGAATCTGAGGTAAAAAGATGGGAGATTTTATTTAGTCTCAAGTCTTAGACCTTCAGCCTTTCCTGCTTCAGAATAGTTGTCATTGAGAAGTCATTAAATCATTTCCAATAATTCTATAGAGTCGGTTCTGCCTTTTAAAGTTTGGTCATGTGCAACATATTGTATCATACTTGGATGATCCGTAGCCTCCCGAATCGTCTTATCAGAATTAATGAATATCGAATTCAACGTAGAGGGCTGCAACACACTATGCTTTTTGTCACTACTACTTACGGCAATACTCTGCATAAAATGGGTCTCTTTTTGTGCACTGCTGCTTTGCGGATTTAAAAAACCTCCCGTTGACGTATGTCCTCCCATTGATGGGGACGAGAATTTATTTACCGGAGATGAAAAGTTAGTATCGCCGAAATAGCTTGTAACAGTAATGGGAGAAGATAATTTGCGTTGTTCCTCAGCATAAGTTTGGAATGCACCATGCGTATTTTCCTCTTTTGATTTTGTTCCAATGAATTCATTCGGAATGTGCACAACCAAAGTACGGTATTTTGTGTCGTCAGTTGTTGAGTAATCAATCGCCAGGGCTTTAATCTTTTTCTTTGCAACCTTATGGTTCACACTTACTTCTGACACACTGTATACCCCCTTCATGTCATCGCGCACATAAATACTCATGCTTTGCTTGTTATCTTTCCCTCCTTTCGAATTGGTACCTTGCTCATAGGTCAAACGTTTATAGGGAACATCAATTGCCGTATCGTCTATCTTGGTCGATAACGATAAACTGGCTTTTTCTTCACGTCCTTCGATGACAGCAATCATATGGGGCAGGGTCTTGTTTTCAATCAACTTTTGCAATTGTTTTTCAAAATCTGTTTCCACTAAATGACGTGACTGTAAGCTCAGTAATGTGGAAACTTCTTTACTATTTACCCCTATACGTGAACTCTTTGTGGCACGTTCGAGGGTGTCGGAATTCATTTTCTGTTTCCATTTCTTACCAAATGACTCAAAAGCTTCCCGGGAATAAACAGCTATCACACTATAATCCTTGAAATCTTCTTTTTTCAATTTAGTGCTCGAGGTATGCCGATCCTGAATCGACAAGCGTTTCCCAAAACGATCAACGCTATTCGAACGCTTTAATCGTCCTGACTTCTTAGGTTTTTCAGGCGATATGAGCTTTGTGGAATACGAACTATCACCTTTAACGCGTTTTTTCGTCTGGCTTAATTCCAAATCATCGTATTCCTCCAAATCAGATTCTTTGATCTTTCGTTTTTTCAGATTTTTTGGCATGACAGTTAAGGATTAATTCAAACCGTGTACTTACCCTTCTATAGAAAGTGCCAGCAATACATATTCTGAGGCAACAGCATTATTCTGTGGCATTACGGTAATGGCAATTTCATTCCAGCCCAACAACAAATAATCATGAAAATTGGCCGACTTCAAATCGAAGTTGCGCAAATCCAATTGATTGATGTTATTCAACGAACCCTGACCTTCCTGATCCATAACATTAACCGTTGTTTGATTACCGTTGATTACACACGTTAAAACGATATTTCCGCTGTTCTGACCTATCCAATGTTTCAACACAAAAGCATACTGCGTATTGATATCGGCCACCTTGAATGAAACAGTTATCGTAGCACCGGCTCCGGCATAGTTAGCAGGAAAGACAGCACTCATTGTTGGTGAAAAACCTGTTCCGGTAACCATTAAATCGTTTCCACGTGAACGAATCTTAAAGTTCGTTGAAGCTGTAGCAGGACTAATATCAAACAAATTTGCCTGGAAACCAATACCTGTTGTCTGGTCGTTAGAGAGTGGAATCAAGGCGTAATCGCTTAAAATTAATGGTTGGCTTTGCTTTAATACATTATTGTATGCACTTCCTAATGACGCAATTAATGACCCTTGTCCACCTCCTCCAGGCACAGTCATTGAATGAGAAGCACTTGCCACACTTACATCATGCTGAAAAGTTAACGATTCAATGCTAGTTAAAGGATTTGGAAATGTAACCATCCATTCTGATGCCATAGTGAAATCCAGACCAAAAAGGGAAAGGTCACTAGGTGGTAAAAGAATGTTACTGTCTCCACTTTGACTGGCAGCACCATAATATAACATGTTTGCAACTACACTTTGTGGCAATAAAATATTGGAGCCGGAAGCGTTTTCGTTAAAATCAAAGATATTCCATGGATTCGTTTGTCCCCAGTTCCATTGTACGTATTCACCAATAAATTCATTGCTGGTATTATTGAAGTTCTTTACAGAAGAATAAGCCGACCAGTCTTTTACGCTCATTTCATTCCCGGTAGCACGTTGCAGGTTAGTTGCATTTGAATTAGCCAGGCTCGTAGATTGCGAAGTTCCGTTCTCCCAACTATGAGAATAATTTACGCCTATTGTTGCCACCGGACCATCTACGAACCAACCTGCGGATAAATCTACGCCAAAGGTGTTTACATTAGATGAATTAGAACCCGACGACGATTGATTGGTTTGCGAGTTCGAACTACCCGTTGATATATTTGTACTTTGTTCAACACTCGCATTGATTGTTTTCGGGAAAATGCGTTTCAATACCACTTCTTCTGTTGGCTGACTCGAAGCGGTAATACCTGTCTGGACATTGACCAGAACCGGATAATTATTAAACCCTGTGGATTGGTAATTTGTACTGGCGTCCCAGTTTATTCCGTTTACGAGTAAGCGGTGTTTTACCGTTACAGAGTAGGTATCTGAACAAGTCAGATTTTTTGTATTTACTACCTTCATTACGCTATAGGTAATAACGTCTACACCTAATTTATTGCCAGCATTATCGAGGATGTCGTACACTTCCTCTTTAGTGAAAAAGTCGCTTGTCATATGATTTTGTGTTTTTTGAATGTGTTTAGGACCTTTCGAAAATATGGACTGGCGGCGCCTCCCGGGATTTTCCATTCATCCCGTTTAAACCATTCAATCCATCCTTTCCATTAACTGCAATCAGATAACCAGGCAGTTCAAATGTGGTTTGATTATTATCACATAGACCACCTTTTCCTCCCTGACCACCTTTTCCTCCTATTCCGCCAATAGAAGGTTCCGTTTTTGGAAGAAATACATCAGAACAACCCTTTGGAACCGATAAAAAAATGGCACAACTCATGCCGCCACTTCCACCTTTTCCGCCGTTTCCACCGTTTCCGCCGTTTCCGCCATTTCCTCCGGGAAATCCAGGAAAACTACCAAACGGTGTGACGATGCCAGTGGTGCCCTCCCCACCGTTGCCACCATTTCCGCCATCGCCCCCATTTGAACCGGGAAATCCCTCTCCGGCTTTTGCATGAATATGAAAACTTCGTGGCGCAAAGCCGGTTAGCTTATTAAATCTTATATCGCATAAATAAAGCATGGCACCATTTCTTCCGTTGTCGCCTTTTAAACCATCCGTTCCGTTTTGGCCGTCACCACCTTTTCCAGTACCTTCATCAGAAAACAGACGCATTCCGATTGGGGTAGATTCTAAAGTGTAGGCATGCGCAGATATGCCATTTATCCCATCTGAACCGTTTTTTGAGTTATCTTTAACTGGCTTTGTACGAGCAAAACTAAGCTCTTGTACTTTGTCCGAAGTACCGATTGATATACTTGTAAAGCCATCAGGCAACTTAGTTCCAAAGGCTTCATTACAATTGAGTATAAGTACGTTTCCGTTTACAATCAGATTACTTCCTTTACTCAGAATCAACCGGTCAACAGTAAGATGCAAATACAGTTCGGAGTCTCGCGTGTCCCAGGGGAATTCTTTCGGAACTGCGGATAAATCCAATTCTTCGTTTTCATAAAGAACCAATTCAGGCATACGAAGCACCTTAACAGAAACGGGAAAATGGCTATTGTGTGCATTAAAATCAACGTTTGGAAAAGCTCCGTTTCCGAAAATATATGACTCAGCTCTATCGTGTTCACCTATACCTAATTTTGATCGCGGACTTTTAGCTAAAGGCTCAAAGTACACTACGTTCCTCCATATACGTTCTCTCTGAGGAATTGGTCCAAAGAAGAATTTAGCCTCGTCAACAGTTGAAATCAACTTGTAGTCTGTCTCCAAACCCGGAATGAACTTTTCAGACAGGCTTGTTGCTATAAGCGTGTTTCCCATGCTTTACTTCCCGAGAGAATAACTTAACCCAGGGTAACATTGATTTGTGGCAAAGTACCATTTGACCCGCCGGAGCCATTTCCGCCTGCTGAACCGGTTGCACCGGCCGAGCCACTGGCACCATCATGGCCATGTTTTGTTCCTGTACCGCCTGAACCACCAGCTCCTCCGTTACCACCAGCTCCTCCGGAACCGTAACTACCTGAATTCCCGGCAATTGGATTGGTTGATAAATATCCTTTATCTGCTTGCGAGGTAACTGTAATAATCATACCCTGGTTTGCACTACTCCCGTTACCAGCATTACCACCTTTACCTCCTGTGCCTCCTACACCGCCTGTGCCTCCGTCACCGCCATTTGTGTAACAGGTGCATCCGGTACTATATGAGTTACCCCCATTACCGCCATTACCCCCAGCCCCTCCTTGTCCACCGTTACCACCATTACCACCAGTTCCGCCTTGTGCAATAACAGTTAACAAACTTGTACCCTCTAATACGATTTTGCCAAAATTCAAATTAGAAACAGGAGTGCCCCCACCGTTTGAACCATCCGCTCCATTTGATCCGGGATTTCCAGAGCCTCCTGGAGAGCCGGCTTCGGCATCGTCACAACTTTTAGATTGGCCATTTTTTCCTGTTGTTCCGGTTCCACCGGCAGACCCTGGTGAACCGGAATTTCCGGTAGAACCGACCAGTTTAACCTGGTAATTGTTAACCGGACTAAGTTTTGATAAGGTGGTGGTAAGTGCATTGATAGTTAACTGCACATAGGATGTAATGCTTCCTCCATCAAAAATCAGATTTTGGCAATTGATAATTTGAGGAACACCTGAATACACAAGATCTGTGCTGACAGTAAAGGTGTCCATATCCAACGCTTCTGCATAAAATGGTAAGAAATCAGTTATTTTCTGACCACCAGAAATGGCTTCGTCAAGCAGTCGTAGGTTTGATTCAGTGAGGTAATTTAGACACTCTTCTTTTGTGCTGATTTTTACAATTTTCCCTGACGGATTTGAAGGAGTTGAGTTTTCCATGGTTAAAAATGGTTTTGAGTTTTTATAAAAAATTAATGTTAATACATTGCGCAGTTTTGGTATTAAGTCAAGCCGCTATGCATTGCCGGAACTGACAATTCAGACTATTTAGCCGATTTATATCGACTAAGCCATCTACACTAAATTGACTGTATTTCAGCTTTCAGATATGCCGGTTAGCAAATCAAAGCTGGAATCAGATGAAATAATTTTTTGAATTATTTTCGGCCATTCACGATACTTATATCATGTAATATCCTCACGCCTATCTTTTTGAGATGGTGCAAAGTATTCCTTACGATAATTACAATTAACCAAAGCTGACCAATAAAACGGCCAGAGCTATTGTATTTTCAGTTCTAGTGATTGACCTAATTGTAATGGTGAAAAAGCAAAAGTTATTATTGCGGCAATTGTATCAGTTGTCATATTGCCAGATTCTTTTCCGGTTTTGGTACTCTTGCAGGTAAATTCAAATGTCCCTGTGCATTTTTGTAAATGAGAATTTACCACCAGCTGAAATCATTTGTTCTCAAATCCGAAAATTTTAGTATTGGGTGTAATGCGAGATAGAATAAATCTATAGTGTTTTAAAGTTGTTATTTTATTTATGGGGGCAAATATACTACTTTATTTATAGGAACAAAATTTTTTGCGACTTTTTTATCAACCTTCTGCAGTTTAAAATCAATATTTTATTTGCCGGTACCAAAATTAATGTTATTTATTTAGAGGCACAAAATTTTTACTTAATTTTTTTAATAAATCTGTAGCGACTCAAAACTGCCATTTTACTCTTAGGGACAAGAGTAGTGTTTTATTTATAGGCACAAAATCTTTATCTGATTTTTTTATAAACCTGTGTTTAGACGCAAAAGTAATTTTATTTAATAATTATTCTGTTGCAGGTGCAATTCAAAACTGCTTGCATAACCGACATAAAAATTGTTGGATGGTGAAGAATAAATTGCACCTTTTTATGGGCAATTTTTGTTACTGCGAAGAAACTGTTTGAGTAACAAAAAAAGGCTTTACGAATTTCTTCATAAAGCCTTTTTTATCTGGTGGTAATGGACGGAATCGAACCGCCGACACAAGGATTTTCAGCCCTTATGTATCTGTATTGATATGATGAAATATGGTCTAAAATCACTACTTTTGCCTATATTGATTGTCAAATCACTACATCAAATACCACGTTAAACCTCTATTTGTTGTAGTATTGTTGTAGTAAAAATGGTAACAGTCGCAATTGTTTTACGAGCCGAGAAAAAGAAAGACGGGAAATACCCTCTTGCTATTCGCATCACCAAAGATAGAAAATCTTCTTTTATCTATTTAGATTATCGTATAAAAAAAGAAGACTGGGATGCAGACAAACAACGTGTAAAAAAAACACATCCTAATTCTGTGCGTCTGAATAACTTTCTAATTAAAAAGTTAGCAGAAGCAAATGAGCATGCCTTAGAAATTGAAGCAAATAGAAATACAGTTTCCCCTCAATCTGTCAGGCAAAAAATCAAACCTACTGCAAGTGCTACTTTCTTTGGTCAATCAGACCTGTATCTTCAACGATTGAAAGAAGCTGGGAAGTATAATGAATATACAGCTAACAAACCCCGTATCAAACATTTTAAAGAATTTATCAGGAATGATATTGCTTTTCCTGATATAAGCATACCGCTTTTAGAGCGGTTCAAAAGCTATGTGATTACTCAACTTAAACTATCCGAACGAAGTGCGGTCAATCATTTATCCGTCATCCGTTCTGTATTTAGCTTTGCAGTAAAAGAGGGTGCCGTTGATAAAAAACATTCTCCATTTGGAAAAGGGAAAGTAAAAATCAAGTTTCCTGAATCATCAAAGATTGGACTGAATGAAGAAGAAATCGAAAAGCTGGAAACTATTGAACTCAACGAGAGAGAGAATCATGCTCGCAATCTCTGGTTATTCTCTTATTATTTTGCAGGGATGCGAATAAGTGACGTTTTACGCCTACGATGGACGGACTTTCAGAATGACAGATTGTATTACGGTATGGGCAAAAACCAGAAGGCAGATTCATTAAAAGTCCCTGATAAAGCCTTAGCCATACTTAAACAGTATGAAGCCTTTAAAGAAAACAAGCAAAATTTGGTATTTCCTGAATTAAAAGGGGTTGATTTAAGCGACCAATTCATTACCAAACGCACCATTGCTTTCAAAACAAGTGCCATTGATAAATGCCTGAATTTGAATGTAGCGCCAAAAGCAGAAATAAGCAAAAAACTTACGATGCACATTTCTCGCCATTCTTTTGCTCAAATGGCAGGAGATACTATCTCGATTCAACTGCTTCAAAAATTGTATAGACATGAAAGCATTTTAACTACGATGGGTTATCAGTCTAACTTTACCCACGACCAAACTGATGAAGCCTTGGACAAAGTGTTGAGTAAAAAGCCAAAAGAAAAATCAAATGGGCCTAATTAAGATTCCTGATTTATTCTTAAAAAATATCATTTGAAAAACTGATTGTCGCTTTAGCTCTACAGTTTTTCACTTTTCTCCCTCCAATACTTAGCTTCCAATTCAGCCTTTTCTTTTTCCAATTTGAGCTTTTCTATCTCCAATTTCAATTTTTCAATTTCAAGTTCTTCTTTCTTTGGGTTATAGTTATATGTCTGTTCTCCTCCGTTTGTTTGTACAAATGTCCCATTACATTGGTCAAAAAAATTATTGACTTTATCGCTAAAGTCTAAGATATCATCCGGAGAGACATCTAATTTTTCTGCAATTTGTTGAAGTCTTTCTTCCGAAACTTTTGTCTTCCCCCTTTCAATATTGCCATACGCCAAAATGCTCATATCCAACATTTCTGCCATATTTTCCTGCGAGAGGTTTTTTAATAATCTGATCCCTCTGATTTTTGCTCCTGTGTGCATAACGTTTATAAAATATATAGTGTGACTATACTAAATCTATACTGACAAACAAAAATAGTAAAAATAAAACCTTTTATCTTGCTTACCAAAAGAAACTTTTGACGACTAATTCTAAAGAATGTGAATGAGACTACCTCACATAATTTGGTCTAAAAAGTATCCGAAAAATAATTTATTCTTTTTTCCACAGACCCATTTATTTTTTTACCTTTAGGCACTTTTTATTGTGTCTAAAATAATCACCACTCTACTCATGAAAAGACAATTACTGCTTTGGCTGTGCTTTATTTCATTCTCTTTATCAGCACAAGAGATCATGTCTATCAAAGTTCCTAATCATGGATACCCGGCCATACAAACTTTTACGCCAGAACAAATCCAGAAGATTGTAGCCCAATCGCAAGCCAATCCACCTAAAGCCTTAACGGCTTCAGTTTATGGGAGTTTACCTTCAGGCGGTACTCCTTTACCTCCACCTGAAGTAGGAAGTATCAATCGCTTTAAAGATCTTCCTATCAACCTCTTTACAGGAGCAGCTATTATTCCTGTTCCGCTTTATACCTTAGAAGAAGCAGGGATAAGCGTGCCTATTTCACTTAATTACAATGCTTCCGGCATGAAAACCCATGAAGTAGCCGGATGGACGGGTATAGGGTGGAATCTTGTAGCCGGAGGAATGATTACCCGTGAAGTCAAAGGAATACCAGATGAAGGCAAACTGGATCTGAAAGCTAATTCATGGACCAGCAGTGACCACAGAAAAGGCTATTACAGGTATGGATTCGATTATAACCATAGCACGGTAAATGATGATACAGAGCCTGATATATTTTATCTGAATATCAATGGGCAGTCCTATAAATTCATGTATAAGTATGATGGCGTTCCTCGGTTTATCTTCTTTCCCGATGCAGATATTCAGGTCACACCGATTTTCCAATTTTTACCAGATAGTTACATTGTTGGCCGATTTACCGGGTTTGAAGTCTTAATGCCTGATGGTACTAAGTATACTTTTGGTAATGGTTACGAAGAAACCAGTGTCGAAGTAGAAGTCAAAACTTCTCAACAATTGGATATTTACCCTACGCATGACCACTTTAATCATTACTGGAAGAATGAAGCTGTTACCTCAGCCTGGTATTTAACCCGTATTGAAACTCCTCATGGCGACAGTATTGATTTTGAATATCACAGAGTCACTTATTCTTTTTTCAAACTCGCTGAAAATGAATCATCCGTACTTTGTCCAACTCCCCTGCAAACAAATAAATCAATTAACAGAGTCTATGTATGGGGCTCAGCCTTAATGGCTATTAAATCCAAACATAAAAAAGTCGAATTTAATAAGAGATACACTAACTGCCAAATTACTGATTTTGGTGTGACTTGTTCCGGTTCACCAAGGCTTGATCTTGATGGATGGACAAACAGCTCAACCCCTATTAATTCATCCCTTGCCAAAAGACTGTCTGAAATGACGGTTATGGATAATATAACCAATCCAACAGATACCCTCGCATATACTTTTGACTATGGTTATTTCAATGAGGATCAGAGCGGGGTTGAATTACCGTCTGGATATACAAGTTCTGATGTAGGTTTTACACATACCAAACGGCTTCGTTTAGATAAAATCACTTTCCCGGATACCTCTACTTATCGGTTTAGATATAGAGGTGATGCTCCTAGTTATGTAGGTAAAAGTCGCCTGGATTTTGGCATTGACCATTGGGGTTATGCGAATGGTAATACCGGAAATAAAGCATTAACAGGTTTAATCGGGCGTGATACCTTTTTTACAGGTTGCGGTGTGAACACCAGTAATAGAGAATCAGACCCTGATTTTGCTTTTACTGGCAATTTAGACAGCATTGTTGTTTCGACAGGTTTACAGGTCAAGCTTGACTATGAATTGCACAAGGCAAGTAATTACAAAAACGGCAGCAATTATATACCGATTGGAGGTAGTCGCATTAAAGAAATCCGTACCAAAGATGTGATTTCAAATATTGAGACTGTAAAGCAGTATTCTTACGTGATGCCAGGAACTACACGTCCTTCTGGTTTTCTTAGCATGAAACCGATTTATCGTTTTTCTAACCAATATTATGATCAATACGGATCCAATTCGAGCATCTATAATAGGTTGTTGGCAGAAAGCGGCAGGCCGCCTGTAGGTTATAGCCATGTAACTGAGCAAATAAACGATAGTAATGGTAATACTTTAGGAAGAACTGAATATACTTTTGATCAAGATACTACCGAACTGACCATTCAAAGACTCTCACTTCAATGCACAGGAGAATATCCCGATGTAGTTTGTGATTCAGTTTACTATTATGAACCTGAAAAAGCCCATGCCTGGAATGGGTTTTACCTTTTTGGACACAATCCCAGAACCGGGAACCTTTTAAAAACTGCTATATTTAACCAGAACAATGATACATTATCGGTTCAAACGAATACCTATTCTGAGTTTCAATATTATTATTCTATTGATCAAACTGTAGCGGCAAAAGTATTCAAAACGAATGGCTATAATTTAGGATATTATGGAACCTCTTTTCTTCAAGGTTTTCCAGTACCCTTTTTTAAATATCGGCTGGAAAGTGAAACGTCACAAGTTTTCTCACAGAACGGTACTAACCCTATAACCAATACTATCAATTATACTTATAAAGACGAAACATTTGGGGATTTCGCTTATCTGTATCCAGGTAAGCACCATCTACTATCTAAAACCGCTACCACAGACGGACAAGGACATACGATTGAGAACGTGACCAAATATGTAGCTGATTTCAACTTTGGCATGGATACCTTGCTCATTGAACGCACATGCTATGATCCTGAATATGGATTCCCTTATGCCTGCGACACCACTGAATATACTATACATGTGCCACGAATTGGGTCACAAATGCGTGGAGTTTATCAACTACAACAGAAACATATCCTGACTCCTATTGTTGAGACCAGTAACACCAATAATGGTTATGTGTTAGCGGCTCAATATAATCGCTATGCACAGATTAATACGGCAGGAACAGGTTTTAAATACTACCTAAAAGAAAGCTTTGAATTAGATGGTGTTGGAAGTACATTATATAATGCAAGGTATGACCGACCGACCAGTGACACAACCTATAAAGATGCTAATTATCATTCTGCCATAGAATATCAGGATTATAATACCAAAGGTTTACTCAAAAAAGCCAAGCCCTTCGGTGGAGCTGTATCAGGAACGGATTATGAAAGCAGTTTTGATGTCTTGCCTGTCAGAAGCATTCAGAATATCGGAGGGTCAGTTATTGACACTACGGCTTATGAGTACAACAAAAAGATATTCGGATTATCGAAGCAAATCAGTCCAAATAAATTAGCTCTCAATTATTCCTATTATACCCAGACAGAGAATAAGAAAACAGGGCAGTTAAAACAGATTACTGACAAAGACGGAAACATCCTCTCTCATTACGAATACCCCTATAAAGGGCAAGCTTTACTCGGAACGGCAGGCAGTTTTTCAACGGATACGACCAAAAACAGAGTGATTGGCAGAATGCCAAGAATTGCCACGACTAATGCTTATCAGGATTTTGACAAAGTGAGTACAAGCGTTAGCTATACTGATGGAAGCGGTCGGGAATTACAGAGCGTGGCTTATAAACAATCGCCAACAGCAAAGGATTTGCTTTCCGGCACACCACAATATGATGCCTTTGGAAGAAACTATAAAACGATTTTGCCAGTAGCTAAAAGTACAGCAAACGGCCAGTACCAAAGCAATACCCAGATATTGGCGCAGAGTTTTTACAATGATACAGCCCCTTATGCAGAGATTACCCAATTTGAACAATCTCCTTTAAGCAGACCATTCAAAAGTATCGGTACTGGTGCTGCTTTCAGACCGAATAAAGAAGGGCAACAATCTTATGAAACAGGCAATTTTAGCCTGAACAAATATGAATTATCACAAAGTGGTGTGCTCAATGTTTCTGCATACATTGGAAATGTCATTTTCAAAACTATTGCCATTGATGAACAACAGAAAAAGACCATTAGCTACAGCGATAAAACAGGGAAAGTATTAGAAGAACATGTGCAATATACAGGTGATGGTTCACAAGCCAGCCACTATCTGAAAACCACTTATTGTTATGATTATTTGGGTCGTCTGGCACTCATTATTCCTCCGAAATTATATGGATTGATTGGCAATAATACGACTATTGCTTCCAGTCCTTACCTGACAGGTATCTATCAGTTCAAGTATGATAATCAGAGCAGGCTTGTTGAAAAACACATCCCTGATGCGGGCTGGGAATATATGATTTACAACCGATTGGGGCAAATGGTATTAAGCCAGAACGCCCGATTGCGAACTAATAATCAATGGTTATTCAGCAAGTATGATGCATCAGGTCGGATGGCAGCTTCGGGTGTTTTAGTGAATACAGATAGCAGGACAATGCTGCAAAACAGTTTTGATACTTATACTGAAAACCAACAATACGAAGAAAGACTTGTATCGAGTTCCTATACAGATCGCAGTTATCCGGCAGGAATCGTTGTCAACGAAACCAATGCGATGATTATCAATTACTATGATGATTATGCCTGGAAATCAAACGATACGCTGAATTTTGTACTGTATAAATCCCCTAGATACTCGAATGCCAAAGGCTTGTTGACAGGTACTACAGTTAAGCGATTAGATACTGGCGAGTGGTTAAGGACAGCTTTTTACTACGATGATAAAAACCGATTGTTACAAACACAATCAGAAAACAGGTTTGGGCTAATCAATCAGACTGACTATGTATATGATTTTATCGGGCAATTGTTAGAAGAAAAAACCATCTATCGTAAACCCTCAGATACAGATATTGAAAGCCGTACAACATATACCTACGACCATGCCGGACGTAAGACACAAGCTATTCATTTTTTGGGTGGTCGGGACGTATCAGGTCAGAGTCCTCAGCTATTAGCAACTTATGACTATGATGAATTAGGCAGACTGATAGCTAAGAATCTGAATGAAGCCAGAAAGGACAGTATTGTAAGGCAGAATGAAAATCTGAATAAAGGCATTACAGATATTGCTAAGAAATACATCCTTATTCTACCCAATACCAACGTCAATTTAGATAGCACCTATTTAGCTTTTATTGGCAGTGGTTTACAGCAAGTTAAATACAGCTATAACATTAGAGGTAATCTAAGAGGGATTAATCTTACTTCAACAGGGCGTTTAGATAGCAGTAAAGTATTTGCTCTGAAACTGGATTATTATGAAGATGGCCGATACTTCAACGGCAATCTAAGCCGTCAATCATGGAAAACGTCAAAAGATACAACTACCAGAAGATTTTTGTATGATTATGATGCGGCGAATAGGTTTGTTAATGCAGGTTTCACAGGTAAAGGCAATGAGAAATATAGTACCAATACAGCTTATGATGCCAATGGTAATATTCTGGCATTGAACCGAAAAGGTTTATTAAGCGCCAATACCTGGGGGCAGATTGACAGTCTAAATTATACTTATCCCAATTATCAAAATCAACTGACTGGCATAAGAGATTATGCAAGTAGTACCATAGGTTTCAAAGACAATGGTAACAGTACTGACTATACCTATGAACCTGATGGCAGTCTAAAAACAGATGCCAATAAAGGAATTACTAATATTGTCTATAATCATTTAGGCTTGCTTGAAAAAATTGAATTTGGAGCTACTCAACGCATAGAAAATGTCTATGCGGCTGATGGACAAAAGCTTTATCAGAAAATTATTAATGGAAGCAATGTTATCCGTACTGATTATATTGGAGATTTGATTTATCGGAATGATACTCTGATAAGTATTCTGCATGATGAGGGAAAGATTCGTTTTGATGCACAAGGATTAGCACATTATCAATATTTTATCAGGGATCATTTAGGAAACACAAGAGTAATTTTTGAGAAACTCAATGATACTTTATATATTGCTCAAGAGAACCATTATGGGGTTTGGGGAGAAGCTTTACAAGGCATAGGAACACAAGGTGATTGGAAGTTCTTGTTTCAAGGCAAAGAGTATGTTGATGCTTTTGGATTGAATGAATATGACTTTCATGCTCGTTCTTATGATGCTTGGACAGGTCGATTCAATGGTGTTGACCCAGTTGCGAATTATATGCTTAGCGGTTATGCAGGTATGGTCAATAATCCTACCGCTTACATTGACCCTGATGGAAGAAACCCCATCGTAATTGGATTTATGATTGGTCTGGGTATCAGTGCTATTAGTAACATGATTAAAGGTACGGTGCCGAAAACTCTTGGTCAGGCTCTTGCACCTGGTATTGTTGGTGCCATTAGTGGTGGAATCGGTGCTGGGGTGAACGTTGCGATGGCAGGAGGTAGTTTTGGAGCAGGTTTTATAGGCAATGCGTCAGGTGTAGCCTCCACGGGTTTTTGGTCTGGTGCTGCCACTGGAGCATCGGCAGGTTTTAGTAATGGTTTTTTAAATAGTGTTTCTTCGGGCAATTCTTTTAACCAGTCCTTTAAAATAGGGGCTACACAAGCTCTTTTTGGAGGAATACTTGGCGGCGTAGGTGGTGGGATTAGTTCATCATCAAAGGACTTGAATTTTTGGAATGGAACAGCAAAATTAGATTTATCGAACGGAGTTGGCGCTCATGGAGTTATAACAAACGATCCTATTACAGGTAAATACGTTGGTCAATTCGAGGGGGTTGATGTTTATGAAAGTGCTCAATTAGGAACAGGATATGGATCGGGTGGTATTACATTACCAGGCAGGGGTATAACGGTAGGAAAAGGAGCATTTAGTAAGGCTTTAGACATGGATTTAGTTGGGCATGAATTTGGACATACTTTGCAAATTAAAGAGTTAGGAGCAGTTAGTTTCTTGAAAGATATAGGCATCCCAAGTATTAAGTCTGCAAATAATCATGGTGTAGGTGGGCATAGCCACACTAAATTCTGGACTGAAGTTTGGGCTAATCGTCTTTCACATAGTCATTTTAATTACAATTTCAATATCGGTAGACTTGGAAGGTGGGATATTAGTAGATTCCCACTTCGATATAACAATATGCAAGATTGGTTGAAAGTTTATAACCTTATAAAAAAATAGGAAAATGAAAACTCAAAAAATAAAAATAGTATTATGTCACATCATATTTATTTTTCTTCTTGTAGGATGTAATAAAGGAAATAAGCAAATTATTGAAATAGAAAACAAATCAGAAAATAATATTTACTTTCTGATTTCAAATGATAGTATTATCAGGGATAATAACACTATTAAAATGATACGGCCCAGAACATTAGCATCTTTTTTAGAGCAGGAAAAAAGAGTGAATCATCTTGAAAATAAAGCAGACTCTTTAATTAGGCTCAAAAATTATATGTATCCATACAGAATAGAACCCAATAATTCTAAGATTATATTATCCTCAGAATCAACAGAGATGTTTATAAACACTATTTCAATAAAAGAAATCATTAAAAATCAATATAATAATAAAGCAAATGTTTTTATTATCAAAGAAAGAGACTTGAATCTATATTCGGATAAAGAAATTATTAATGAAAAAAAATATGAGATTTTTCTTTCTTTGACAGATAAAGAAATAATAAAAGATACTCTACTGTTTAAATATTTCACAAAAAAATAGCTAAATAAAAATAAGTTCTTCTTGATTTAGTTAAAGCTGATTTGGAAAGACTTCTTAGTTAAAATAATACTGCGAATAATTTATGATTCCATTGCTTGAATTTTTCCCGCTCAAACAGAGTGCCTAAAAAAAGGCACTCTGTTTGCCCTATATATCTATTATTTCGAAAATCTTCTTTACAGATTGTAATAATTCATCACCGACCATCTGGGTAATACCAGAATCACTTTGAGAAGTTAAATGATAGTGTTTACCTTGCCCAAGAAAATCATTACGGCGCATGGGGTGAATTGCTTCAGGGGATTGGGATAAGTGGGGATTGGAAGTTCCTGTTTCAAGGCAAGGAATATGTCGATGCCTTTGGCTTGAATACTTATGATTTTGGTTGGCGGATGGGTGACCCGTTTACAGGAAGATGGACATCAACAGACCCAGTAGACCAATTTAAAAATATTACGGCTTATGGGTACATGGCTAATAACCCACTCCTGTACACAGACCCTGATGGAAGAATACTTCCTGCCGTATTTATAGCAGCAGCAGTAGTTGGAGGTGGATTAAATTTATGGAATAACTGGAGTAAAATAAAAGATTGGAAACAAGGAGTTGGGTATTTTATTAGTGGTGCGGCAGGTGGAGCAGTTGGGGTAACAAATCCTCTTTTAGGAGGTGGCATCACATCAGGTGCTAATGCCCTCATTGATATTGCTTCAGGTAGTATGCCATCAATTCAAAATTTTGGAGATGGTGCTAAATACTTCTTGGGTGAAACCGCCAAAGGGATAGCATTCTCTTACGCTGGTGGTCAAGTTGGAAAATATATTGGCCCGAAATTAGGTAGTTTCTTTGATTGGGTGCAACAGGGTTTTGTCAAATATGCTCCCGGTACTGCTAAAATTGGTGATGAAGTAATAAGTTGGACATATGAAGCCGGAGTAAAGGCGTCAAGAAAATTATTTGGGCAGGCTGGACAAGCGATTGGAAGTAGTGCTGCAAATCAAGTTGATGATATAATAAATCATACTATTCAAGACGCTGGCTCTGAATTAGGTGCAAGATTTACATACGCAAATCAGCATACTATTGAACTCTTGGCAAATAAAAATGTTACAGGGAAGACCCTTGAACTTACAGATATGGTATTTTATGCTCGTGACGCGGCTGGAAATGAACTTAAAAATGAATTTGGAACTAAGAATATGTTAAAAACATTCGGTAAGCTCAAAGATTATGCTAAAGAGCATGGTTTTGAAAACCTTAGATTACAGTTTGAAAGAGCCGCTAATAGTTCTTCTAAAAACCCAGGCCATGTATTTGACATGATATTTAAATTAAAATAATGGAACAGTACACAGAATTTTTCAAAAAAAATTACAGTGGAGATAATCTTGAATGGATATTATCTAATCTAAGACAGTTAGGCGCATCTCAAATGGAGACAGCAATGATTTTATGTAAACAATTAAAAATCAGAGTTGGAGAAGCAGATAAAATTGTAAATAATTCAGAAGCCTGGAAAGATAGAAAAGATTCAAATAACAAACTTAGGTCTGAATTTGAAGGTTTCATGGATTCTATTACCCAAGAAACACAATGAATAATTTATCATTAGCAGGTGAAAAAGTGGATTTTCTTTGTAAAGCAAGAAAGTTTATTATTTTTGACATTCTTTATATCGAGGATATGAAACCTGCCAAATCACTATTTATATCTGATAAGTCTATGGCGGATATTGAATCCGAAATATTTCAATGGTCTGATGGCGAGCAAATTGGGTTTTATGAATTAAATCAATATGATGAATTAGTACCAATAAGGGTGAATGAAGTAAAACGACATAATGGAAGTGAGAAAATTGATTCTGATAAAATATTTGGAACTGATACGGGGGTTATTGCATTGGTAGATTGGAACTGTATAAGCTCTTTCTTAGATTCCTTTAATTATGACGATTTTGTGGATACTTTGCCAAATTATGAAGATGCGCAAAAATATTTAAAGAATTTGAATTCCATCACACCAAATAGCTTCGCCATCATTTCAACCCCTGGGCTAAATAAGGGATATGACTTTGTTGGTAGTGGTAGATACTATATAGAAAGTGATTGCCTTCTATAACAAATGGAGTTATGTACAGCCGTTTTATTTCGAAATGAAATTACAAACACTTTATATATCTTATGTAAATTTAAGTCCAGGGTTGAAGAATCCGTATGATTTATTATCAGATCAAGAATTGATAAAACCTTTAAGAGAGAATTTTTTCAAATGGCAGACATTTTTTGATAAATATGGTTCTGACTATAGTCTTGGTTTCTTCATTACAACAATGGCAGGAACAAACCAATTAGAAATTAAAAAGCCTTCCATCTCAAAAAAGATGAAAATAGTTGAATACTCTATTTTCCTACCAGATGAAATCAAAGATTTGAACAATTATATTGATTTGGTTTTTGAGGGAATAGGTATTGTATTAGAAAAGTTCACTATCAGTGAAAATGAAGTTACAAGCATGAAAATTCAGTGTAAAACTGAATTAAATCTATTATAAATAAAATTCCTTTTCAATCAGAGTGTATTTCTCAGACACTCTGATTGAAAACTATACTCAACCGATGAGTAGAAACAATTCCAAAAAAATTGATGGATAGAGTACTCTTAAGAGTTTTATTCCAAAATGAAATTACAGACAGCGTATTTAACACATTTTAACCTTACTCCTAATTTCGAGAATGAGTTTTTTGGCAAGGAATTTAAATCAATAATAAAAATATTGAGGAATAATTTTATTAATTGGCAGGGTATTTTCGATAAATATGGTAGTGATTTTAGTATTGGTTTTATGATAACCAGAAAAAAGGGTACTGAACAATTAACTGTACTCGGACCAACTGTTTCAAAAAAGATGAAGATAGTAGATTATTCAATATTTCTACCAGATGAAATCAAAGATTTGAATCATTATATTGATTTGGTTTTTGAGGGAATAGGTATTGTATTAGCGAAGTTCAATGTTAGTGAGGATGAAGTTACAAACATGAAAATTGAGTGTATGACTGAATTAAATCTATTATAAATAAAACTCTGTTTTCAATCAGAGCGTACATCTCAAGCGCTCTGATTGAAAACTATACTCAACTTAGGAGTAGAAATAAATCAAAAAAACATAAATGAATATTCGAATAAGATGAAAATAAAAACACTCTATACTGCATTATATTTATTTTAATTTCATTGAGTTCAACAGCACAAGATGTAATTGAATGGTCGCCTGACTATAAACTAAAACTATCGGATTTCCAGTCCAAATCAACTCAGATTGGCAACGTAAATCATTATAGCATTTCCCCTGCTTCTCGTATGGACTTTTCATTCTATATGAGTTCCTACGAATTTATGCTTACTAAGAATTTTAATTCAAAGGTCTCAACGACATTTACACGAAGTGCGTCCGTTCTGATAGCCCCTGACAATGAATTAGCTCAGGAACTTTTAAAGTTTGCTCAATTAAATTTTGACTTAACGGAATTGTATGCCCGGAAATACCGCAAAAAACTTTTTGAAAGTAAGGGTGTTTTGTCAGACGTTAATTTTTTCCAAGAAGCCTATAAAGGGATAGAGCAAGAATATAACGAAAGAATTGCGGAGTTGGGTAAACTAACAAATGTAGGTCAAGCAGATATTAGAATTGAAGAGGCTCAAATGCAAGTTCTAAAAGAAATTGATGAACTATCTGAATTTTGTAAGTCATGTAAACCTAAACGAAAGAAAAAATAACTAATCTCTATTGTTAGGATTTTTTTCTCATAAATTATCCATACGGAATGCCTAATTTGTGTAAATTCGGATAAACGCTGATAATATCATGTTCCGTGATTTCAAGTAGCCCAAGATACTTATAAAATACTTCCTGAATGCTCTGATCTGTCCACTTATCTTGCTTATCATCAATCGTTGTCGGTATCTTCCAATGATTAAACAAAGATGCCAGTTCCTTATAACCAATAGGCTTTTCACACAAATATCTGGTTCGGGTAATTCTGTCGCCGATCATAATGATATAATTGTTAGCCATCCAATGTTTGATATACAAAGTGCCTGGATAATATCCCGACTGATAGAGCGTATCCTGTATGTTCATATATCCCCCCTCGATTGGTGTCAGGGAGTTGGAAAGCCGATTTCATAGAAAGGCTGCTCAAATCTTTACCCTTGCGAGCTGAACATACATTTGAGCCTCCCCGACATAGATCGAGGAGTGATATATCGGTCACAAACCGCTATGAAATCAGGGTTTCCACACCCTAAAGCCGCTAAATGGCTTCTTAACTATCATACAAATCCATAGGAAAAAGGCAATCGTGCAAGCAAAATTTAATAAATTGATAGGCTTTTATAGTATCCTCATGATTGATACCCTTTCAAACGGCTATTGATATGTTATTGCGGAAACTGCCTTTTCTCCTATCTGTGATTTTTCTAAGCTCATGCCTACCTGATGAGGGCGATGTTTCCGCTCGGTATAACGCTATCAATCAACGTGCGCACATTGAAAATATGGCCGGAAGTCTGGCTACCTCTGCACAGAATTTATCCGGCTATCTGGTCGCTTCCCAAATGAAACGCAAAACCCCTTTTGCAAGATGATGGTAAAATCCTGTCTGATAAGCCAACTGATTATACCGTTCAGAATAATCCAAAACCAGTACCTCCGACTGGCATTCATGTCAGTTCCTGTGGAAAATACGGAGCCATCGCTTATTTCAATCAAACACCTGCCGGAGTTGCCAGCCTCAAACAACAAGGCAATACAATGGCTGCTTCATTGGTGCTTAAATTTGGTCATGATGCAGTTGGTATGAAAGATACCACTGGCATTCAATTACCCAAGAAAGGTCTTGAATTAGGCTGTACCGTTGGAGATGATATTGTGGAAGGCTCTCCAATTTTTGTAGCCGGCTTTGTTTCTCCCGAAGGTTTAGACGGTTTACCCGACCCAAAGAAAACCACTCAACCCACATTCAAA
>CALRLN020000017.1:0-27203 GCA_943368675.1 Chitinophaga pinensis | reverse complement strand
ACCAGTTAGACCCGTTGCTCCGGTATCACCTGTCGGCCCTTGCGGCCCTGTTGCCCCTGTTGCTCCGGTATCGCCTTTGGGTCCTTGCGGTCCTGTTGCTCCAGTCGGCCCTGGAGTGCCTGGTGTACCGCTTGTTTCAGCATATAAAGCATAAGGCACACTCATCATCTGGGTTGTACCAAGGTTAGTATAGTTGGTGCCTGCGTTTGGGTCGAGTTCTACCTGCAAAAACTTACTGCCAAGCCCCCAGTTAATACTCGCAAAAGTGTTGGTTTGTGCTGTGCCCGCCCCCAATGTCAGCGTAAATAACCCCAAAGCATTGGTTGTCGTACTATGGCGTTCTACGTAGGCAATTGTGCCATTGGCACTTCCGGTAAAAACAGTAAATCTCACAGAGATAGCCTGATTTATCAGGGCATTACCGCTTTCATTCCGTGCAATTGCCTGATAGGGAATTCCTTGAGGCGCCTGCGAGAATACATTGATGCTTATCCATATAAGTACAAATGTCTGGTAGATTTTTTTCATTGGTAACTAAATAAAATAATATTAATAATGGGGTTTTACTTTTTAGAGTGGGTATATTATGGGATAATCTGAATACAATTATTTCAATAATCCATTGCCGGATAGGGTATCAGATAATTTTTAATATTGATTTTTCGGAAATCATGAAATACTTTTTAAATTTTTTGGTTCGTCTTCTTGAAAGTGTAATTACCTCATCATTCTGCATCAGGATTTGCGAATAGTCAGTATCATACATTTTCAGGTAAGCAAGATTAATGACTGTAGAGCGGTTTGGTCTGAAAAACGATAAGTGAGTAACTCTTTTAGCTATTTCACCGAGGGTAGTGGCTACTATTAGCGAAGCACCGTTACGAAGAATTATATTGGTATAATTGCTTTCTGCTTTTAGCATTACAATTTGGTGATGTGGTACTTGTTTCCGACCTCCAACATGGATATTGTCAGGGTTTTTCATAATAGTTATAGTTTTTTCTTCTTTGGTATAATAAAAATCTTTCACTCTGGCTTAAGAAATTAGTCCTGGTACCCCGCATAGTGTTTCTCGGCATACATAAGTTTTGTAATCAAGGATTCAGTGTAGTATCCAATTGTTTATGTTGGCGATTATCATTTCTACACAGACCAGAAGAATCTTCCTTCCATACAAATCTCGCCTTCAAAACGCCATTTTGTTTAACACAAAAACGACTTTCTCCTGCATTTTTTGGACAATAAAAAAGCCTCAGAGTTGAGGCTTTAGTAATTTTTAGTATATATTTTAACACAAAACAGACTTTCTTTTGTGTTTTTTAGCAAAAACGAAATTATTTGCCAAATTCTGAAGGTGCCTGCCCAAACTCCTCCTGAAAGGCTCTGGTGAAGTACGACAGGTTTTCAAATCCTACCTGATAAGCAATGTTTGAAACTGTATCAGCACGGATTTCAAGTAGATTAGCGGCTTTTTGCAGGCGATATTTGCGCACAAATTGTATAGTTGTAAGGTTTGTTATAGCCTTTATTTTGCGGCGTAATACTACAGGGGTCATGTTCATTTCCTGTGCAAAATGTTCTATGTCAAATTCATTGTCTGCAATATTCTTTTCAATGATTTCTTTTGCCTTATTGATAAATCTCTCATCAATTGACGCTATTTTTATTTCGGTTGGTTTTAAATCTACTATTTGTTTTTCGAACTTTTGCCTCAATAATGCCCTTTGCGTAACCAGATTTTTTATTCTGGCTTGTAATTCTTCTTTATTGAAAGGTTTACTGATGTAGTCATCTGCACCGGACTCAAGTCCTTCAACCCTGTTATTTACATCGGCTTTGGCTGTAAGCATTACTATAGGAATATGACTGGTTTTCTCTTCATTTTTCAATAATTTACACAATTCCAGACCATCCATACGGGGCATCATCAGATCACTCACTATTATATCCGGAATAAAAGCCAGTGCTTTTTCGAGACCATCTTGTCCGTCAACGGCCTCAATAATTTTATACTCCTGCTCAAATATTATCCTGATGTAGTACCGCAGGTCTTCGTTGTCTTCAACAACCAGCAGTATGTTTTCGTCCTGGGTCGCAAGTACATTTTCGCTACTAAAAGACTCTGATTCTGACAGCAGATAAGAGAAATCCGGTAAAGAAATAGTTGCTTCTTCGGCAACTGTAATGGTGTGGTTTTGCCAGGTGGCTTTATCAATAGGTAATTTTATGGTAAAAGTAGTGCCTTTCCCGGCTGCACTTTCTACCCGAATACTTCCCCGGTGAAACTCCACCATCTCTTTTACCAATGCCAGACCAATCCCTGTGCCTTCATATCCGCGTTGCTCAGTGGCATCAGCCTGAAAAAAACGGTCAAAAATATGTCCGATTTTTTGCGAGTCAATACCTATACCTGTATCGTTTACCAGTATTTCTACCTCTTTAAAATCCTCAGCATACTTAACATATAAAGTAATAGCTCCTTCGTTTTGGGTAAATTTGAAGGCATTTGAAAGCAGATTCGTTATGATTTTCTCAATTTTATCAGCATCATAATAAACAATGGCTTCTTTTCGGTTCTGTATTATTTCAAATGTAATTCTCCTGTTTTCGGCAAGAGAACTGAAAGAACCTGCTATTATCTGAATGAATCGTGCCAGATCATTTTGCTGAATATTGATTTGCATTTGTCCTGAATCAAGTTTACTCAGATCGAGCAATTGATTAATGAGCGCAAGCAGGCGTTGGGCGTTGCGTTTCATTGAACTGAATAAATGCTCTTTAGGATATTTTTTTTTCAAATCATCAATAGGGCTTAGAATCAGGGTGAGAGGGGTACGGAACTCGTGAGAAATATTAGTAAAGAATTGCGTTTTAAGTCGGTTTATCTCAAATAATTTCTCTGTTTCGGTTTTTTCGGCATAGAGTTTCTTTTCAACAAGCAACTTTTCCTGATTACTTGTTTCTATCACTTTTCCGATTACCAGCGATAGCGACAGGATTTCAAGCAATGTGCTTGGATACATGAGCAGATATAACCAATTGCCTTCCATATAACCCAGCATCACAAGGCTCAGAAAGAAAAAAGGCGGTAACATAAAAGAAACGGGAATGAGCAAATAGGTATTAATAGGGAAGCGTTTGAATAAGGTATAGATACTTACACCAATCAGAAACACTACTGTAAAAGCAAATAAATAATTATGCAGAATAAGTAAATACATTTTTGGTACTACCAAAAACAGAGGTACCTGCACAATACTACAGCCGATTATGAAAATGAATATCCATTTTAAACGTGGGAAATATTCTCTTACTCTCAGAATAGAATAGAAGAAAAGAGCAGAGGAGGCAGGCATCAATTGAAAGAAAATATCATTCAGAAAAGAGCCGAAAACAGGGGTATCACTAAAATATGCGCCTATAATGCCATAAGAACCCAAGTTTGCAATCAGCACTACGACAGTATGCAGTGTATACCATCGGAATGGGATATTACTGATATACCAGGCTAAAATAACATTATACAAGACCCTTAAGAGATGTATACCTACTACAATCCATATAAACATAAAGATGGTAGGCATAAGATCTATAATGGTATCTTGGGTTACTAGTTTCAACTCACTGTTGATCGTCCAGTTAGATTCTATTCTTACATAAAAAGTCTGAGTGCTATTTTCAGGGAAAATGCCTATTTTATATAGTGCCATGAGCCCCTTGTATGCTTTTTCGGAAGTTTGGGTAAGCATTCCACCCTTCAATATTTTATATTTCCCATCCGCCTGTGGTATATATATGTCAACATGGTCATTGCGTGTTTCACCCCATAAAAAAGACCAGTTGTCTGGATTATTTTTATTCTTGATATCGAAACGAAACCAGTATACATCAGGAGAGTAAGCAGAGGAAATTCTTTCTTTGTTATAAGGTTCAAATTTTTGCTTCTGAATTTCTTCAAAGGATAAACCTTTCCCTGAATCTTTAAATACAGAAGCATATTCAGAAACATTTACTTCTGCTAAGCTATCGTGAAGTATGATAGGTTGTTGGGCAAATAGCTGTATAAGAGGTAAGCAAGTAAATGTGAATAGGTAAAATTTGAATTTCATTAGTAATAAATGTATAAGTAAACTGTTAGGTGGATGTAGATTGAGCAAATAGAGCGTTTTAGTAATATGAATGAAACGCTTTTATTAACAATGACCGAGTGATAAGGTTGTGGTCTATCACAATCATAAGATTTAAGATAATACATGCTTAAGTTTTCCCTCACACTGTTTGAGCGCACTTTCATAACCCAGTTGAAACATCTCTTTGGCTTTAGACATATTCAAACCATTATACCTGTAAATCTCATGTGGCTCAATGCCAATATTGCAGCGTTTCAGTTTCTCACCCGAATTATTTCTTATTGCTATAAAAAGACTCTTCATCAATACATCTTTTGCCGAATTAAGTGGTGCGTTATTATTAACTGGCATTACATTTACGCCTATAATAAAATCGCAATGCTGTTCCAACGGGCCTATTGGTAAATTATCGGTTACTCCGCCATCAATAAAAGTTTTGCCCTGAAAACGGATTGGTTCAAATATGCCGGGCAAACAGCAAGAGGCTAAAATGGGTTTGATTAACTCGCCCTGATTAAAATATACGGCTTCTCCTTGTTCGAGATCAGTAGCGCAGATAGTCATGGGAAGTTTTAACTGTTCGAAAGAATTATGAGGAATAAACTTTAAAAATAACTCTTCCGCTTTTTCGAGTTTAAACAAACCAAAGCGATTGAAAGCGAATTTCAGGTGGCTGAAAATGCCAACCGAAGCGATAGCTTCCATTGTATAATCGGGCGAATACCCGGCGGCTATCATAGAACCAACTATTGAGCCTGCGCTTGTGCCTGTAATCATAGCAGGCTTTAACCCTAATTCATCCAATGCTTTGATAACCCCTAAATGAGCAAAACCCCTGCTACCTCCGCCTGAAAGTGCTAATCCAATTTTCATGTAATCGTAAATTTTGATGAAGAGAAAAATTTATACCTGCTGTTGTCCGGTTAGTTTCTCCTGTGTAAACTATAAATTGAACAAATCTGCTACCCGATACCCCTTTTCGGTGAGATGAATATGAGCGGCGTCATGGGCAGGATCATGGTCAAAAATAATTGTCCAGTTATTATCAACAACCTTTTTTAATAATAGTTCTTTTTCGCTCATGGTCTGTAAAGGTCGCACATCATAGCCCATCACATAAGGAACCGGTACATGGGCATGAGACGGAATAGTGTCCGCAATAAATAAATACGTTTTTTCCCCATGTTTTATTTTGGGCATAATCATCTTTTCGGTATGCCCATCAGCATATAATAATTCTATTGAGTCGCCAAAAACATTATCTTCTTTATCCGTAAAATGTAAGGCACCTGTTTCCTGCATGGGCAGGATATTTTCTTTCAGAAATGTGGCTTTTTCCCGTGGGTTGGGTTGTATTGCTGATGCCCAATGGGCTGAGTGTGTCCAGTATCTGGCATTCGGGAAAGTAAGTTCAAGGCGGTCTTTGCCAGTATTCCATTTTACACTGCCGCCGCAATGGTCAAAATGCAGGTGTGTGCAAAGCACATCAGTAATTTCACCCGGTGCATACCCCGCTTTCTTAATAGATTGAATCAGATCTCCGTCTCCATGTCTGTAATAGTAACCCTGCCATTTGGCATCTTGTTTATCCCCCATGCCACTATCAATCAGTATCAGTTGCTGTCCTGTATTAACCAAAAGGCATCGCATTGCCCAACTACACAAATTATTTTCGTCGGCAGGCATTTGCTTATGCCAGATAGTCTTAGGCACTACACCAAACATAGCTCCTCCATCTAATTTGAAATGTCCTGCGTCAATTACATGAATTTGCATATTCTTTATTAAATTTCGGTTGAATTTGATTTGATAACATTGTCATAGCAATTCAGGCTTGTGGTAAAAGCCTAAATAAAAGCCCAAATATGCAAATACGGACCAAGATAGCAATACAATTTACGATAATAATCGCTTGCATTCTGATTATTTTCTCGCTGGCTGTCTATTATACTTCAGAGAATTTCAGAAAAAAGGAGTTCTATAACAGACTCCATGACAGGGGAATTCTGACCGCCCAATTGCTTAAAGAATTAAAAATAACAGAAAAGGACAAAAGAAAACTCCGTGATGCCAACAAGTCTATACTTGGGAAACTGAATGTAGAAAAAGTATTGATGTTTAATGATAAAGATGAGTTGGTTTATGCCAGCTATGAAGCAGATTCTATCTTATACAGTCCTGCTTTTTTGAAACAGGTCCGGCAAAGAAAATATATTGAAACCAGCGATTGGGATAACCAGGTTACGGGGTCTTTGTATATCGATGAAAACGATAAGTCTTATGTAGTAATAGCAGAAGCAACCGATATTTATGGAAAAGAAAAACTTCAGAATATCAGAGATACGCTTATCACCAGCTTTGTGATAGGTATTACCCTCACCATTATTCTCGGAATTATTTTTGCCGGGCAATCACTCAAGCCCATTGCCGGGATCAACGAAGAAATTACGAATATTACCGCCTATAACCTGAAACAAAAACTGAATGTCGGAGACAGCAAGGATGAAATTGCGCAACTGGCCAATAACTTTAACAAAATGCTGGAGCGGCTGGAAACCTCTTTTGAACTTCAGAAAAGTTTTGTTTCAAATGCCTCTCATGAATTGCGGACACCTTTGGCTGCACTTAAGTCTGAGATTCAGATTGCTCTGGAAAATGAACGGACCACTGATGAATATAAAAGCATACTAAAATCATTATTGACAGATACCCAAAGGCTGATACAACTCACTAATGGTCTTTTGCAACTGGCAAAATCAGAAAACCGTGAGAATAGTATGGCCTTAAGACCTACCCGTATTGATGAGATACTGTTTAAGGCGCAAGAAGAAATATTAGGCTTGAATGCAGATTATAAAATAGCTGTAGACTTTGACGATATACCCGATGATGATGAATGGGTAACAGTAAACGGAAATGAAGCTCTGCTGCTTACAGTATTTACTAATTTGCTCGATAATGCCTGCAAATACTCTGTGGCACATGAAGCAGAGGTAAAAATCCGTTTTAATGAAAAACAATGTATTGTTGCTGTGAAAGATAATGGAATCGGAATTCCGGAAAGCGAATTAAGTAAGATTTTTGAGCCATTTTATCGTACCCAGAATGCCTCAGCTTATCGCGGACACGGAATTGGCTTGTCGGTGTGCCGTAGAATAATTGATATTCACCAGGGCAAAATTGAAGTAAAGAGTGAAGTAGGAAAAGGAAGCGTGTTTGAGGTGACACTGCCTCATTTGTAGGAAGTGTCTGATAAAAATGTGTCAGGATAAATTAATAACAAAGAGTGAATTTAAATAGTAAAACTTATTCAATCAGTAAACCTGAACGAAAAAGCATATTTAGGCCTGCTCTATTAAAAAGAATTAGAATGAGATATTTATACTTTTTTGTTTTCTTCAATATTACAGTTTTTGCAACAAAAGCCGCACCGAATCCGTCAGTTAAATTTATTCGTAACGAAGGGCAGTGGGATACATCTGTACTTTTTAAGGCGGATATTCCGGGGGGATATTTACTGGTAAAACGAACAGGTATACAATATGTTTTTTTTGATACCAAAGCCCTGATGGCATTGCACACAGGCGGATTGACCGATGAAAAAGGGGGGAGGAAAGCCCCCGGGCCTATCAGAGGACATGCTTTTGAAATGAATTTTATGGATGCCAATCCATCCCCTGAAATTGTATCAGCTTCAAAAAGCGAAACAGTTTACAATTATTTTATCGGGAATGACCCAGGCAAATGGCGCGGCAATGTTTCGGCATATGATGAAATTTATCTGAAAGATGTTTATCCTGGTATTGACTTCAAACTTTATAGCTCCGACCAATCGCTTAAATACGAATACATTGCTGAACCCAGGGCTGATGTGTCAAAAATCAGAATGAAATACGTAGGTCTTGATCAATTAAGTATTGAAAACAAGAAATTAAGCTATAGAACCTCGGTAAACACAGGAACTGAATTTGAGCCTTATTCTTTTCAGGTAATTGGCGGTAAAACCATAGATGTAAAGTCAGGATTCCGGTTGAAAAATAGCGAAGTGCAATTTGAATTTCCGGAAAAATATGATGCTTCTCAATCGCTCACGATAGATCCTGAATTAGTTTTCTCAACTTATTCCGGCTCAAAGTCTGATAACTGGGCACAAACCGCTACTTATGATGCCGATGGCAATCTTTTTTCAGGGGGTTCTGTTTTTGGTGGAGACTTCCCTGTTACCAATGGTTCTTTTCAGGTCAATGGTAATATCAACAATCAGACCGGGGCTGTAAATCCTAATGGTTATGGTATTACAGATGTAGTAATCATGAAGTTTAGTTCTGATGGTTCAAAGTTATTGTATGCTACTTTTTTAGGTGGCGATGCCTCAGATGTACCCCATAGCCTCATTGCCAATTCAAAAGGTGAACTTGTGATTTTTGGCACAACAGCCTCAAGTAATTTTCCGACAACAGGTGCTTCTTATCAGACCAAACATGCAGGTGGGAGCTTATTTGGTGTTTATGGCAGTGCCTCAACCACAGATGAGGATCCTAATTTTACCGGAATAGGGTTTCAGCGGGGCAGTGATATTTTTGTAGCAGTATTAAGTACTGACGGCAGAAAATTAGTAGGCAGCACTTATATAGGTGGTAAAGCCAATGACGGTTTTAATGATACCCGGGCATTAATTATCAAAAACTATGGAGATGAGTTCAGAGGGGAGGTAGTAGTAGACAAAGATGACAATATCTACTTTGCTTCTATTACGGCTTCAACTGATTTTCCTTTGGTTAAGGCATCTCAAACAACCAAAAGCGGTGGGTACGATGCCGTAGTTTGTAAGTTAGACCCCACCTGCTCGCAATTATTGTGGAGCACCTATTTAGGTGGTAATAATTTTGACGGTGCCTATGGAATAAAAGTTGATGATGCCGGAAAGGTATATGTGTGCGGGCAGACATTCAGCTCTAACCTGCCTACTACAGCAGGTGTGTATGGTCCAGCTTATTCCGGTAGTGGGGATGGTTTTATTGCCAGGTTCAGTGCATCCGGAGCCATAGATCAAATTACCTATATGGGTACAACAGAAGCCGATGCCAACTTTTTTCTGGAAATAGATAAAGATGATAATGTATATATATTCGGGCTTACTCAGGGCAACTATCCTGTCTCTTCTGGTGTGTATCGCAATGCCAATAGCGGGCAGTTTGTACATTGCCTTGATAAAGATCTTTCGAAAACCATCTTTTCTACTGTAGTAGGCACCAGCAGGGGGAGAGGGCGTATCGATATTGTACCTACGGCCTTTCTGGTTAATGATTGCGGTAATATATATCTGGCTGGCTGGGGCGGTAAAGTAAACTCCAGCGTTTCTAAAAATCTCAATCGATTTAGCACAACTACCGGCTTACCGGTCACACAAGATGCCTATCAGGCCACCACAACAGGTAGTAATTTTTACCTGATGATTCTAGAAAAGAATGCCAAATCATTGCTCTATGCAACTTTTTTCGGCTCGTCTTTACCTCCTGATCCGACAGGCGAGGTAGGAGACCATGTGGATGGAGGAACCTGTAGGTTCGATAAACACGGCTACATTTATCATAGTGCCTGCTCATGCTTGTCTCGTGCAGGAAACCCTGTTGCGACTTTCCCGATAAAAAATGCCTATCAGCCAAATCACCAGAGCACTAACTGTAATATGGCTGCTTTTAAGTTTGAAATTGATGCCCTGAAAGCCGATTTTGAAATTAAGAATGAAGCGAACCGCCTCGTGACTGAAGTATGTGCACCTGCCAAAATCAATTTTTATGACCTCAGCAAAGGCGCAAAAACATACGAATGGGAAGTAAACGGAAATGTGGTTACCCGAACTAAGAATGTATTATATAATTTTACTACACCTGGTACTTATACTATTAAATTACGCATTTTCAATAAAATTACCTGTCGCACTACAGATTCTACCGTGAAGACCCTTCTGGTGAAAGGTTTTATAGCCAAAGTAAGTGGCGATACACTGGTATGCCCTAACTCAACCGTGCAATTATTGGCCGAAGGTGGAGAAAAATATACATGGTCGCCGACTGTTGATTTAGACAATGCTGCTATTGCTAATCCGATTGCCAAACCAAAAAATACTACCAAATACACAGTTTCTATCTAAAAAGAAGGCTGTACTGTAAATAAAGATGTAACCATCAAAGTAGAAGATAATAAGCTCGATTTTCTGGCAACTGGCGATAAAGAGATATGCAAAGGCCAGAGTGTGGTATTAACAGCTACAGGATATGCGACTAAATTTATCTGGTCAGGCCCTGATATAAATGACTCTCCCGGTACTACCATTACGGTTACTCCTACCAGAACCAGTACTTATACAGTGGCTTGCGAATACCCTGATGGGTGCAAACCAACCCGGACGGTAACGGTAAAGATTGATGAATCTTTCGCGCCGGACTTTGATTACGCTATTACCCAGGATTGCATGAAGCCTTATGAGTTGACTTTTACCAACAAAACACGGAATGCAGCTAGTTTTAAATGGAGCATGGGAAATGCTGATACACTAAATGCCTTGATACCTCAGAGTTACCGTTATAGCAAAGGTGGCACTTTCCAGATTACCTTAAAAGCCTATAACAAAATGGGGTGTGAATTATCAGTAACCAAAAATATTAATGTGCCGGAAAATGAAGGCAAAGTTCCTAACGTTATTACACCTAATAATGATGGGAAAAATGATAACTTTGTAACCGGATTTAAAGATGTAACCATTGATATTTACAATCGCTACGGGAAACTAATTTACGAATCGAAAAGTTATCAGAACGATTGGGGTAAAGATGTGCCATCAGGTACTTATTACTATATCTTTACCATGCCATCCGGGTCTACCTGCAAAGGCTGGGTAACAGTTATAGATTAATGATTTTTTTCTATTAAATTTGTGTTGGCAATAATTGCTGTTTTTAAAAATATCACATGATAAAATCTTACGATTGACAGTTATTTACTTAAAAAAGTTTAATCAATTTTATCATTAAAATTAATTCTATCAACAATGAAAAAACTTATTTCAATTTTTGTAATCTTAATTACGGTTAACATTTCATTTGGTCAGAAATTTGACAGCTTTGGCGAAAAAATAGCCGCTGATGGTGCGATTCCTGCTACAGAGTTAAGCAAAAAAGCTAAAGAAACACCGGCTTTTGAAAGCAAGGTAACTGGTGTTGTTGAGTCGGTATGCCAGGTAAAAGGCTGCTGGATGAAAGTGAAAATGGAAGATGGTCAAACCATGCGGGTAACCTTTAAAGACTATGGTTTTTTTGTACCTAAAGATATTGCCGGAAAAACAGTAGTATTTGAAGGAAACGCCAAAACTAAAACTACTTCGGTAGATGAGCTTCGCCACTATGCAGAAGACGGAGGCAAAAGCAAAGAAGAGATTGCAAAAATTACTGAGCCTAAAACGGAGCTCACTTTCGTAGCCAACGGAGTGTTGGTTTCAAAAAACTGATAAAATAGACCCCATCCCCAGCCCTTCCGCGCGGCGTCCGCCCCAACAATGGGGAAGGGAGTCAAAGTCCCTCTCCCCATTGTTGGGAAGAGGGATTTAGGGAGTGGGGTTTCTTATTATTTCACCTACCTAAACTAAACTCATCGATGAAGAAAAACTACCTGATTGCCCTTCTAATGGGGGTATCTTTCACCGCATTTACCCAACGTACGCTTATTCATTGTGGTACTCTTATAGATGGTATCAGCAATACACCTAAGTCGCAGGTAACTATCGTCGTAGAAAAAAATCGTATCACAGATGTCCTCAATGGATATTCACCTGCTCAGGCAAGTGATAAAATAGTGGACATGAAAACCCGGACTGTTATGCCGGGTTGGATAGACATGCACGTGCATATTGAGAGTGAAACCAGCAAAGACCAGTATCTGAAACGTATGAGCAATAATATGGCTGATGTAGCTTATGAAGCACAAAAATATGCTGCAACTACATTGATGGCAGGTTTTACCACAGTGCGAGATTTAGGCGGAAGTGGCGTAAATATTTCTATACGAAATGCCATTAACAAAGGCTTGGTAATTGGCCCGAGAATTTTCACAGCAGGCCGTACAATAGCTACCACCGGAGGGCATGGTGACCCAACCAATGGTATCAGTAATACTTATACGGTACCTGATTATGTAACGAATGGCGTAGTGGATAGCCCTGAAGAAGGCCGCCAGGCTGTACGTCAGCGTTATAAAGATGGCTCCGACTGTATCAAGATTACTGCCACAGGCGGTGTATTGAGCATTGCCAAAAACGGGAAAGGCCCGCAGTTTACAGAAGACGAAATCTCGGCCATTGTATCAACCGCTAAAGATTATGGGTTTCATGTTGCTGCACATGCGCATGGTGCAGAAGGGATGAAACGCGCTATCAGAGCCGGAGTAACTACCATTGAGCATGCCACCTTTATGGACGATGAAGCCATTGCATTATTCAAAAAACATGGTGCGTATTATGTGCCAACCATCATTGCCGGAAAAACTGTTGGTGATTCGGCAAAAGTACCCGGATATTATCATCCATTAGTAGTACCTAAAGCCATTGAAACATCAAGGCAGATTGCAGAAACTTTTGCAAAGGCTTATAAAGCCGGGGTAAAAGTGGCTTTCGGAACAGATGCAGGAGTTTTTTTACATGGCTATAATGCCAAAGAATTTCAATATATGGTAGAGGGCGGTATGCCAATGATGGAGGCTATTAAATCGGCTACGATTGTAAATGCTGAAATTCTTGGCATGAAATCAGAATTGGGCTCGGTAGAAAAAGGTAAACTGGCAGATATAGTGGCCGTTGAAGGCGACCCACTGAAAGATGCCAAAGCGATGATGAACGTAGCACTTGTGATGAAAGAAGGGAAAATTTATAAAGAGAAATAATTGCAATACACTTGAAATATTAAAAACTCGGTCATCCGGCCGAGTTTTTTGTTTAGATAGGGCGAACATTATACCTCAATTAAATGACTGCCGAAACTCTAAAGGTGATTGGTTGGTTTTGCTTTTAAACATTTTGCTGAATGATTGAGAATGTTCAAACCCCAGTTCATAGGCAATCTCACTAACGGTGAAGTCAGTAGTAGAGAGCTTTTCTTTTGCCTTTTCAATGAGTTTTTCGTGTATGTGCTGCTGGGTGGTTTGTCCTGTTAATTGTTTGAATAAGCTGCTTAAATATTTGGTTGAGATATTCAAAGTTCAGTACTAATCAGAAAATAGATGTAACCAAATGTCGCAATGTTGTAGCCAAAAGGGAAGATGTAATTGAGTAAGCACAGTGATGAACCCCTGACCGATTTTGTCGCCGTTTCTCGAATTGCCGTTAATATATTAGATACTTCAAAAAACTTTTAATAACCTTTTCGAAAAGAACCGCTGAAAAGCGAATAAATCAGTTTAGTAATACCAGAATTTACTTCTCTATGTTACTGTCATTCCAAACAGCTTTATTACCGGATTTTGCTTAAAATTCCCTCTCCTTGATTATCCATGTCATTCAAGGTATGATATTTTATGGTATTGAAAGTATGTAAATGAAAACAATAATCTTTCACAATAAAAAATGCCTCTGTTCATGCAAACAGAGGCAAATCTTAAGGTGAATTTCTCATCTAGGCCAGATATTATCCTTTGTATCTTTATCCGGGAATCGCCCGTTAGGGTCTAAAGTGATTTGTTTGATTTTACGTTTGCCGAAATTCATTTCAGCATCAAACGTGCGGTTACCATTGAACCATACTGAAACCGGCCATGTAACTATAGCCGTGTTTGCATCAACCATTTGTGCATTAGGTAATGTTTTGATAGCAGGACCTTCCGCTTCAAATTCTACTTTCAGTACTACCGGAGATGGCATTTCGCCAGCCTGATGTACGGTTACAATTGTTTTATCTTTATTGGTTTTTACCTCTTTGATTGAGCCATTTACTGATTCTGTCGTGAATAACCAGTAATACCAGAACCAGTCAAGGTTTTGACCAAGCGCATTGTTCATAAAGAACATATAATCCCATGGAGAAGGATGCTTGAAACTCCATGCTTTAGCATATTCTTTCATGGCTTTCATTACTGCTTCATCACCTACAATTCCGCCTAACATGGAGAGCATCAGCGGCGTTTTACCATAAGTCTGGAAACGGTAACCACTACCTGCATCGTTGGCACTCCACATCATTGGCGCTTCGTCTTCATCACCGCTTTGTTTTCCATAGCTTTGGCCAAGACCATCCAGTTTATAAGGCACGCCTTTGCTATCAGCACCTGAAAGTATATTCATATATTGATTAAACCCTTCGTCCATCCAACCGTAGCGGGTTTCATTATTGCCTACTACCATCGGCCACCATTGATGTCCGGTCTCATGGTCAGCAGCTCCCTGATTAGAATTGATTACCATAGGATACTCCATTCCGGCACTTGGTCCATCCTGTAAAGTCATTTGCGGGAATGGATAAGGTGTCCATAAGGCAGAATAAAACTCTAAGGCATGGCGGGTAATAGCCCCTGCTTTTGCAAATAGCTTTGCTCTTTCAGGAAGATAATACATATAAACAGGAATAGCCCCCTTGCCCGGAATAGTAGCCCGAGTGGCTTTCCATACAAATTTATCCGCTGTAGCCCAGGCAAAGTCATTCACTTTATCGGCTACGAAATGCCAGGTAAGTTTGTCTCCGGGGGCAGTTGCTTTTCCTACTTCATCTTCACCTACAATCATTACTTCGTCATTACTGTTCAAAACAGTAGTTAGTCGCTTTCTGGTTGTTTCATTCAGCACTTGTTCAGCGTTTTGGAGTACACCCGTACCACTTACTATCCAGCCACCCGGTACAGTGATGCTTACATCAAACTTACCGAAATTATTATAAAACTCAGATGGCCCCAGATATGGACTGGTTTCCCAACCTCTTAGATCATCATATTTAGCGAGTCTCGGAAACCATTGAGTGGGTTGAAAAAGTCTGTCATCAAAACGTTGTGTCATTCTATGTCCTACGCCATTCGGGCCACCCGGTAGTTTGGTATGCCAGGCTATTTCTACTTCTGCATTTGTTCCGGCTTTAATAGGTTCTTTGAGTGTAATAGTCGCAATGGTGCGGTTCAGGCCTCTTATTGTCTTCAGGTCAATTTCCGCTCCTGCCACTTTAACCGTTGTTAATATCATTCCCTCAGTGGCCTCAGCGGGGGTTGAAAAACCACGTGGTACGTCAGCCCGAAAAACATTATGATCCAGCCGTAGCACAAGGGTTTTCAGATCTTCTTTGCTGTTGTTATGCACCAATATCTTTTCATTACCGGTAATTATCTGAGTAGCTGGGTCGATACTTGCCTGAATAGTATAATCAGTTTCGAACTGCCAGTAGTTTGGCCCAGGTCTGCCTGAAAAATCACGGGTACCCGCAGCAAACGCCTTGCGGATAGCGTTGGTCATAGGAACATCCTGTCTGATGGTACGTTGGGTGGTTTCAATAGCAGAACGCTGAGAAACCGAAGTATTTTGTTGGGCAAAAATAGAGGAAGTGATGAGTAAAAGAACTCCTGATAGGGCTCGCATAAGTTTGTTGAGGTTTAAGAGACCCTAAATAAGCAAAATAATGGTAAAATGACAAGTTAAAAGTAATTAAGCCTTACCAATGTCTTGATTGGAGTTTAACGAAAAACCTGCTAAGGAGATTCTATATCCTGATTAACATCTTTTAACTGAGCCGATTTTTTATTTTTGGAATATATCTACAAGTTTGCAGCTATTAAAGAATTTACAATAATGCTAAAACTTTTACTCTGCATCAATATGTCTAAATTCACTTTATTCTTCCTGACCGCTACACTGGTGTTCGTTGATTGTCTGGGACAGACAATAATAAAAGGTAAATTAGAATCATTACCATCTACCGATTTTAGAATAGTTTTTAATCAATCTTCATTAAATGACTTTAAGGGAGAAGTTTTAGCTACAGGAAAAACCAATGCAAATGGAGAATTTTCCTCTGCTTTTCAATTAAAATCCGAACAAGCGATAGTGATTTTCATTTCAAATCAATATCTCAGGCTTTGGGCAGTTCCTAATACTGCTCTGACCATTGAAGAAACAGGTAAGAATGAATTTCGGTTTTCTGGGCAGGCGGCTCAGCAGAATAATTTTTTATTTCAGGCAGGAATGATGACACCCGGGGCTGTTTCGCCAACTATAACTGCCAAAAATTTTGCCCCTCTGCAACAGTTAGCACACCTGGACAGCATCGAACAAAAAAGATGGACTTTATATAAGAGCAGTTTTCATTCTAACGAAATTTCAAAGTCGTTTTCTGACTATTGCAAGGGAGAAATAACGCATTTTTCAAACTTTAATAAAAATCAGTATATATTACAGAACATCTTCGGGCCAAGGAAAATCAAACAGGAAGAAATTCCAGCAAATTATTATGATTTCTGGAGTAAACTTGAACTTTTAAACGATAGTTGTTTAAGTGATTATTACAGGAATTCGTTGGTAGATTATATTGGTTATATTGCGGCAAAGCGTCTTAATATCTTTAATGATTATGGTAATAGAGAAAAATACAGTAAAGCAGAACACGAAGTTATTGATTCATTATTAGCAGGCCTTCCGCTTACACGTGAAAAGATAAAAGGTGAAAACCTGATTTTCTCAATAAACTATTTCGATTTACCTCAATTAATTGAAACACAAATTGAAAATTATAAGAAGGAGTTCCCGGGTTCTAAATACATTGAAGTAATACAAAAAAAGTGGGACAGAAAAAATAAAAATGCCCACTCGATACCTGATTTTGTTTTGAAAAATGCTTCAGGCAAGCAATTTGATATTAAAACTATGAGGGGTAAGGTTGTTTATATTGATTTTTGGGGCAGTTGGTGTAAACCTTGTTTAGAGCAAATGCCAAACTCAGCAAAGTTGCAGCAAAAATATAAAGACAAGGATGTCGCGTTTCTTTTTATTGATTTTTATGACGCAAAAGAAAAATGGTTAAAAGCCATTAAAGACAGAAAATTAACAGGCACGCATGTAAAAGCAGAAAAAGAAGATGAAAAATACTTTGCTGAAAAGTTTGGAGTTGACCAGGGATTCCCACGTTATGCGCTGCTTGATAAAAAGGGGTCCTGATAACAAGTTCTGCCCCACATCCTAATGATAAAGAAATTGAATCCTTAATTGAAGAGTACCTGGATGAGGAATAAAAATGTATTTGTTCCAGAAAATCAGATAAATGCTTATTTTACTTTTCAATTGGTACACCTTAAACGGTATATTCATAAACATAAAACAGCTACTTTAATGTTACAAAAACTAAGTTGGCTATTATTTGCAACTCTGACAATAACAAGTTGCAGGAATGTGACATCTGAAACTGTAAGCTTAGGTTTTGAAAAAGACCTGATACCGGAAGGTATAGCTGTTGATGCAAATTCAGGCAGGTTCTTTTTAAGCAGCCTTAGGAAGAACAAAATTGTATCAGCTGATTCTGATGGTAGTAATGCTGTTGATTTTATAGAAAAGGGCCAATATGAATATCAATCCGGTTTCGGCATGACTATCAAAGGCGATACTTTATATGCCCTGAGTAATGGCCTGCAAAAGCAGGGTAATACATCGATTTTTCTGTTATTGAATATAAAAACCAGACAATTAATTGCCCAATACAAAATCAATCTTGCACCTTATGGATATCTGAATGATTTGGCTGTAAGTGCCGATAATCGTATTTTTATTACTGATTCAGAGAGTAATAAAATCTATACTATCAAACGGCCGGATAAAAATCCGGAAGTGTACTTAGATACTGTGGCGGTGGCACATTCTAACGGAATAGCTATTTCAGAAGATAATACCAAACTTTATTTAGCCTCTGTCAATGGAATCAGAGTAGTGGATGTAAAGTCGAAGAAAATTCTCAATCAGGCAAATAAAGATTATTCAGGCATAGATGGCATGAAATTTTATAAGAATAGTTTGATAGGAATAGTAGAGAAAGGAGTGATGAGGTATTTTTTAAATGCAGATGGAACAGAAATTGTCGATATGAAAGAACTCATCAGATTTGATAGTACCTATCATTCGCCAACGACATTTGATATAGCAGGCGATACTATTTATTTTATTAAGAACGTACAATTGGATAATTTTAATGATAGTACCAATGCGGTAATTGATCCCAACAAATTAGAATCGCTGGTTTTGATGAAGTATAAGATTGAATAATTTATTAACTATGTTCACACTAGACCAAATAGAGGAAATCCACAAAAATTCTGGTAAGCGAACATCATTGTCAGAATATCTGTAATCATTAAATGCTATTGGGGTAATGAAGTATGATTCTTTTATCACCGATGGGCACTCAGAATATTTTGGGGCAGATAATCATAAACTGGTT
This sequence comes from Chitinophaga pinensis, assembly GCA_943368675.1. Lineage (GTDB taxonomy): Bacteria > Bacteroidota > Bacteroidia > Cytophagales > Spirosomataceae > Emticicia. Next base: position 8,629 of record CALRLN020000017.1, on the reverse strand, counting down.
TCGCCACCTGTGCATGAAAAATATATTATAGCAGAAGTAAGCAATCTTGAAGCATTGCATATCCATCTAAAGTTGCATGAGCAGGGTGAAACCGACTATTTTCAAATGTCACAGGGATTAGCGGACAGCGGTATTGAAAAGTGGACATTTGATACAACGCAAAAGACTATTGCCTATTATGATAAAGCAGGCAATGCGTTATTAGTTGAGGATATTAAAAAAGAGAATTAACCACTTTTTACTCTGGCCCGACAATCAGAAAATGCCATGTACCTGTAAAGGTAATAGGGCTACTTGATAAATTGACCAATCGGAGCTGGCACTCTGTAGCAGTAACATTGATTGGTATGATGGTTACTTTATACCAATCTCCTGTAGCAGTTGCGTTTACTATCTGTCCGACTGTAACGGTAGGTACTCCACCAAAGTTTTCATAATTGAGATTGCCACTATCCTGGTAAGCTCCTGCACCTAAATTAGTATAGGATAAACTACCTGACATACGCACCACTTTTTGTTGAGTAGCAGAATTGCTTCTCACAATCCCTTTATTATCATCAACAACCAGTTCATCTCTGATTTTTACATTACCTCTGAAATCGGCTGCGTTTCCTTCAAAGCTTGTCACATAAAGTGTAGGGGCACTTCCGGAAGCATTGAAATATCCCCCATAATTTGTTCCGCTGTATCCATAAACACCATAATTTGTTGAGCTATGCCCATAAATCCCAACGTCTGATATACTTTCACCGTAAACGCCTTTGCTTGTTGAACTTGTACCATATACGCCAAAACTTGAGGAGCTTGAAGCATACACTCCATAACTTGTTTCATTTTCAGCTCTCAGAGCAGACCCATTAGTGCTTTTCACGTGTATTCCTCTTCCAATACCACTATTTTCTATATATAAAACAGGATCACTAGAATTGGCTGTGCCGCTATAAGGCAAAGTAAAGCCTCCTCCGGTCATTTCCTGCCAGTTGGTGCCATTGCAGTAATACATTTTGTTGTCGGTAGAATTCAATACCTGCGTGCCTTTTGCGGCATTATTACAGGTTGCTAAAGCAGAGACTTTTGGCACGCTAAGGCTATTAGGCAAAATAGTTGCCGATTGCGCAATACTCCCTAGTGGAGTGGCAAAGCTGAGTAGAAGGATTAGTTTTTTCATGGTTACCTGTAAATGACAAAATAAAAAGCCTGATTAATGGGGTCAAAGCGGTTCTCGTTGCTAAAACCATCTTTGAGGTAAACGGTACATTCGCCGTCGCCGCAACCTGCAGAGGCTACTATCTGGGCATTGCCACTGTTAAGGGTTACGATGATGGTAGAATTATAATTAATGTTGACATTATAGATTTTGTATCTGCCCGTTGACGGATTATCAGAGGTAAAGTTACTCGAACCGGATTGACGATCGCCGCTAAAACCTACTCTGCCATAACATAGGGGAAGAAAACTTCCTTCGGCTACATTGGTCTTGGTGATTTCGCCTGCCATTGCAATGCTACCTAATAATTTCAGATTGCCTTGCACGTCCAGCCTTTCCTGCGGGTCTGATGTGCCAATACCTACTCTTCCGCCGTAAGTGGCGAATAATGCCCCATTCAAACCCACAAAATCAGCATTATTGCCCGGAGTACCTATATTTAGATTACCCGAAGAAGATGAGGAGATGGTGCCGACATTAGCACCGTTATAGTTAAAAAACATTTTACCTCCGCCGCCACTGCCATCTACCTCTATCTGGTCGGCACCGTGGGTGCGGATAATGAATTTTCCGGTGGTATTGCTGCTATTTACACCTATTCTCAAATCATTGTCAGCCAACTGGATAAACCCTTTTTCTACAAAGCTAGAGTTAACTTTTTGGCGGAACTGAAAAGTAGGGTTTGTACCCTCGAAAGTAATACCTGCAGATGCCGTGGTTGTACGGATATGCAATTTGTCGTCAGGCAGGGTAGTGCCGATGCCTATATTGTATGTGCCCTTGCTGTGCACGTTGCCATTATAAACTGTCCAGCCCAAATCAGACTCATCGGCCAAGCGATACCAGTATGCTGAATTATACCAGTAAAATCCTTTGTCGCTATTCGTATTAACTGTATTCTGAAAAACGAGTAGACCATTTAAAGGGTCAACAATGGCCTCTCGTTGTGACTTTGACATACCGGGTAGCATAAAACCATTGGAAGTACTACTTGAACGGATAATAGCCGAAGTTGAGGATGGCGAAATAGTAACGCTCTGGCCTATCAGGGGCAAGCTACAAAAGCTATAGAAAAGTAGAGTGGATATTCTTTTCATGGACATTTTTATACAAATCTCCCTTGAAAAGAAATCAAAATCAATCACGGTTTGCCGTGATATTTATGATATCAAAGCTGAATTTTTACTATTTCGGCCCGATGGCTATTATATTCCATGTTCCGCTAAAAGTGATTGAGGCATCGCTTGCATTATAAAACCGGAGTCTGATGGAATTTGTATCTACGGATACAATTGAAATAGTTGCCTTGTAATAAGCACCTGATTGGTTTTCAATATCACCTATATATACCACTGGTTTTGAAGAAAAGGTAGCAATGGGTATATCTCCGGAAATTGCTGTGCCAAAGGCATCAAGTGTATATTCAAAGTTCACCTTGCCGGTATAATATTTAAGCTGTGTGCTATTTGCATTCTGGATAATTCCTTTGTCTTCGTCAACCAGTAAATTTTGTTTTACTTTTACATTCCCTTCAAAATACCCTGCATTTCCGTGCAATCCGGAACCATAAATGCCATATCCCTCTGTACCATAACTATATCCGTACACGGCATATCTGGTATAACTTGTGCCATATATGCCAATACCATCTACCGATTGTCCACGGACACCCGCATCATCTTTACTAAGCCCGTGTAAACCGAAACTTGTTTCACTTTCAGCTTTAACAGCAGGCCAACTAACGCTTTTGGCGTAAAGGCCATAACCTGCTGTGCTTTCAGCCCAAACACCAATGCCTGTACCGGTACCTCCCATGCCTGTTGGGAAAGCCAGACCCTTTACACCGATTCCTGCATTAGCTGTAACACCATAAATACCAATGCCTGTTCCGTCATGTCTCCCAAAAACGCCTGCACCTAAATTGTTGGTGCTTTTATTTAGAGCAAAAACACCAAAATTATCAAAACTGGGTGTTGTATGAGACGCCACTGACTGAATGCCGACTGATAACGCATTGCCCTGTGTTTCGGCATAAATAGCTCTGCCATTCCCCTCATTCACAATTTTAAACAAATTTGAATTGGAATTTCCGGTATCGGAATAAGGTAAACTAAAACTTCCACCTGTCATTTCCTGCCAGTTAGTACCATTACAATAATAGGCTTTGTTGTCGGTCGTGTTAAATGCCATTCTGCCTTTGTCAGGAGTAGTGCAAGTAGCTAAAGTAGAAACTTTGGTCAAATCAATACTATTGGGAAGTATCAAGACTGATTGCGCAAGACTTATTGCAGGAATGCCTAGGATATATAATAAAATAAAGTTTTTCATGGAGATTTTTATACAAATCTCTTATGAAAGAAAGTATCAATCAATCACGGTTTGCCGTGATATTTTGTATTTAAACGCCAGCAATGATTTTGAAAAGCCCAAACCAGGCACTTCCCTTATGAAATCTAATGAGTGATTTCAGTTCCAGAAATATCAGCAAGGTCGGATTTTAGTGTTCTAATTGATATGACAAATGCGATTCCACAAAATGCCAGCGCATCAAAAACACTTGATACTTCATTGCCTCTCGAAGCAATGGGATCCTGAATGGCTCTTGGAGTATGTAATAAAATTACCCATAGAAATAAGGCAATACTAAATAACATCGCAATAGCTCCGCGCCTTATTTTTAAAGTAATTGCAAAGCCTGAACCAATTAATATCACACCTGCCAGGTGTGTCCAGAATACATGGTCGGGGAAATAAGACGGAACAAGCGTTGACACTCCCTCTGCGTAAAGGAAATGAGCAATTCCAAAACTAATCATTGTTATTGAAAAAAACAGAGGGCCGAAAGGAATCAGTTTTTCTGAAATTCTTAAAAAAGAAGATTTTTGAGAAGGACTATTATTGATTGAACCTGCCATTACAAATGCACCTCCGGCAAGCGCAAGTCCTTTAAGGGCATCCGTCCACACGCCTAAATGCAGACTACTGTTGACTTCACCAAAAATTTCGTACGGTATCTGCACAAATATAAACAGGAAAAGAAAGATTGAACCTATCAATAATGAAGCCTCTTTTGCTTTCTTACCTGAAATGATAGCACCGCCCGCCACAATTAATCCGATTCCGCTAAGGTAAGCCCATGCAGGTAGTAGGGGAAGATATGTCTGCCAGGCAGGCAATTGAACAGTGCGAAAGTTTGCATACCATAATTGTTGAATGCCATAGACTACTATCGCTATTCCATAAAACCAATGACCAATTCTAGCGGGTTTCTTCATCGTTTTTGATTATTTTCCGATAAAGGTAGATTTGGAAGTGTTTATATATACAGCCAAAAGTAATTCAAAGTAAGGCAAAAACAGGTCAAATTAAGAAAGCGAGCATTCAGAAAAAAAAAGGAGCCATAAGCTCCTATCTAAATAAATTTCATTATTTGCCCGGGGGCATTGATGGTCTTACCTCAACTTTACTAGGCAAAGTGCGGGCTGGCATCTTGATTAAATCTGATACGATTTGCCCGATGTCCTCCGGCTGAATTTTCCATGCATCTTTTTCACTGGGTGTATGGTTATTGAAATAGGTAGCCACAGAACCCGGCATAATGGTTGAAACCTTGATTCCTTCCTGCCGCAAGTCCATCATGAGGGCTTGAGTAAAACCAACCAGACCGAATTTGCTGGCATTATAGGCAGTTCCTTTATCAAAGAAGTTGGTACCAGCCAGACTTGCAATACTGATAAAATAGCCTTTTGAGGCTTTGAGTGCCTCTAAGGTGGCTTTGGCACTATAAAAGACCCCCGTCAGATTAATATCTATAGTTTCATGCCATTGCTCCATGGTAATATCCTGAAAAGGCACTAAATGCCCAACACCCGCATTGGCAATTACATAATCGAGCCTGCCCCATGTTTGCAATATAGTATCAACGGCTTTTTGCTGAGAGTCAAAATCCCTGACATCACTTACAAGAGCTAAAGCGTAACCTTCTTTTATTTTGTTTAATGCTGCTGCTGCTTCGTCCGCCGCTTCTTTTGTACGGCTTGTAATGGCTACTCTGATTCCCTCTTTAATCAATACTTCGGCCACTCCATAGCCAATACCTTTTGAACCTCCGGTAACAAGGGCTGTCCGGATAATTTTAGTGTTGTCTGACATAATAGAATAATGAGTTTTATTAGTCTATAACAGTAGCTGACGGAAGATAGTTTAGAAGTAATTTTAGTTTTTTCTTTCTCTCAATGGCTTAAGCAGGTATTCAAGACCATTCAGTTTGATTTCGTACATGGTGCCGAGCAGGGTGCCAAGTTTCCCTTCAGGAAAACCCTGTTTCTGAAACCAGATTAAATAAGATTCTGGCAAGTCGCAGATAAGCCTGTCTTTATACTTACCAAACGGCATTCTGAAAGTAACAAGTTCTTTAATTATGGCCGGATTTGCTTCGTTCATTTGTTGGTGGATTACCTCACCCTAACCCTCGCAAAAAGGTTAGGGTGAGGAGTTTTTATTTCTTTTTCAATTTCATCGCAACGGGATCCCAATGTACTATTTTATTATCAAAATAGCTCAGATTACAAGCCAGAGCCGGAGCCGCCGCACGGAAACCGAAGATTGGGTCTTCGATGGTTTTCTGGCTGTTGGCACGCATATTATCAAAGAAATTCTTGAAGTGTTTGGCATGTGCATCATCGCCTTGTGGGGTGTCAAACTTCACCTCTTTTACAGGCTCAGCTTTTCTGTCGCTCTCTGAATATTTGGCATCATACTCTTTCAGAAACTCTTTTTGGGTAGCTTCTGCAAATGTCGGGAAACTCTCACCATTGCCATAACCCGGTGCTTTAGGTAGTTTACGTTTGGTTAGTGTCAATCCCTGGGCACTCCATTGAATTTCTCCTTCAGTACCTACTACACGTGTTACGTTTTTGATAGCTCCGGCGTTAGCGAAGTTAACACGTAATACCGCCTGGAATTTCTTATGTTTTTCTGTTTCGGGGTAATCCAATACTGTTACCATTACATCAGGTACATCACGGCCATCTTTCCAGTAGCTTAGCTCGCCGGAAGAGAATATTCTTTCCGGCCCGATGGCACCCGTTGCATAATGCATACCTGTAATTAAATGAACAAATAAGTCACCGGCTACGCCTGTGCCATAGTCACGATAGTTTCTCCAACGGAAGAAACGGGTTGCATCGAACGGGCGTTTAGGAGCATCGCCTAAGAATCTATCCCAATCAATAGTTTGCGCAGACGCATCCGGTGGAATAGAGTAAGTCCAGGCACCTAAGGCACTAAAGCGGTCATAAGTTGCTTCAATGAAATTCAACTCGCCGATTTCCCCTGCCTGTAATAACCTCTGGGCTTCGGCATAGGCTGCTCCACTAATTGGCTGGCTACCAACTTGCATGGTTTTGCCTGTTTTTTGCCAGGTTTCTATTACTTTTCTGCCTTCGTCGATATGTTGTACCATTGGTTTTTCGCAATACACAGCTTTGCCTGCATTCAGGGCGGCAATTGAAATATGGTCGTGCCAATGGTCAGGAGTAGCTATAATTACCGCATCAATGTCTTTGCGATTTAATATTTCTCTGAAATCTCTGGTCGTAAAAAGGTCTTTGTTGTATACTTCTTTGCCCCTTACCAGGCGGCCATCATATAAATCGGCAGCAGCTACCAGTTCCGCTTCCGGATTCCGTAAGGCTGCTTTGGTATCAGAGTTCCCTTGGATACCTAAACCAATGGTAGCAATACGGATTTTGTCATTTGGACTTACTTTAAGACTTTTAATGATATTGAAAGGTTTGGCAAAAGAGTCGGCTGCCATCAGGACTGAGGCCGCACCAATTCCTTTGATAAACTTCCTGCGTGAAGGTGTCATAATGGATGATTATTGGGGTTAAATACGTGAGGGTATAAATTTAGGGGTAGATTGGGTTTAATGCAAATAAATAGCATGTATGTCTACTATTATTTTCACTGAAGTCGCTGTCGTTGGTATATGATTGAAGAAGATTTCATTAAAGCACCAATTGTTCATACAATCGATTGAGCGTTTCCTCAGGCTCTACACAAAAGCCCGGATGTATTTTTGAGGTCTGGATAATGGTGCTGCGGGTGGCAGTGAGCCAACGGAAACGGGAGGCGACGGGTAGCATGCCAATAGGACCTCCATTCTTGCCACCGATGCAGATACGTTCTAAAGTTCGCAGGTATTCTTCGAGTTCGGCTACTTCCAGATTGCAGGAAAAGGCTTTCAGGCGTGCCTCGTCCAGTTGATACCTGACTTTCAGGAAGCCTTTTTTAGGGCAATAGAGAATTACCCCTACATTGAGGAATTCTTCTCTTTCGACCCGTGGTACAATCCGGACTACGGCATACTCATATAAGTAATTTTCTTGCATTCTGTGCTTCGTTAACAAAGTTTTCGGAGTGAGACACTCTTGATTCTAAAAATTGGGCATATACAGATCTTCGTTCCTCAGGTGATTCTGTAGATGAAGAGTCTTCCAACCATTCATCAGGCATCAAGGCTACAATATTTTGTATCAACTGTGGGGTGATTAGTTGACGGTATTCTTCATCTACGGCTGCTATTTCAGTAGCAAAAGGGAGCAATACATGGTCTTTCACCTGCACAAATGGCCGGAGCGATTGCTCTTTCCAATTGTCCCACGAATGGTGGAAGTATAGTGATGCTCCGTGGTCTATCAACCAGAGTTCTTTGTGCCACATGAGCATATTGGTATTGCGTGCAGTACGATCAACATTGGTGAGGAGGCAATCTAACCAGACAATCTGTGAGGCTAGTCGGGGGCTAATGACATTCAGCACAGGATCAAAGGTGATAGCACCTGAGAGGTAATGCACACCCAGATTGAGACCTACACTTGCTTGCAGTAAATCCTGTATTTCTTCGTCGGGTTCGGTTCTGCCAAAGGCTTCATCAAGATTGGCGAAGACCATTTCGGGCATTCGTAAGCCTAAAGCACGGGCGAGTTCTCCGCCTATCAGTTCGGCAATCAGGGCTTTTACTCCCTGGCCTGCTCCCCGGAATTTGATTACATAGAGAAAGTCGTCGTCAGCTTCAGCAATAGCCGGCAGTGAGCCACCCTCACGCAGGGGGGTAACATAGCGGGTGATATTGACGGTTCTTAATTGCACTTCGCCTGTGTTCATTATGTTTCTTTTAACTCGTGTGGCAAAAGTAGTGAAAAATGTGAGTAAAAATTTAACGAATGTGGTAGCAATATAATGATTAAGCAGGCTCTTCGCTGACATGTTTGGCTCATATCTTTGAAGTAGATAAAAAAGTACAATTTTGGATTACTTCAAATCAGAGCAAAAAGGGTATCCAGTAAATTTGGCTAAACACGTTTTTAAAGACGATGTAGTGCTTTAGATAAGTCCCTTTTTGTTTCTTTTACGAGT